>JAUVWV010000365.1 GCA_030603925.1 Thauera sp. | reverse complement strand
GCTGGCCGCAGTGCTTGAACTGGAAGGCCACGCAGCCGTCGGTGCCCATGTTGCCGCCGTACTTGGAGAAGGCGTGGCGCACGTCGGCCACGGTGCGGGTCTTGTTGTCGGTGAGGCAGTCCACCATCACCGCGGCGCCGCCGATGCCGTAGCCTTCGTAGCGCCCTTCCTCATAGGACACGCCTTCGAGCTGGCCGGTGCCGCGCTTGATGGCGTTCTCGATGTTGTCCTTGGGCATGGACTCGGCCTTCGCCTTGTCGATGGCCAGGCGCAGGCGCGGGTTGGCGCTCGCATCACCGCCGCCCATCTTGGCGGCGACCGTGATCTCCTTGATCAGCCTGGTGAAGATCTTGCCGCGCTTGGCGTCCTGGCGCCCCTTGCGGTGCTGGATGTTGGCCCACTTGGAATGACCAGCCATGGGAAATGTCCTCGATGCTGCCGGTTGATGGAAACAGGGGCGACATTATACAGGCGCCGTGCCGCGCTGCCCGCACCCGCGCAGGGCGCCGGTGGTATGCTGGCCGGGTGTCCAAGCGGAGATCCCGGAGATGCGTCAGCTCCTCGCCCGTGTTGCCCTGCTGTTCGTCCTGCTGTGGAGCCCCTACGCGCTGGCGCAGCTCGAGACCAGCTACCACGGTTGTACCGATGCGGCCGGCCGGCCGGTGGTGTCGGGGGCCGACCCGGCCGCCGCCGCGGTGGTCGGCACCGCCTTCGAGGCCGGCCGCCCGTCGATCCGTTACAACCGGGACGTCCTGCCGCGCCTGCCGCACGGCGTGCGGCTGTTCTTCTACGCGCACGAATGCGCGCGCCACAACCTGGGGCTGCCGCTCGACCGTCCGCTCGATCTGGCGCAGGCGCAGCGCGCCGACTGCTGGGGGCTGGAGAGCCTGATGCGCTCGGGCCTGCTGAGCGCGCCCGGCGAACTCGCGGCGCTGCAGGAGGCGTTGCGCTTCACTGCCGAGGAATGGACCCTGCTGCCTGGCCCGCCGCGCGCCTTCGATCTGCCCTCCTGCCAGCGCCGCAGTGCGGCGCGCCCGAGCCTCGCCCGCCCGCCTGCCGGGCAGGATGCCTGGAACAGCTGCGTGCGGGTGTGCGGCGAGCGTTTGCGCGCCTGCCGCGGCCCGGCCTGCGGCGAGACCTACGAGCGCTGCGTTGCGCAGTGCAACGGCAACTGAACACCAACCGGATACACGGAGCCCGCCATGGCCGACGCGCTGCTGATCGCCAAGACCGCCGACAAACCCATCCACCTGCTGCCCCGCCTGGCCAACCGCCACGGCCTGATCACCGGCGCCACCGGCACCGGCAAGACCGTGACCCTGCAGAAGCTCGCCGAGATGTTCGCCTCCATCGGCGTGCCGGTGTTCCTTGCCGATGTGAAGGGCGACCTCTCCGGCATCGGCGCGGCGGGCAGCGCCTCCGAACGCCTGTTGCAGCGCCTGGCGGCGATCGGCATCGACACCTTCACCCCGCGCGCCAACACGGCGGTGTTCTGGGACGTGTTCGGCGAGGCCGGCCACCCGGTGCGCGCCACCATCTCGGACATGGGGCCGCTGCTGCTGGCCCGCCTGCTCAACCTCAACGACACCCAGTCCGGGGTGCTGCAACTGGTGTTCAAGATCGCCGACGATCAGGGGCTACTGCTGCTCGACCTGAAGGACCTGCGCGCCATGGTCCAGCATGTGGGCGAGAACGCTAAGACCTTTACCACTGAATACGGCAACGTCTCCGCGGCGTCCATCGGCGCCATCCAGCGCGGCCTGCTGACCCTGGAGCAGCAGGGCGGCGAGCGCTTCTTCGGCGAGCCGATGCTCGACCTGGCCGACCTGATGCAGACCGATGGCGATGGCCGCGGGGTGATCAACATCCTCGCCGCCGACCGCCTCTACAACTCGCCCAAGCTGTACTCCACCTTCCTGCTGTGGATGCTCGCCGAACTGTTCGAGCAACTGCCCGAGGTGGGCGATCTGGACAAGCCCAGGCTGGTGTTCTTCTTCGACGAGGCGCACCTGCTGTTCAACGACGCGCCGAAGGCGCTGGTGGAGAAGATCGAACAGGTGGTGCGGCTGATCCGCTCGAAGGGCGTGGGTGTCTATTTCGTCACCCAGAGCCCGCTGGACGTGCCGGACAGCGTGCTCGGCCAGCTCGGCAACCGGGTGCAGCACGCGCTGCGCGCCTTCACCCCGCGCGACCAGAAGGCGGTGAAGACCGCCGCCGACACCATGCGGCCCAACCCCGCCTTCGATGCCGCCGCGGCGATCACCGAACTCGGGGTGGGCGAGGCGCTGGTGTCCTTCCTCGACGAGAAGGGGCGCCCGGAGGTGGTGGAGCGCGCCTTCGTGATCGCACCGGCTTCCCGCCTCGGCCCGCTGGAGCCGGCCGAGCGCAGCGCGGCGATCCGTGCCTCGGTGCTGTACG
>JAUVWV010000029.1 GCA_030603925.1 Thauera sp. | reverse complement strand
GAAGACCGACTCGTCGATGCTGCTCTCCAAGCGCCACATGGTGCTGGCGAGCAACCTGTTCCACATCGGCATCATCTCCATCTTCCTCGGCCATTTCGCCGGCCTGGTGATGCCGCACGCCTTCTGGATCGCGCTGGGCGTCTCGGACATGGCCCACCAGTGGCTGGCCATCGTCGCCGGCAGCGTGTTCGGCACCATGTGCCTGATCGGCGGGGCGATCCTGTGGCTGCGCCGGGTGTTCAACCCGCGCATCCGTGCGGCCAGCCGCTACATGGACAACGCCATCCTGTCGCTGATCCTGGTCACCCTGCTGCTCGGCATGTCCACCCTGCCGGTGTCCATCGGCCACGCCAACCACGGCAACCCGGACGTGATGCTGGCGCTTGCCGCCTGGGTGAACAGCATCATCACGCTGAACCCGCAGCCCGAGCTGCTGGCCGGCGTGGAGCCGGTGTTCCGCCTGCACATGTTCCTCGGCATGACGGTGTTCCTGCTGTTCCCGTTCTCCCGCCTGGTGCACGTGTGGACCGCGCCCTTCACCTATGTGGGCCGCGCCTACCAGATCGTGCGCAGCAAGCGCCGCGCCCGCGCCTCGGCCTGAACGGGCCGCCGGCCGGATGCGCTTGACTGCGGTCAATGCACGCCGGCCGGCCGTTTTCCACAATCGGCACGTATCGAATCCACTGCAGTGCGCATTGCCCACATGATCCGTCCCGCGTGCGTGCCCCCTTCTCCCTGCCAGGCCCGTGGCCGGCTCCCGCCCCGCGCGTGGAGCCGGCCGTGACGCGGGTCCCACCGCTCTCCAGCTGGTTCGGGCAGAAGCTCTCCGGCAAGATCCTCGGCATCCTGCTCGGCTTCTTTCTGGTCGCGCTGTCGACCATCGCACTCACGCTGTTCATCTCCTGGCAACTGGAAGGTGCCGCCGCCGCGATCAACGACGCCGGCAGCCTGCGCATGCGCGCCTACCGCATCGCCTATCACCTGGCGCGCGCCGACGCCGAGCTGGAAGATCGCAGCGGCTTCTCCGCCACCATCCATGACGAGGTCCAGGGTTTCGAGGACACTCTCGCCCAACTCGGCCGCGGCGACCCCACGCGGCCGCTGTTCATCCCGCGCGACAGCGGCATTCCGGACGATCTCGCCCACATCACCGCGATCTGGGCCCTGGACATCCGTCCCCTGCTCGAACGCCTCGCCGCCACCCCCGAACCCTATGCCCTGCGCCTGCACATGAACGCCTTCGATGCCACGGTGGGCGCCTTCGTCGCGGGCATCAACGAAGTGGTGCTGAAGATGGAGCACAGCTACGCGCGCAGCACCAACATCCTGCGCAGCTCCCAGGTGCTGCTGATCGGCCTGGCCATCATCGGCACGCTGGCCCTGATCCGTTTCTTCTTCGTGCTGGTGATCCGCCCGGTGCATGAGCTCACCGAAGGCGTGCGGCGCATGGCGGCGGAGGACTTCACGGTGCGCGTGCCGGTGTTCGCGCGCGACGAGCTGGGCGAACTGTCGGCCGGCTTCAACACCATGGCGCATCACGTGCAGGACCTGCACGCCACGCTGGAACAGCGCGTCGAGGACAAGACCCGCCGGCTCACCGAGAAGAACCGCGAGCTGGAAATCCTCTACGCCACCAGCGGCTTCCTGCACGAACCCAACGACATCGACGGCCTGTGCCGCGGCTTCCTGCAGCGCGTGCAGGACACCCTGGGCGCGCGCGCCAGCTCGGTGCGCCTGCTCGACCGCGACTCGCAGAAGCTGTGCATCACGGTGTGCGAAGGGCTGGACGAACGCTTCCTCGACGACGAGGCGGTGCTCGCCTGCGGCCAGTGCGTGTGCGGCGCCGCGGCGGAGCGCAACGTCGCCTTCATCACCGACGTGGACCGCAACCTTGCCACGCTGCCGCTGGACAGCTGCCGGCGCGCGGGCTTCCGCACCGTGGCCGCCGCCACCATCAGCGCCAACCGGCGCCCGATGGGCGTGTTCAACCTGTACTTCGACCAGCCGCGGCCGACCGACGAGTCCGAGCGCCAGCTGCTCGCCACCCTGGGCCAGCAGCTCGGCACCGCGATCGACAACCTGCGCCTGCAGGCCCGCGAGCGCGAGATGGCGGTATCGGAGGAGCGCACCCTGCTGGCACGCGAGCTGCACGACTCGATCGCCCAGTCGCTCGCCTTCCTCAACCTGCAGGCGCAGATGCTCGACGAGACCATCGGCCGCGGCGACGAGGCGGAGATGCGCGCCATCCTGGCGATGATCCGCCAGGGCGTGCAGGAGAGCTACGAGGACGTGCGCGAACTGCTGGTGCATTTCCGCACCCGGGTAGGCGCCCAGCAGGATCTGGACGCCGCCATCGACGCCGCGCTGCGCCGTCTGGCCGAACAGACCGGCATCGCCACCGACCTCGACATCCAGGGCGACGGCCCGCCGCTCGACCCGCAGAGCGAAACGCAGCTGCTCTACATCGTGCAGGAGGCGCTGTCCAATGTGCGCAAGCACGCCGATGCGCACACCGTCACCGTGCTGCTGCGCCGCGGGCTGGAAGGCCTGTCGGTGACCGTGCGCGACGACGGCGTGGGCTTCGACCCCGAACACCCCGCCGACGACGGCCAGGCCCACATCGGCCTGCTGATCATGAAGGAACGTGCAGCCGGCATCGGCGCCCAGTTCTTCGTGCGCTCCTCGCGCGGCAAGGGCACCGAGATCCGCCTGGACCTGCACCGCAAACAAGAGGAGACCGCCTGATGGCGCCGTCCGACGAACAACAGCGCATCCGCATCCTGCTGGTGGACGACCACAGCCTGTTCCGCAGCGGCATCCGCTCGCTGCTGCAGCGCCACCCGGAGTTCGACATCGTCGGCGAAGCCGGCGACGGCATGGAGGGCGTCAAGCGCGCCGCCCAGCTGAAACCCGACGTGGTGCTGCTCGACCTGCACATGCCCGGCCTCTCCGGGCGCGAGGCCACGCAGCTGATCAGCCGCGAGACGCCCGATTCGCACGTGCTGATGCTCACCGTCTCGGAAGAAGCCGAGGACCTGCTGGAGACCCTGCGCGCCGGGGCCTGCGGCTATCTGCTGAAGAACATCGAGACCGACACCCTGGTGGCCGCCATCCGCAGCGCGGCGCACGGCGAGTCGGTGGTCTCGCCGCGCATGATGGGCAAGCTGCTCGGCGGCCTGCGCGGTTCCTCCGCCGAGCAGTCTGCCGAACAGGCCGGCGGGCGCCCCGCCACGCCGCCGCTGCGCGGCGAAGGCCCGGAACGCCTCACCCCGCGCGAGCGCGAAATCCTCGCCTTCATCGCACGCGGCGCGAGCAACAAGGAGATCGCGCGCGAACTCGACGTGGCCGAGAGCACGGTGAAGATCCACGTGCAGAACACCTTGCGCAAGCTGGGCCTGGCCAGCCGCGTGCAGGCCGCCGTGTATGCCGTCGAGCACGGCATCGCGCCGCCGCCCGCCGCACCGGGTGCCGGCCGATGACGCCGCGCGCAGCACGCACCGCCCGCCCGCTGGTGTATTCCTGCTCGGGCTGCTCGAGCGCCGCACAGCTCGCCAACCATCTGGCCCTCGAACTCGATGCCCTGGGCGTGGCGGAGATGTCCTGCATCGCAGGCATCGGCGGCAAGGTGCCGGCGCTGCTGAAGATCGCGCACTCCGGCCGTCCCATCCTGGCGCTCGACGGCTGCGTGCTGGCCTGCGTGCGCGAAACCCTGGCCACCGAGGGGCTGCAGCCGGCGCATCATGTGCGCCTAGACCTGCTCGGCGTGAAGAAGCGCCGCCGCACCCGCTTCGACGCAGAGCAGGCCGCAGCCCTGCTGCCGGCCCTCGCTGACGTGGCCGCCCAGCTTGGTGCAGCGCCTGCCACCGACGGGACGGACCCGACATGAGCGCGCTGCGCGATCTGGTCTGGCACGACGGCCTGGCCACCGGGCTGGCCGAGATCGACACCCAGCACCGCCGGCTGATCGAGCTGATCGGCTCGCTCGCCGCCATGCAGGACGCCCCGGCCGAGCGCGCGCGTCTGGTGGAGGTCTATGAGGAACTGCGCCACTACACCCATTACCACTTCGAGACCGAAGCGGCGCTGATGGACGCCTGGCCGGTAAACCCGGTCAACCGCGCCCGCCACCTGCGTGCCCATGCCGGCTTCGTGCGCTACCTCGAGCGCGTCGGTGAACTGGTGGCCGATCCGCAGGCCGAGGTCGTGGACAACCTGCTCGCCTTCCTGGCGCGCTGGCTGCTGCATCACATCACCGGGGTGGATGCGCGCCTCGCGCAGGAAATCAATGACTTGCGCGCCGCCCGCGCGGCGACCCAGCCAGCCGTCGCGGCACCGCCGGACGATGCCCTGCCGGGCGACACCCTGGTCGACCTGGTCAGCGAGCTCTACGACGACGTGGCCCTGCGCAGCCTCGAACTGCTCGAGCTGAACCGCCGCCTGAAGGACGAAATCGCCCAGCGCGCGCGCATCCAGGCCCACCTCCACCAGAGCGAGACGCACTACCGCGCGCTCATCGACAACGGCCAGATCCTCATCTGGACCTCCGGCCCGGACCGCAAACTGGAGTTCTTCAACCGCCCCTGGCTGTTGTTCACCGGCCGCAGCGCGGCGCAGGAGCGCGGCTGGGGCTGGGTCAAGGGCGTCCATCCGGACGACATCGACGCCTGCCGGCGCACCTACTTCTCCGCCTTCGAACGCCAGGAACCCTTCAGCCTCACCTGGCGGTTGCGCCGCCACGACGGCGAGTACCGCTGGATGTCGGTGGAGGGCACGCCGCGCCTCGACGAACGCGGCGAATTCTGCGGCTACGTCGGCCACTGCCTGGACATCACCGACCTGCGCGTGGCCGAAGACCGCCAGCGCCTCGCCGCGCTGATCTTCGAGACCATGGGCGAAGCGGTGATGGTCACCGACCGGCGCACCACCATCCAGCGGGTCAACGCAAGCTTCACCCACATCACCGGTTTCGCCGAAGCGGAGATCATCGGACGCAACCCCGCCTTCCTGATCGCCGAGCATCACGACGAGAGCTATCACGCCGCGATGTGGGACACCCTGCAGCGCAGCGGGCGCTGGGCCGGCGAACTCTGGTACCGCTGCCGCGACGCCACGGTGCGGCCGATGTGGCACAGCGTCACCGCGTTGTATGACGCGCGCGGCCTGGTCAGCCACTACGTCGCGGTGCTCAACGACCTCACCGAAATCCGTCGCGCGCAGGAGGCAGCCGAACGCCTGATGTGGCGCGACCCGCTCACCGGGCTGGCCAACCGCGCGCAGTTCCTGCGCCAGCTCGACCACTGCCTGGCCACCGCGCATCGCGAGGAGCGCTACGCCGACGTGCTGCTGATCGACATCGACCGCTTCCAGACCATCAACGAGGCGCGCGGCCTGGGCTTCGGCGACGCCCTGCTGCGCCTGGTGGCCGAAGCGCTCACCCGTCGCCTGCATGCCGACGACGTCATCGCCCACCTCGGCTCGGACGAGTTCGCCATCCTGCTGCGCCGCCCGGGCGGCGCGCGCGACCTCGCCGGCCAGCACGCGCTGGGGGTGGCCGAGCGCATCCGCGGCGCGCTCAACGACGGCTTGCGCATCGGCGACGAGACCCTGCACCTGGAGATCAGCACCGGCATCGCGCTGTTTCCGCTGTCGCACAGCACCACCGCTTCGGACATGCTGCGCCAGGCCGACATGGCGATGCGTCAGGCCAAGAACCAGGGCGGCAACCGCAGCATGTTCTTCGAAAGCGCCATGGGCGAGGCGATCCGCCAGCGCTCGCAACTGGAACAGGCGCTGCGCCAGGCCATCACCCAGCAACAGCTGCGCCTCTACCTGCAGCCCCAGGTCGACAGCGCCGGCCGCCATACCGGCGCCGAGGCCCTGGTGCGCTGGGAACACCCGGAACGCGGCCTGCTCTCGCCCGCCGAGTTCGTTCCGCTGGCCGAGCAGTCCGACCTCATCGTGGCGCTCGACCGCTGGATGCTGGAACAGGTCTGCGCCCTGCTCGCCCGCCTGGACGAACGGGGCACGGCACTCAGCCTGGCGGTCAACATCAGCGCACGCCACTTCCGCCGCGACGACTTCGTCACCGAGGTGCGCCGCTGCCTGACCGAAAGCGGCGCCGACCCGGCCCGCCTGGTGCTGGAGGTCACCGAGAGCCTGGTGATCGAGGACATCGACGAAGTGGTCGCCCGCATGGGCGCGCTGCGCAGCCTGGGCGTGCGCTTCTCGCTGGACGACTTCGGCACCGGCTACTCCAGCCTGGCCTACCTGAAGCGCCTGCCCATCCACGAGGTGAAGATCGACAAGAGCTTCATCCGCGACCTCACCACCGACAGCAACGACGCCGCCCTGGTGGACGCCATCCTCGCGGTGGCCGCCAACCTCGGGCTGCAGGTGGTCGCCGAAGGGGTGGAGACCTGCGCCCAGGCGGACTTCCTGCGTCCCCGCGGCGCGCTCATCTACCAGGGCTACCTGTTCGGCCGCCCCGAACCGGCGGAAGCCTGGCTCGCCGCGCTGCACGCATCCCTCGCCGGCCGGCGCCACTGACCGGCAGACACCCCGCCGGTCGGTTACAGGCGCAACACCGCCCGCAGCACCACGCTCGAACCATCCCACGGCTCGATGTCGAACCCCAGTCCGCGCACGCAATCGAGCATGCGCCGATTGGTGGTCAGCACGCGCCCGCTGACGCGGCGCAGGCCGCGCCGGCGGGCGTCCTGCACCAGCGCGACGACGATCCGCCGGCCCAGCCCGCACCCTTGCCAGGCGTCCGCCACCACCACGGCCATCTCGCAGCCAAGGCCGTCCGCTTCCAGGCAGTAGCCCGCACACGCAACCACCGCGGCGTCGCAGGTCGCCACCCAGGCAGCGCCCTCGCGCGGGTCCGGCGCGCACAGGCTGGCCACCGCCGCGTCGTCCAGCCTGGCATCGCCATGGCCGAAGCGAAAGTAGCGCGCCCCGAAGGAGAGCTCATCGAAGAAGTCCCGCAGCAGGCCCGCGTCACCGGCCTCGGCCGGTCGCAAACGCGGCACCGCCCCTTCGTCCGGCCTCCGGCCATACGCGCCCCTGTCCGGGACAGCACCACGATCGGCGATCCGCTCCATGTTCCCTCCACCCGCTGACCCGGCCGCACGCCCGGACAGACCGGGTTCCGGGCGCAGCCTAGCAAGTGAAGATGTCCGCGCCGTTTCAGGCCCTGCCACCGCGCACCGGAGGGGACGCGCGGCGCCACGGCGCGTACCGGCGCGCACCGCCGGCTCGAACGGGCGGCGCCTGGAACCCGGCCATCTGTCATCGCCCTGTCACGCGGCCCGCCTAGCCTTGCCGGCGTATGAAGAACGCCGAAGACGCCGTCGAGCCTACCCCGGTCCGCTCGATCTTCCTCTCCGACATCCACCTCGGCACGCGCGGTTGCCAGGCGGACAGTCTGCTGGATTTCCTGCGCCACCACGAATCCGAGTATCTCTTCCTGATCGGCGACATCGTCGATTTCTGGGCAATGAGCCGCGGCATCCACTGGACGGCGGCGCAGAACACGGTGGTGCAGAAGATCCTGCGCGCCGCGCGCAAGGGCACGCGGGTGGTGTTTGTGCCGGGCAACCACGACGAGGCACTGCGTGAGTACGTCGGCATCACCTTCGGCGACATCCAGCTGGAACACGACTGGGTGCACCGCTGCGCCGACGGCAAGCGCTACCTGCTGCTGCACGGCGACGAGTACGACCAGGTGACGCGCTACCACCGCTGGGTGGCGGTGATCGGCGACGTCGCCTACAACACCCTGGTGCGGATCAACGGCTGGCTGTCCTGGATGCGCCGGCGGCTGGGCATCTCGGGTTACTGGTCGCTCGCCGGCTACGCCAAGCGCAAGGTCAAGACCGCGGTGAACTTCATCTTCGATTTCGAGGACTCGGTGATCCACGGCGCGCGCGAGCGCGGGGTCGACGGAGTGATCTGCGGCCACATCCACTGGGCGGCGATCCGCGAGGTGGACGGACTGACCTATGTGAACTGCGGCGACTGGGTGGACAGCTGCACCGCCATCGTCGAGCACGTGGACGGGCGTCTGGAACTGGTCGAATGGCGCGGCCGCAAAGCGGCCGCCCCGGCCGGCGACGGTGCCGCGCATCCGGCGGCGGACGACGCGGACGACGCGGACGCGCTGCCGGAAAGCGCTCTCGCGATGACTCAGTTCCTCCTGCCGCGTTCGAAGATCGGCAGCAAGGGCACGTAGCTCAGCGCCTGCAGCGCGATCAGCCCGCCGAAGGCGATCGACAGCGCGGCGGCCATGCCGTGGCCGGCCGCCTGCAGGCCGTCGAGTGCCAGCCCCAGCCCCCACTGCACCGCAAAGGCGCCCATGAAGGCCATCAGGTTGATCGCCGTGCTCACGCGGCCGAAGACCTCGCGCGGGAAGTAGGCCGCCGACGCCAGATAGGCCTGCGAGTTGACCGCCGAGAGTGCGCCGAGCAGGAACCACAGCGGCGCAAGCGGTCCCCAGCCCAGCAGGATCAGCACCTGCACCGCCAGCATGCCGGCAAAGCCGCCCTGCATCAGGTTGACCGGACGCACCCCGCTGCGCGCCAGCCGGGTGCCGAGGATGCCGATGCCCAGCTGTCCGGCAAGCATGCCGAAGTTGAGCACCAGCAGCTGCGAGGCCGCCTGGGCCAGGCTGAGACCGTTCACGTTCATCATCCACGGCACCGCCCACAGGCTCTGCAAGGCCATGAACCCGCCGGTGAAGAAGGCGGCCGAGCCGGCAAAGCGCAGGAAGCCCCAGGACGCATAGATGTGCGCCACGGAGCGCAAGGCCTGCGCCAGGCTGTCCTGCGAGGCATGGCTGGCCTCGTCGGGCAGCGCGCACAGGATCCAGGCGGCGATGCCCGCCGCCAGCGCAGCGATGATCCAGAACACCCCGCGCCAGCCCAGGAAGGGCAGCAGCGCCTCCACCGGCGCACTGGCAGTCAGCGCGCCGAGCGCACCGGCCGCCATGATGAAGCCGGTCATCGAACTCTGCCGCTCCGCCGGGTACCACATCGCGAAGCCCTTCAGTGCGCCCATCAGGCAGGCCGACACGCCCAGGCCGATCAGCGCACGCGCCAGCCCGAGGCCGCCGAGCGACTCGCCCAGCGCGAAGGCCGCGGCACCGAGCGCGGTGAGCATCAGCAGTGCGCCTTCGACACGGCGAGGTCCGTAGCGGTCGAGCGCGATGCCGACCGGAATCTGCGCCAGGCCGAAGGCAAGGAAGTAGGCACTGGTCAGCAGACCGAGGTCCGCCGCGGACAAGCCGATCTCGCCGGTCAAGGCCGGCGAGATCACCGCATTCACGGTGCGCAGCAGGTAGGACAGGTAGTAGCCCAGCGCGAAGGGCAGGAAGATCCTGCCCCAGCTGGCGCCCCCGGACGATGACGGCATGGCGGCATCCTTGCGTGGTGGAAGGGCGGATTCTGCACCACAACGGGGCGGCGACGCACTGCCGAAAGCCCTTATCTGCAGGCGCCAGCGGCGGTTTGACCCGTATCAAGGTCACCGCCCGGACAATTCGGAGAATTGGCTCACCCCGACAGGAGCACAGAACAATGACGACCCTCACCGATCTGATGACCCACGATCATCGCCAGTGCGACGGCGCCTTCGCCAGCGCGGAACATCACGTGGGACGCGGCGAGTGGGACGCCGCGCGGACCGCCCTGGCGCTGTTCGGCCGCGCGTTGAATACGCACTTCGGCGCCGAGGAATCCATCCTCTTCCCGCGCTTCGAGCAGGTCACCGGCATGAGCCACGGCCCCACCATGGTGATGCGCGAGGAACACCGCGAACTGCGCGCGGCGCTCGCGCGCCTGGAGCGCGCCATCGATGACCAGGACGCCGACGAGTACGCGGGCGAGGCGGAAACCCTGCTGATCATGATGCAGCAGCACAACATGAAGGAAGAGAACATCCTCTACCCGATGTGCGATCAGCGCCTGCACTCGCAACGCGAGGAACTCGCGCTCGACATCGGCCGACAACTGGGTGCGGGCAGCCCGACGGAGGTTTCCCAATGAACGAACGACTGGTCGACGCCCGCGGACTGGAACCGCCGGAGCCCTTCGAACTGGCGATGGAGGCACTCGCCGACCTGCCCGCCGGCGAGGTGCTGGTGCTGCTGCTCGACCGCACGCCCTGGCCGCTGCTGCGCATGCTGGAGCGCGACGGCGTGCGTCACGAATACCACGTGCGGGAGGATGGCGCCGTGGAAGTCCGCATCGGTGGCCAATGAGCGCTGGCCAGGGCCCGCTCAGTTACGAGGCGACTCCGCCTTTCCACGTCCCGCTATCGTTTTTCCTCACCGCCGCCCTGTTCGGCATGGCGGCAGGGGTGTACCTCCTCATCGAGCCGGAAGCGCTCGCCTCGCGCTGGACGCCCGGCGCACTCGCCCTCACCCACCTGATCACCGTGGGCTTCATGCTGCTGGTGATGCTCGGCGCACTGATGCAGGTGCTGCCGGTCGTAGCCGGTGCCAGCCTGCCGGCGCTGCGTCCGATGGCGGCCAGCGTGCACGCCCTGGTCAGCACCGGCGCCGCCGCCCTGGCCTGGGGCCTCGCCACGGGACGACCGCTGCTCATGCAGGGCGGCGCCCTGCTGCTCGGCAGCGGCGTGCTGGTCTTTCTCGGCGCAGCGGCGCTCGGTCTGCGGCGCAGCGCCGCCAGCCAGAGCACCGGACGTGACCTGCGCATCGCGCTGATCGGCCTGGCCGTCACCGCGGTGCTGGGCATCGTGCTGGTGCTGGCGCTGTCGCGCGGGCTTGCCGTACCACTGCGCGAACTGACCAACCTGCACGTCGGCTGGGGGTGGCTGGGCTGGGGCGGCGTGCTGCTCGCGGCAACCAGCTGGGTCGTGGTGCCGATGTTCCAGATCACCCCGAACTACCCCACCTGGCTCACCCGCCTGTGGGCGCCGCTGGTGCTCGGCGGGCTGGCGCTGTGGAGTGCCCTGAGCCTGGCGGGCTCCCCCGCCACCGCCACCTCCAGCGGGCAGGTGCTGGCCGCCCTGGCGGCCGCCTTCGCCCTCGCCACCCTGCTGTTGCTGCGCCGCACCCGCCGGCCGCGCCCGGACGCCAGCTTCCGCACCCTGCAACTGGCGATGGGCAGCGTGATGGCTGGCGCGCTCTGTGCGCTGATCGCCATCGGCTCGGATCATCCCTTCTGGCCGCTCGCCGCCGGCGTACTGGTGCTGCACGGCTGCTTCGTCAGCGCGATCACCGCCATGCTCTACAAGATCGTGCCCTTCCTGGCCTGGCTGCACCTGACCCAGGCGCGGGTGAAGGCGCCGAACATGAAGAAGCTGCTGCCCGACACGCCGGTGCGCCGCCAGCTCATCCTGCACACCCTGACCCTGCCCGCGCTGCTGATCGCCGCAGCCAGCGAGGCCAGCCTCTTCACCCGTCTCGCCGGCCTGCTCCTGATCGGCGAATTCGCCTGGTTGCTGTTCAACCTGGCCGGCACGGCCGCACGCTGGCACCGCACCATGCTGGAAGGCGTGCCCAGCGCGCGGACGCCGCACTGAACGGCAGGTTCAGCCTCCCGGCGGACGCTGCAGGCTGTGCGGTTCGACCTGCACGGTCTCGGCGCCGTCGGTCACCCACACATGGCCATCCTGGATGGTGAACTGCAGGCGCATGCTGCGCGCGGTCAGGCGGGCCAGTTCGGGCGCCGCCTCGGGCGGCAGGTTGAGCACCGTGAGCTTGTCCTGGCGCGCCAGCTTGTCGCGCACGCCCTGCCACCAGATGTCCGCCGCGCGCCCGTAGCTCACGATCACCACGCGCTGCGAGCGCCCGCAGGCCTTGCGGATCCACTTCTCGTCGGGCTGGCCGACATCGATCCAGCACAGGATGTCGCCGGTCAGGTCGCGCAGCCACAGATCGGGCTCGTCGTCGACGCACAAACCCTTGCCGGAGGCCAGGCCTTCCTCGGCGAACAGCGCGAAGGCCAGCAGGCGCACCATCATGCGCTCGTCGGTCTCCGACGGGTGGCGCGCCAGGGTGAGGTTGTGGGTGGCGTAGTAGTTGCGATCCATGTCGGCGATCTGCAACTCGGCCTTGTAAATGGTTGCCTTGAGGGCCATGAGGATGCTCGATTGCGGGCGCGCGCGGCGCGAGGGCCGCCATTCTGGCAGGCGGCGCGCCTGCCGGGCAATCAGAACGGCCAGATCAGCGGAATCACCGCCACCGCCACCACCCACATCAGCAGGTTGAGCGGGATGCCGATGCGCAGGAAGTCGGTGAAGCGGTAGCCGCCGGCGTTGTACACGAAGGTGTTGGTCTGGTAGCCGATCGGGGTGGCGAAGCTCGCACTGGCGGCGAACATCACCGCCACCACGAAGGGGCGCGGATCCACGCCGAGCTGCAGCGCCAGGCCGATGGCGATCGGTGTGATCAGCACCGCCACCGCGTTGTTCGACAACACCTCGGTGAGCACCGAAGTGAACAGATAGATGAAGGCCAGCATCATCAATGGCGTGGCCCACGGCGCGGCACCGGTCACGCTGCCGACGATCAGGCTGACCAGGCCGACCTTGTCCATGGCGATGCTGATCGCCAGCATGCCGAAGATCAGCGACAGGATCTTCCAGTCCACCGCCTTGTAGGCGTCATCGATATCCAGGCAGTTGGTCACCAGCACCACTGCGGCGGCGATCAGCGCAAGGCCCTCGATGGGCATCACCTTCAGCGCGGCCAGCAGCATCACCGACAGCGTGGCGATGATGGCGATCGGCGCCTTGTCGCGCCGGTAGGCACGCTCCTGCACGTCGTTGAGGCTGATCAGGTCGCCATTGTCGGCAAAGCGCTTGATCTGCCCGGCGGTGCCTTCGACCAGCATCACGTCGCCGAACTGCAGCTGAAAGTCGTCCAGGTTGCTCTGGATGTTCTCGTCCTGGCGGTGCACCGCCAGCACCGCGATGCCATAGCGCGCGGTGAGGTCGAGGTCGCGCATCGGGCGGTGCACATAGCGCGAGTTGCGCCCGACGATGGCCTCCACCAGCATCACGTCGCGCGTGGCGTTGGTCTCGAAAGCGTGCCCGCGCGAGAACTCCAGCTTGCCCGATTCGCGCAGTTCCACCACGTCGCGCACGGTGGTATGCAGCACCAGGCGGTCGCCGGCCTCCAGCAAGGTGGTGTTGGGCGGCTCGGTGATCACCTCGTCGCCGCGGAACAGCTTCAGCACCTGCAGGCCGGCCTTGCCGTTGAGGTTGGCGTCGGCGATGCTCTTGCCGGCCATCGGCGAGTCCTGCGGCACCAGCAGCTCGCTCATGAAGGTGCGTGCCAGGTCCGGGCGCAGGGTGCGCGACAGGGTGTCGCGTGCCGGCAGCAGGCGCTGACCGAACAGCATGATGAAGAGGAAGCCGGTGGTGGCCAGCGCCAGCCCCGCCAGGGTGATCTCGAACATGCCGAAGGGCGCCAGGCCCTGCTTGCGCGCCACGCCATCGACCAGGATGTTGGTCGAGGTGCCGATCATGGTCAGCGTGCCGCCCAGGATGGTGGCATAGGAAAGCGGGATCAGCAGCTTGGAGGGCAGCGTGTCCGAGCGGCGCGCCAAGGCAATCGCCACCGGGGTCAGGATGACCACCACCGGGGTGTTGTTGATGAAGGTGGAGATCAGGATCGCCACCAGCATCAGCCCGCCCAGCAGGCGCACCGGGCTGTCGCCCACCAGGCGCGCCAGCCAGTTGCCCAGCACCTCGACGCAGCCGGTGCGTTCCAGGGCGGCGGAGAGCACGAACATGCAGGCGATGGTCACCGGCGCCGGATTGGAAAGCACCGACAGCACCTCGGCCGGCGTCAGCAGCTGCGCCGCCAGCAGGGCCGCCACCCCGGTTGCCACCACCACGTCGGGGCTCCACTTCTCGCGCAGGAAGGCCACCAGCACCGCCGCGAGGACGAAGACGACGAAGAGCAGCGGCAGGTTATCGAGCGGCATCGGGCGTGGACGGGTCTTTGCGGGCCGCTACGATGCGGCGCACAAACGATAGCCGCACGACCTTATACAGTCCAAGACTGTTTTCCCATTTCCATATAACCAAAGCACTTATAGAAGACTCACGCCCCTCAGGCAAGGCGCAGCACCGCGCTGACGCACACCCCGTCGCCGCCCGGCAGGTTGGTGGCCACCAGCTGCCCACCGTGAAAGGCGGCGATCATGCGCGCCACATACAGCCCCAGGCCGAGGTGCGGCTCGGCAGAGCCATCCTGCTTGCGCGCCGATACCATCGCCTCGAACAGCCGCCCTTCGAGCGCCGCCGGCAGCGCCGGCCCCTGGTTGATCACCGCCAGCGTGGCGGTCGTGGTCTGGAACTGCAGCACCACGCGGACGGTGCTGCCGGGCGTGGCGAAGTCCGCCGCATTGTCGACCAGCTTGTCGAGCATCTGGGCGGCCAGGTCGGGCGCCCCGCGCACCCACACCGGATAGGGCGGCAGCTCCGCGGCGAAGCGGCGCTGCGGGTGCACCACGCGGTAGCCCGCGACGCATTCGCCCACCACCGCGCGCAGGTCGAAGCGCTCGCTCTGCGTGCTGGCCAGCGCCTGCTCCATGCGGCTGGCCTCGCTCATGCGCGAGAGGATCTTCGACAGGCGGACGAGCCCGGCCTCGGCACGCGCCATATAGGTGCGCGCGCCTTCGGGCAGCGCTTCGGCGTGCAGGTTCTCCAGCGAAGAGCGCACCACTGCGATCGGCGTGCGCAGTTCGTGCGACATCCGGCTAGCCAGGGTCTCGAGATAGCTGTGATGGCCGGCCAGGCGTTCGAGCAGCGCGGAGAAGCTGCGCGACAGGTCGCCCACCTCGTCGCCGGCCCGCGAGGCGGTGACCAGCGCGGTGATGCGCCCCTGCACGTCGATGGCGTTCTCCGCCTCGTCGCGCAGGCGGCGGATGCGCGAGGACAGGCGAGAAGCAAAGGCCAGCAAGGGCAGCGCCACCAAGGCGAAACCGGCCAGGGTGAGCAGCAGCAGGCGCTCCAGCGCATGCTGGCGCAAGGACACGATGGAGCGCGAATCCTCTTCCACCACCACCGCGCCGATCACCCGGTCGCGCTCCCAGATCGGATGCGCGGCGGCCACCAGCAGCGTGCTGCCGTCGGCGCTGCCGCGCAGGCGGGCGCCGGCAATGCCCAGCAGCGCATCGTGCACCTCGTGCCCGCGCGTCACCTCCCAGTCCGGCCCCATGATCTCGCCCGGTGGCGGCAGCACGCGCGCCACCGTGCGGCGCCACCACGACGGCGGCCCGTCGCCCTGCTCCGCTGCGGCGTCCAGCCGGCCCGCCAGGGCGAGCACCCGCAGGTCGCGGCTGATCACGCTGATGCGCGAGGTGCTGCGCTGCACGCCGCGCAGGATGGCCTCCACCTCGGCCAGCGCCGGCCGCTCGGCCGCCAGCTCGGCCACCGGCCCGCGGATCGCCTCGATGATCTCCTCGCCGGGCAGCAGCGAATCGCCCGCCGCCACCTGGGACGACGGCGACCACTGGCGCATGCCGAGCAGTTGCGGGCGTTCGTGCAGCGCAGTGGCCACCGCGCGCGCGGTGGCGATCAGCGCCTGGTGCTGGCCCACCAGCACGAAGGCCTCCATATCAACCACGTAGCGGTAGCACAGACAGTGCAGCGCCAGCAGCGGCAGCGAGAGCAAGGCCAGCTTGCTGCGCAGGCTCAGGCGCGGCACGCGGGCCTGCGCGCTCATTGCGCCTTCCAGCGGTAGCCCATGCCGTACACGCTCTCGATGGCGTCGAAGCCGGCATCCACCGCAGCGAACTTGCGGCGGATCCGCTTGACGTGCGAGGTGATGGTGCCGTCATCGACCAGGCGGGCGTCGTGCATCAGCTGGTCGCGGCTCTTCACGTGGCCCGGGGTGCGCGCCAGGGTGTGCACCATCCAGAACTCGGTCAGGGTGAGATCCACCGCCTGCTCCCGCCACTGCGCGGTAAGACGCATCGCGTCCAGGCGCAGCGCGCCGCGCGCCAGCACCTCTTCCTGCGGCTGGCTGTCGGCCAGCGCATCGACGCGGCGGAACAGAGCGGCAATGCGCGCCAGCAGATGCGGCATGGAAATGTCCTTGGTGAGGTAGTCATCCGCCCCCAGGCGCAGGCCGGAGACCACGTCGAAGTCGCTGTCGCGCGCGGTGAGGAAGATGATCGGCAGGCGTTTCGACAGGCCGCGCAGTTCGCTGCACAGCGTGAACCCGCCCTCCGGCTCGTCGCCCAGGCCGATGTCGATCACCGCCAGGTCCGGCAGGCGTTCGCGAAAGGCCGCCAGCGCCTGCGGGCGGTCGGCGTAGGCGGCCACTTCGTAGCCCTGGCGCGCGAGCGCCTCGGCATAGTTGGCGCGGATGGCGGCTTCGTCCTCGACGATGGCGATGCGGCGTCCCATATGCAGTGTCGCTGTTGATCCGGGCCCGACTATAGCACCGCCCGCACGCCTTGCCCGGCGCGCCGCGGCCCCACGCGGCACGAGCCATTTTTCTGCCACCTTTCGCCCCCGCTTCGCCCTTCTTGCCGCCCGAAGAGACCCGCATCCGGCGTTGAAATGCCAGCACGGACAAACGGTCCGCCCACCACCACGCGAAGGGAGAACGAAGAATGAACACCCGCACTGCGCCCCCCGGCGTCCGCCACCGCCCTCACGCGCTCGAGCTTGCCGCACTGATCGTCCGCATCCTGGCGGGCGGCCTTGCGGTGGCGCTCGCGCTCGCTGCCCTGGTGTTGCTGCTCGCCAGCGGCGCACACGCCGCCGAGCTGCAGGCGACGCCGCTGCGCGCGGCGGAGGCTGGCCAGGGCACGCTGCTGCTGCGCGATGCCGACGGCGCCACGCGCGCCCTGCCGACGCTCGCCACCGAGGTGACGATCCGGGTCAGCGGCCCGCTGGCACGCGCCCGCGTCGTGCAGACCTTTCGCAACCCGGGCAGCGCATGGCTGGAAGGCATCTACGTGTTTCCGCTGCCCGACGATGCCGCGGTCGACCGGCTGCGCATGCAGATCGGCGACCGCCTGATCGAAGGCGAGGTGCGCGAACGCGAGGACGCGCGCGCCAGCTTCGAGCAGGCGCGCGCCAGCGGGCGGCGCGCGGCACTGGTCGAGCAGGAGCGCCCCAACCTGGTCACCACCAGCGTCGCCAACATCGCCCCCGGCGCGGAGATCCGCGTGGAAATCGAATACCAGCAGACCCTGGCCTACGAACTGGCCGGCGACGCCGGACGCTACCGCCTGCGCTTTCCGATGGTCGTCGGGCCGCGCTACATTCCCGGCGCACCCGGCGGAGAGCGCGGCGCCGGCCACGGCAGCGTGCCGCCCACCGACCAGGTGACGGACGCGCACCGCATCACCCCGCCGGTCCGCCATCCGGCCGACGGCGCGCGCAACCCGGTGCGCCTGCGCATTGAACTCGATGCCGGCGTACCGCTCGCCGCGCTGGATAGCCCGTATCACGCGGTACGCATCGAGGCCCCGCACGCGCACCGCCGGATCGTCGAACTGGCCGCCGGCAGCACCCCGGCGAATCGCGACTTCGAACTCAACTGGACCCTGGCCGCCGGCCACGCCCCGCGCGTAGCCCTGTTCGTCGAGCCGGGCGAGCAGCTCGACCACGCGCTGCTGATGCTGATGCCGCCGCGCCTGATGAACACGCAGCAGCCGCTGCCACGCGAGGTGGTGTTCGTGATCGACACCTCCGGCTCGATGGAAGGCAGCTCAATCGTGCAGGCCCGCCAGGCACTGGCCCTGGCGCTGCGGCGGCTCGCCCCGGGCGATCGCTTCAACGTGATCGAGTTCAACTCGGTCACCCAGGCGCTGTTCCCGGACGCCCGCCCGGCCAGCCCCGACAATGTGGACGCCGCCACGCGCTGGGTACGCAGCCTGCAGGCACGCGGCGGCACCGAGATGGCACCGGCACTGGCCGCCGCGCTGGACGGCGGCGAGGATCCGGCACGGGTGCGCCAGGTGATCTTCCTCACCGACGGCGCAGTGGGCAACGAGGAGGCCCTGTTCCGCCTGATCGAGCAGCGTCTGGGCGACTCGCGCCTGTTCACGGTGGGCATCGGCTCGGCGCCCAACAGCCACTTCATGCGCAAGGCCGCCGCCGCAGGGCGCGGCAGCTTCACCTACATCGGCAAGCTCGAGGAAGTCGGCGAGCGCATGTCGGCGCTCTTCGCGCGGCTCGAATCGCCGGTGCTGAAGGGCATCGAACTGGCCTGGCCGGACGGCGCCGAAGCCGACTTCTGGCCCCGCCGCCTGCCCGACCTGTACGCCGGCGAACCGCTGGTCGTCGCCGTCGCCCTGCGCAAGGCCACCGGCACGCTGGGGGTGAGCGGCTGGGGCAGCGAGGCGCGCTGGCGTACCGAGCTCAGCCTGGACAAGGCCGCGCCGGGCAGCGGGCTGGGCGGGCTGTGGGCGCGCCGCAAGATCGATGCGCTGATGGACGGGCTGCGCGCCGGTGTCGCGGAGGACACGGTGCGCGCAGCCGTGCTGGAACTCGCCCTGCAGCATCGCCTGGTGAGTCGCTACACCAGTCTGGTGGCGGTCGACCGCACGCCCGCCCGGCCCTCGGGCGAAGGCCTGCAGGGCGGCGCCCTGCCCACCGAACTGCCCGAGGGCTGGCACTACGAGGCCGTGTTCGGAAAGCTGCCGCAGGGCGCCACCGGCCTGCGCTGGAACCTGCTCGCCGGCAGTCTCGCGCTGCTCGCCTGCGTGCTGCTGTGGCGCCTGCAGCGCCGCCGCTCCGCTCCCCACCCCCTCCCCTTTGCCTGAACGAACCGTGAAAGGAGCCGCCATGAAGACCTCCCCGACCTGCCTCGACTGCAACAGCCAGGACTTTCTCGGCATCGAATGCGCCTGGCCGGCGCCCGGTTGCCTGGGCGCCTCACCGCGCGCCGCACGCCTGCGGCGCTGGCGCACCCCCATGTTGCGCACCGCCTTCGTGCTCGCCCTGGCGGCCGCTGTATGGCAGTTCGGCCAGGCCGGCTACATCCACGCCAAGGCCTGGCTGGCGCAGATCCTCATCGGCCAGGCCTGGGCGCAGACCCTGGCCGGTGGTGCGCAGGTGCGCCCCTGGCCGTGGGCGGACACCTGGCCGGTCGACCGCCTGCGCGTCCCGGCGCAGGACGTCGAGGTCTACGTGCTGGCGGGCGCCGACGGACGCACCATCGCCTTCGGCCCCGGCCTGGTGCACGGCACCGCGCAGCCCGGCGAGACCGGCAACAGCGTGCTGGGCGGTCATCGCGACACCCACTTCGCCTTCCTGCAGTGGCTGGAGGACGGCAGCGAGCTGGCGCTGGAGACGCCGCACGGCGAGATCCTGCGCTACTTCGTCGCGCACCGCGCAGTGACCGACGAGAACGACCTCCGCCCGCTCGCCCAGCCCGCCGCGGGACGCCAGCTCACCCTGGTGACCTGCTGGCCCTTCGACGCGCTGCGCGCGGGCGGCCCGCTGCGCTACGTGGTCACTGCGTTCGAGCACGCCGCCGACACCGCGCAGGCGGAAGGGCAAGCAACCCGACCTGCAAGTCCCTCCCGCGCGGTCTAGCATGAAAGGACCGGGCAGGCCGGTGCGGTCCTGCCCGGTCCCTCGTCCGCAGCCCCGCAAGGAGGCCGACATGTTCTCGTGGGTAGAGTTTCTCGTCACCGGCGCCTTCGTCATGCCGGCGATGATCCGTCTCCTGCACGCAGGCCCGGCCGCAGAACCCCTGTCCGCATGGGCGATGGTCGTTCTGCTGGTCGCCGCCCTGGTGGCCAAGGTCATGCATGACGAAAACGAGAGTGAGACGGCCGAAACCCTCAAGGAGAGGGAACGGCGCGCCGAACGCTATACCTCCTTCGGCAAGGACCGCGACGACGACCGCTGAACATGGCGCTGCGGCAGGGCTGCGAACCGGTATGATGGCGCCCTGCTCCCACCTGCCGTCCGCCATGATGCCGTCGTCCCCCCGCTCGCCCGACACCCAGCTCGAACTGCTCGCCCCCGCCCGCAACGCCGAGATCGGCATCGAGGCGGTCAATCACGGCGCGGACGCGGTATACATCGGCGGCCCGGCCTTCGGTGCGCGCGCCGGCGCCGGCAACGAGTTGGCCGACATCGAGCGCCTGGTGCGCCACGCCCACCGTTTCGACGCGCGCATCTTCGCCACGCTGAACACCATCCTGCGCGACGACGAGCTGGAAGAGGCGCGGCGCACCGCCTGGGCGCTGTACGAGATGGGCGCGGATGCGCTGATCGTGCAGGACATGGGCCTGCTGGAGCTGGACCTGCCGCCCATCCAGCTGCATGCGAGCACGCAGACCGACATCCGCACGCCGGAAAAGGCGCGTTTCCTGCAGGACGTCGGCTTCTCGCAGATCGTGCTGGCGCGCGAGCTCACGCTTGAACAAATCCGCGCCATCCGCGCGGCCACCGACCCGGCGCGCTGCGTCATCGAATTCTTCATCCACGGCGCGCTGTGCGTGGCCTACAGCGGCCAGTGCTACATCAGCCACGCCCACACCGGACGCAGCGCCAACCGCGGCGACTGTTCGCAGGCCTGCCGGCTGCCCTACAACGTCACCG
>JAUVWV010000065.1 GCA_030603925.1 Thauera sp. | reverse complement strand
GTCCTGGTATTCGATGCGCGCCAGGCGGGCGGCGGCGCGCGCGCTGCGCATGTCTTCTGCGAGCACGACGAACAGCGCCTGGCCGGCGTAGGTGACCTCGTCGACGGCGAAGATCGGATCGTCATGCACCACCGGGCCGAAGTCGTTGGCGCCGGGGATGTCGGCTGCGCCGAGTACCGCGACCACGCCGGGCGCCGCGCGTACCGGGTCGAGATCCAGCGCCAGGATGCGTGCGTGGGCGTGCTGCGAGAGGCCGAGCGCGGCGTGCAGGGTGCCGCGCAGCTCGGTGAGGTCGTCGATGTAGGCGGCCGTGCCGCTGACATGCAGGGCGGCGGATTCGTGCGGCTGGGCGGTGCCGACGCCGCCCGCCAGCTGCGGGGGGGCTTCAGACGGATGCATCGAGCAGCCTCGGATCGGTAACGCGGGTCAGCGCGGCCTCGTCCAGTTCCAGTTGCAGCCGGGCGAGCAGATTCTGCGCCACGCGCGTACGGTAGGAACGGCTGGCGCGCAGGTCGTCGAGCGGGCGGAAGTCCTCGGCGAGCGCGGCCTGTGCGTCGCGCAGCGCGGCCCCGTCGAAGGCCCGCCCGCGCAGGGCCTGTTCGGCCGCGTGGGCGCGCCGCGGGGTGGCTGCCATGCCGCCGAAGGCGAGCCGTGCGTCGCGCACGATGCCGTCGACCAGGTGCAGGGCGAAGCCGCCGAACACCGCGGCGATGTCCTGGTCGTGACGGCGTGCGACCTTCCAGGCGCGAAAGTGGACGCGTTCGCCGGGGGCGGGGGGTGTGCGCAGCGGAATGCGTACCGCCTGGACGAACTCGCCCGCGCGCAGGGCGGTGCGGCGGTAGTCGAGGTAAAAGTCCTCCAGCGCCAGTTCGCGCTTGTCGTCGCCCTGGCGCAGCAGCAGGCGGGCGCCGAGGGCGATCAGCGCCGGCATTGAGTCGCCGACCGGACTGGCGTTGGCGATGTTGCCGCACAGGGTGCCGGCGTTGCGGATCGGCCGCGAGGCGAAGCGGCGGGCGAACTCGTCCGACTCCGGATAGTGCCGGCGCAGTGCAGCGAAGGCATCCTCCAGGCTGACGGCCGCGCCGATCTCCAGACATCCGCCGTCCTCGGCGATGCGCGCCAGCTCATCCACCCGGCCGAGCCAGAGCAGCAGCGGCAACTGGCGCAGCTGCTTGTTGAGCCAGATGCCGATGTCGGTGCATCCGGCGAGCACCGTGGCCTGCGGGTGGGCGGCGCGCAGGCGGGCGAATTCGTGCAGCGTGGCCGGGGCGAGGAGGCGGGCGCCGTCGTTTCCGATGTCCAGCGTGCGTGGGTCCTGCAGCGCCTGCAGGCGGGCGAGCAGGGCGTTGTTGGCAGCCCCCGCGGCACCCTCCGCGTCACCCTCGCGCAGGTCCTCCATGCGCCGCGCGGCGTCCAGGATGGGGCGGTAGCCAGTGCAGCGGCACAGGTTGCCGGACAGCGCGTCGGCGATCTCGCCCGGCTCGGGCGCAGCGCCGCTGCGGTAAAGGGCGTACAACGACATGACGAAGCCCGGCGTGCAGAAGCCGCATTGCGAACCGTGGCAATCCACCATGGCCTGCTGCACCGGGTGCAGGCGGCCGTCCGGTGCGCGCAGGCTTTCCACCGTGAACAAGGCCTTGCCGTGCAGCGTGGGCAGCAGGCTCAGGCAGGCGTTGAGCGCGCGCCAGCGCAGGCGGCTGCCGTCCGCCGCGGGTTCGGCCAGCACCACCGTGCACGCGCCGCAATCGCCTTCCGCGCAGCCTTCCTTGGTGCCGCAGCGGCCGGCCTGTTCGCGCAGCCAGCTGAGCACGGTGGTGGTGGGCGCCGGGTGCGCGAGGCGGATTTCGGTGCCGTCGAGCATGAAGCGGATCTCGCCGCTGCAGGTTTCTGGTAGCTCGGTCGGCTTGGGCATCGGTGGCTCCGGCGGTGCGCCGCGCGGCGCGGACGGGCGGCCCGGCGCGCCTCAGGCCGGCAGGTGAAGCCGGCTCTGGCGGGGGACGTGGCGGGCGAGAAAGTCCATCTGGTCGGCGAGGATGTTGCGGTTGCACAGGATCAGGTACTCGGCCTTGTTCGGCACGTAGGGCGCGTACAGCAGGGGCATGCGGGCCTGCTCCGGGGTGCGTCCGCTCTTCTTCTGGTTGCACGGGCGGCAGGCGGTCACCACGTTCATCCAGATGTCGCGCCCGCCCTGCGAGACCGGGTGGACGTGGTCACGGGTGAGTGTGGCGATGCCGAAGTGGTGGCCGCAGTAGGCGCAGATCTGGCGGTCGCGGTGGAACAGTTCGCGGTTGTTCAGGTGCGGCACCTGCTGCAGCGTGCCGGGGCGCAGGGCGCGCCCCTTGATGGCGATGATGCTGTTCGCGGTGATCTCGGAGCGCAGCCCGGTGGCGCGGCTGATCCCGCCGCGGATGCGGAACTGGCGGTCGCCGATGGTCCACGCGACCATGTCGCGGGCGTAGTAGTGGCAGGCATCCTGCCAGCTCACCCAGCGATGGGGCAGCCCGTGCATGTCGAGCGTGAGTATCCACGGCCATCTGCCGGGGCCGTCGGCCGGCTCGAACTGCAAGAGGGACGTATCGGTGTCGAACAGCACGTTGCCTCCCGTACTTTCGTGCCGGCACGCCCGTGCGGGTCCGGCACGCGCTCAATCAGAACAGATTGCGGCGCGGATGCGCAAGAGCCTGGCAATCCGCACGCCATTTATCCTTTGAGCGCCGCGCCCGCAGCGGGTTCAACCGCTGTTGCGGCGCGGCATCAGTAGCCCGCTGCCGGGCGTGGCGGAATGCTGCCGGTGTGAAAGCCCCAGCGTCCCTTGCGGCGGTCTTCGTAATAGTCGCGCAGGCTGAGTTCGATCGAGCGGAAGGCGATCGACGCCCAGGGGATCTCGTGCTCCTCGAACAGAGCGACCTCGAGCGATTCGTCACCGGGGCGGAAATCCAGGTCGAGCAGGCGGGCGCGGAAGACGATGTGCACCTGGCTGATGTGCGGAATATCGTAGAGCGAGAACATCTCGCCCACCTCGATGCGCGCGCAGGCCTCTTCCAGGGTCTCGCGGGCCGCGGCCTCGGCGGTGGTCTCGCGGTTCTCCATGAATCCGGCCGGCAGCGTCCAGTAGCCCAGGCGCGGTTCGATCGCGCGGCGGCAGAGCAGGATCCGCCCCTCCCATTCCGGGATCGCACCCACCACCAGCTTGGGGTTGAGGTAGTGGATGCTGCCGCATTCGCCGCACACGTGGCGGGGAAGGGAGTCACCCGCCGGAATACGCAGGTCCACCGGGGCGCCGCAGTCGGAGCAGAACTTCATGGGAACAGGCCGAACTGTGAATGGCCGATTCTAGCCCGTCCGGCGCGCACGGTGGCAATCGGCCGGTTCGTCCGGGTGGGGTAAACCGCAGGCTCGAATCCATTCGCATCGGGGTATTTTTCACAAGGTTTGCACGAATGCTTCGATCCTTGATCCAGATGCTTCACAGTTGCCGCGCATGCACGGTAAAGTCCCGCCCAGCCGCGCATCCGCCCGCCGCCTCGCGATACCGCACGGGATACGTCCTGCAATGACCAGTACATTCGATTCGAGCCGCTACGAGAAGCTCAAGGCCTCGGGCGATCTGCCCTCGCCGCGCGGCGTCGCGCTGGCCATCATCCGCCTCACGCAGCAGGACGAGGTGTCGATGGCAGAACTCGCCAAGGTGATCAGGAGCGACCCCGCCTTCGTCGGGCGCCTGATCAAGGCCGCCAACGGCATCGTGGCGATGACCCGGCGCCCGGTGGTGTCGGTGCAGGAGGCCCTGATGGTGCTCGGCCTGCCGGCGGTACGCACGATGGCGCTGGGTTTTTCCCTGCTCTCCAACTACCGGCGCGGAACCTGCAACGGCTTTGACTACGATGCGTTCTGGTCGCGTTCGCTGACCACCGCCCTGGCCGTGCAGGTGCTCGCGCAGCGCAATCGCGCCGGCGCGCCCGACGAACTGTTCAGCCTGGGCCTGCTGGCCGACGTGGGCACGCTGGCCCTGGCTACGCTCTATCCGGCGGAGTTCTCCCGCCTGCTGGCAGAGGCCCGCCGTTACCCCGAGCTGCGTCTGGCCGATCTCGAGCATCGTGCGTTCGCCATGACCCATACCGATCTGAGCGCGGCGATGCTGGCCGACTGGGGCGTGCCGAAGGTGCTGATCGAGCCGGTGCGGCTGTATGAGACGCCGGAACGCTCGGGCGCCACACCGGGCACGCGCGACTACATGCTGCTGCATACCCTGCTGGTCGCCAGCCTGATCGCCGAACTGTGCCACGCAGCGGAGTCCGACCGGGGGGCGCTGTTCGCCCGTGTCGCCGAGCTGGGCAACAGCATCGAGATGTCGCCCGCCGAGCTTGCCTCGGCCGGCGATCACATCGTCTCGCTGTGGGTGGACTGGGGCGATACGCTCGAGCTGAAGGTCGACAACCCGCCGGCCTTCTCCACCCTGCTGGCGCAGGGCGAAGCGAGCGCGCAGGCCGAAGTGCGCGTGCTCGAGGCGGCAGAGGAAACGCCCGTGGCGGAGAGCGCCGCCGAAGAAGAGATCGCCGACAGCACGGTGCGGGTGCTGGTGGTGGAGGACGATGCGCGGGTGCGGCGGCTGTTGCGCCAGGTCCTGGAGGAGTCCGACTACGCGGTGTACGAGGCGGCCAACGGGCGCAGCGGACTGGAAATGGCGCTCGAAGTGCAGCCTCACATCCTGCTGAGCGACTGGGCGATGCCGCAGATGGACGGCATGGAGTTGATCCGTGCGCTGCGCGCGACGCGCATCGGACGCAATGTCTACATCCTGCTGCTCACCGATCTGGAGGAGGACGAGCGCCTGATCGAGGCCTTCGAGGCGGGCGTGGACGACTTCGTCGGCAAGCCGGTCAAGCCGCGCGTGCTCGCCGCCCGCCTGCGTGCCGGCCTGCGCGTGGTCCGTCTGCAGCAGGAACTGGAGCGCGACCGCGAGGAGATCCGCCGCTTTGCCGCGGAGCTGGCGGTGAGCAACCGGCGCCTGCAGGAAGCTGCGCTCACCGACACGCTGACCGGTTTCCCGAATCGCCGCTATGCCATCGACCGCATGCAGCAGGAATGGGTGGCGTCCACCCGGCTGGGCCGTCCGCTGTCGTGCATGATCATCGACATCGATTCCTTCAAGCAGATCAACGATACTCATGGCCATGACGCTGGCGATGCGGTGCTGCGCGGCGCGGCCGATGCGCTGCGCGAGGCGCTGCGCGGGCAGGACGTGATCTGCCGCACCGGCGGCGACGAGTTCCTGGTGATCTGCCCGGAAACCGAGTTGAGCGCGGCCCTGGTGTGCGCCGAACGCCTGCGCGCCGCAGTGGATCGTCTCGCGGTCGAAGTGGGCGGCAAGCGCCTGGCGCTCAGCATCAGCGTGGGGGTGGCGGTACGCGACGGTGGCATGGCCGATCTCGATGCGCTGATCAAGCGTGCCGACCAGGGCGCGTATCTCGCCAAGCAGCGTGGGCGCAACCGGATCGAGGCGGTGCAGGGCGATGCCGCGCGCACGGACGGGCAATGAAGTGCCAGGTGCCTGCGGGCGTGGCAGAACGGGAGAATCTTGTCCATGGGACGCATGAACGAAGGAGTCTTCGTGCGCGCTGATGCACCGATACGCGCCCTGATCGTGGACGACTGCGAGGACGACACCTATCTGGTGCGCGTCGAGCTGGCGCGCCGCGGCATGGTGCTCGACTACCGGCGGGTCGATTGTGCGCTCGACATGGCGGCGGCGCTCGCCGCGGAGGAGTGGGACATCGTCCTCTCCGACCACGACATGCCCGGTTTCGACGCGCTGGCCGCGCTCGATGTGCTCAAGCGCAGCGGGCAGGACATTCCCTTTCTCATCCATTCCGGACAGATTTCCGACCGCCAGGCGGTCTCGGCGATGTACGAAGGGGTGGACGACTTCATCGCCAAGGGCGACTACGAACGTCTGGTGCCGGTGATCGAGCGCGAATTGCGCGGCGCGCGCGCGCGCCGCGCGGTGCGCCATGCCGACACGCGCATCCAGCAGCTGGCCTTTTTCGACGGGCTGCTCTCGCTGCCCAATCACCACCTGTTCTGCAGCAAGGTCGGCGACGCGATCCGCGAGAGCAGGGAGCGCGGGCGCCCGCCCTGCGGTGCTGTGCTGGTCGTGGACCTGGACCGCTTCATGCGCGTCAACGCGAGCTTCGGCTACGAGGCCGGCAACGAGTTGCTGCGCCAGATCGGCCAGCGGCTGCGCGAAGGGTTGGGGGCGGAGATCGTGCTGGCGCGCCTGGGCGGCGACGAGTTCGGCATCTTCCTGCCCGGCGCCACCGACCGCAGCGGCGTGGAGATGCTGGCGCGCTGGATCGTGCGCAGTTTCGACCAGCCGCTGATGAAGGACCGCGTCGAACTCTTCCTCACCGCGAGCGTGGGCATCGCGATGATTCCGGGCGACGGCGAGGACGTGCTGGACCTGCTGATGAACGCGGAGACCGCGATCGGCCAGGTCAAGCGCGCCGGCGGCAACGGCCTGCGCTTCTACGAACGCACGATGAATGCCGCGTCCGCCGAGCGTCTGGCACTGGAGAGCGACCTGCGTCACGCGGTGGAGCGCGGCGAATTGCTGCTCGAGTACCAGCCGGTGATCAGTGCGCGCCACCTGGGTGCGGTCGGCGCCGAGGCGCTGGTGCGCTGGCAGCATCCGCGGCTCGGGCGCATGGCCCCGGACCGCTTCATCCCGATGGCCGATGAGACCGGCCTGATCACCGAGATCGGCGCCTGGGTGCTCGGTGAAGCCACCCGCCAGGCGCGCCGCTGGCTGGACGCGGGGCACGAGCGGATGCGCATCTCGGTCAACGTCTCGGCGGTGCAGTTCGCCCAGCCCCGGCTGCTGGAAGTGGTGGCCGATGCGCTGCGCGACAGTGCGCTGCCGCCGGCAAGTCTGGTGCTGGAGATCACCGAAAGCTCCCTGATGAGCGACGTCGAGTCGGCCGTGGGCATGCTGCGTGCGCTCAAGAACATGGGCGTGCAGGTGGCGATCGACGACTTCGGTACCGGCTACTCCTCGCTGTCCTACCTGAAACGCCTGCCGATCGACATCGTCAAGATCGACAAATCCTTCGTGCGCGACCTGTGCCACGATGCCGAGGATGCGGCCATCGTGCGCGCCATCATCGCCCTGGCGTCGAACCTGCGGCTGTCGACCATCGCCGAGGGCGTGGAGACCGTCGAACAGGCGGATCTGCTGTGCGAGGCCGGCTGCGACTTCCTGCAGGGCTTCCATTTCGGGCGGCCGGTGGCAGTGGAGAACTTCGTCCTGCGGCCGCCGATGCGCTGAAACCGTGCATGGAAGCAACACAATTCCCTGCGCAAGGCAGGGAATTGCTGCGCGCCGCGCCAAGCCGGCGCGGATTTCCGCTAAAGTCTGCAGCCGTCCGGTCGTTGTGCAGTTACGGCTCGGTCGGTTCGTGTAGGCGAATTTCCTACATGCTGTTTCGTATCTTTGTTACTGTAAATTTCTGTTCGCCCTGATGTGCAGCTTAGTGGCGTTTCTTCAGAATTCACTTTAACTTCGAGTAGCTTGTCCCTGATAGGGAGCTTAAAATGGAACGCCCCGATTTTCAGGCCGAAATCCGCGAGCTGAACCTCGCCTATCTGATGCTCGCGCAGCAGATGCTGCGCAGCGATCGCGAGACCGCGATGTATCGGCTGGGCATCGGCAACGAGATGGCCGACCTGATCCTCGGGCTTTCCACCGCAAAACTGGTACGCATGGCCGGCAGTCAGACCTTGCTGCCGCGATTCCGCTTCGACGACAGCATGCTGGCGGGCCTGATGGCCGGCCAGGGGCGCGATGCGGCGACTTCGGGACTGCATGCGGCGATCATCGCCGCGTCCAGACCGGTCGAGGAGCAGTGTGAGGGAGCAGAGTAATGAAGAACAAGAGCATCATCCAGGAAGCCGAAGACATCCAGCGCGCCGTCGAAATGGTGCGCCTGGGCGCGCGCATGCAGATGCTGGAGGCGGAGACCAAGCTCAGCCGCGAGCGCCTGCTGAAGATCTACAAGGAAGTGCGCGGCGTCTCGCCCCCGAAGGGCATGCTGCCGTTCTCCACCGACTGGTTCATGACCTGGCAGCCGAACGTGCACTCCTCGCTGTTCATGGGCTTCTACCGCTTCTTCAGCGAGCGCGCCGGCCTGAAGGGCCTGGAGTCCATCCTGAAGGCCTATCACCTGTACCTCGACCACATCGAGTCGGACCAGATGGAGCCGGTGCTCAGCCTGACCCGTGCCTGGACCCTGGTGCGCTTCTATGATGCCGACCTGATCCAGATGGCGCCCTGCACCTGCTGCGGCGGCCACTACGTGGCGCATGCCTACGACCCGACGCAGAACTTCGTCTGCGGGCTGTGCAACATGCCCTCGCGCGCCGGCAAGACCAAGCGCGCAGCCAAGCGCGCGAAGGCGGAGCTGGTCTAGGCGGGCGCCGCTCATCCTCGACCGATCCCGACCCAGACGGGGCTGTCCGCGACGCGGACAGCCCCGTTGTATTTTTCGCGTCCGTGCTCAAGTTTCGCTTTGCAGCGACGTAAGTTTCAAAGTATTTTCACGGGCTGTCGCGGGTGGCCGCCTGCCCGGCGCGGCGGCAACCCGCGGACTGCAACGCACGCGGGCCGGGGCATCTGAGCCGCGCAAGGGCGACAGCGTCGCCGGCCTCGCTGCCGGCTGGCTTCACAGGGGAATTCGGTGTTACTGATTGTCGGTTACGTGATCGTTTTGCTCGCCTCGCTCGGCACCTATGCCATGCACGGCAGCCTGATGGCGCTCTGGGTGCCGCTGGAGTACGTGGCGATCATCGGTCTGATGATCGGCGGTTTCATTGCGAGCAACACCGGGCGCAGCATGAAGGCCACGCTGAAGGCGCTGCCTTCCGCGCTGAAGGGCTCGCCGTACAACAAGGCGATGTACATGGAACTGCTCGCCATGCTGTACGAGATCCTTGCGAAGGTGCGCAAGGAAGGCCTGATGTCCATCGAGAACGATGTGGACAACCCCGACTCCAGCCCGATCTTCTCCAAATATCCGAGCGTGATGGCCGACCATCATGCGATCGAGTTCCTTACCGACTACCTGCGCATGATGGTGGGCGGCAACCTGAACGCCTTCGAGATCGAGAACCTGATGGACATGGAGATCGACACTCACCACCAGGAAACCCATGGCCCTGCCCATGCGGTGGCCAAGGTGGGCGACGCCCTGCCGGCCTTCGGCATCGTGGTCGCGGTGATGGGGGTGGTGAACGTGATGGGCTCGGTGGGCGAACCGCCCGCGGTGCTCGGCAAGATGATCGGCGGCGCGCTGGTCGGCACCTTCCTCGGCATCCTGCTGTCCTACGGCTTCGTCCAGCCGATTGCCGGCCAGCTCGAGCAGAAGGTGGAGGAGGGCGGCAAGATCTACCAGTGCATGAAGGTGGTGCTGCTCGCCAGCATGAACGGCTACGCCCCGCAGGTCGCGGTGGAGTTCGGCCGCAAGGTGCTGTTCTCCACCGATCGCCCGACCTTCTCCGAGCTGGAGGAGGACATCAAGGCCCGCAAGGGCTGAGGCGGGACGCCCGATGAGGACCACGGCCGCGATCCGCTGCGCCTGTGTTCAACCCAGCCGGGGGGCGCCTGAAGCATGAGCGACGACAGCCAGCAACCCATCGTCGTCAAGCGCATCAAGAAGGGCGGCGGCGGCGGCCATGGCGGGGCGTGGAAGATCGCCTACGCCGACTTCGTCACCGCGATGATGGCCTTCTTCCTGCTGATGTGGCTGCTCGGCTCTACCGCCCAGGGCGACCTGGAAGGGATCGCCGAGCACTTCCAGAACCCGCTCAAGCTCTCGCTGCAGGGTGGCAGCGGGGTGGGTGACAGTTCCAGCGTGATCCAGGGCGGCGGCGAGGATCTCACCCGCGCGGTGGGGCAGGTCAAGCGCGGCGACGTGCAGGACCGGCGCACCATCAACCTGGACGCCGCCACCGGCCGCCAGCGCCTGTCCCCCGATTTTGATGACCTGCTGGCGCAGGAGCGGCGCGTCGAGCGCGCGCGCCTGATCGACCTGAAGGGGCGCATCGAGGCGATCATCGAGGCCGATCCGGCGCTGCGCCCGTTCAAGGACCAGATCCTGATGGACATCACGCTGGAGGGGCTGCGCATCCAGCTCATCGACGAGCAGAACCGGCCGATGTTCCTCAGCGGCAGCGCCACCGTGCGCCCCTACACGCGCGACCTGCTGCGCGCCATCGGGCGGGCGCTGAACGACGTGCCCAACCGCATCAGTCTGTCGGGACATACCGATTCCGCGCCCTATGCGGGGGGCGAGCTGGGTTTCTCCAACTGGGAGCTGTCGAGCAACCGCGCCAACGCCTCGCGCCGCGAGATGCTCGCCGGCGGGCTGGAGGGCGGCAGGATCCTGCGCGTGGTCGGGCTGGCCGACACCATCCACCTGAACCGCGAGAATCCGCTCGACCCGGCCAACCGGCGCATTTCCATCATCGTGATGAACAAGCAGACCGAGGAAGCGCTGCGCAGCGAGGGCTCGCAGGTGCAGGTCGGCAACGATACGCCGCTCGACGGCGGCGGCCTGCTCAATGGTGCCCCGCCGCCGGCCGGCGGCCCGCAATCGCAGCCGGCGGTGGGCGGATTCCGTCCGGTGTCGCGCTAGCGCACACATTGCACGTACCGGCGCGTCGCGAGGGCGTACGGCGTGCCACGGTGCGTGCCACGGCGCGCGCATCGGCGGGCGCAGCAGCGCGGGACTGAGCGATGTGTGCCACGGCTTGGTGCAACCGGCGCGCTTCGGGGTGCGGGACGTTAAAGTCCCGGGCGCGCGCGTCGATAAACCACTGGCGGCCCCATTCCGTCGGCGTCCGGCGCGACGAGGGGCACAGTGATCTTCCAGGGAACCGTTTCATGGCCAAGCGCATTCTTGCGGTCGACGATTCGGCCGCCATCCGGCAGGTGGTGAGCTACACCCTGAGCGCGGCGGGCTACCAGGTCACCGAGGCGGTCGATGGGCTCGATGCCGTCGAGAAGGCCGGCACGACGCGCTTCGACATGGTGCTTACCGATGTGAACATGCCGCGCATGGACGGCCTGACGCTGATCGCGCGCCTGCGCGCGCAACCCGACTACCGCGCGGTGCCGATCCTCGTGCTGAGCACCGAGTCGGCGGACGACGCCAAGGCGCGCGGGCGCGCGGCCGGCGCCAGCGGCTGGCTGGTCAAGCCCTTCGAGCCGCGCAGGCTGCTTGAAGTCACCGCGCGCGTGCTGGGCTGACGGACCGCGGAGCGCACGGCGATGAGCCTCGACATGAGCCAGTTCTACCAGGTGTTCTTCGAAGAGACCGAAGAGCATCTGGCGAGCATCGAGGCCATCCTGCTGCGCATCGATCCGCAGCATCCGGCGCCCGAGGAGATTGCCGAGATCTTCCGCGCGGCGCATTCCATCAAAGGGTCGAGCGCCACCTTCGGTTTCGAGGACATGGCCGGCGTCACCCATTTGATGGAGGATCTGCTCGACCGCGTGCGCAAGGGCGAGCTGGCGCCGTCGCGCGAGATGGTCGATGCCTGCCTGGCGGCCGGCGACGTGCTGCGCAACCAGCTCGACGCGCACCGCGGCGAACGCCGCCCCGACCTCGAGCGCGCGGAGGCGGTGCGCAGCCGGCTGGCTGAGCTGTGCGACGGCGCGGCACCCGGCGCTGCCCCGCAGACCGCGGCGGGGCCGGGCTTCGATCTGGCGTTCCGTCTTGCCCGGGTGGTGAGCGGCAGCGAGCTGCTGGTGGACAACATGCTGGCGGAACTCGCCGCGCTGGGGGATTGCGAGATCGTCGAACGCCCCGGCGCGCTGCAGCCGGAGGGCGGGTGGCGCATACGCCTGCGCGGCGCGTGCGCGGAAAGCGCCTTGCGCGGCGTGCTCGAACTGGTCACCGATCCCGGCGACCTGACGATCAGCCCGTTGGCGCCTGCGTCCGCCGTTTCGGCGGCCGATCGGCCGGCCCTGCCGGCTGAGTACAGCGAAGACGCCGAAGACGGCAGCTATACCCTGTTCATGCCCTTCCCGCCGGCGCGCGAGGCGCTACCGCACGGCGCGGCGGCCGAGCTGGCAGCGCCCGCCGCCGCGGCGGGTGAGGCGGCGGAGGAGCACGCAGCGGGCGCAACACGCGGCGGGGCGGAGACATCGATCCGGGTCAGCGTCGACAAGGTGGATCAGATGGTGAACCTGGTGGGTGAGCTGGTGATCACGCGCTCCATCCTGCAGGAAGTCGCCAGCCAGGTCGATGCGGAGGTGTTCGACAAGCTGATGAACGGGCTCGGCCTGCTCGAACGCAATACCCGCGAGCTGCAGGAATCGGTGATGTCGATCCGCATGGTGGCGGTGTCCGTGGTGTTCGCCCGTTTCCCTCGCCTGGTGCGCGAGCTCGGTGCGCGTCTGGGCAAACAGGTGCGGCTGCGCCTCGAAGGCGAGCACGCCGAGCTCGACAAGGGACTGGTCGAGCGCATTGCCGATCCGCTCACCCATCTGGTACGCAATGCCCTCGACCACGGTATCGAGACGCCGGCCCAGCGGCTCGCCGCAGGCAAGCCGGAAGAAGGGCAAGTTGTCCTGCGTGCCCTGCATCAGGGCAGCTACATCCTGATCGAGGTGGAGGATGACGGCGCCGGCCTGTCGCGCGAGAAGATCCTGCACCGGGCGCGCGAGCGCGGCATGGCGGTGCATGACGGGATGGGCGACGCCGAGGTCTGGCAACTGATCTGCGAGCCGGGTTTCTCGACCGCCGAAACGGTGACCGAGGTGTCCGGGCGCGGTGTCGGCATGGACGTGGTCAAGCGCAACATCGGCGCGCTCGGCGGACTGCTCGAGATCCGCTCGGAGCACGGGCGCGGCACGCGCATCGGGGTGCGCCTGCCGCTCACCCTGGCGATCGTGGATGGTCTCACGGTGGGGGTGGGCGAGGAGCTCTACGTCATCCCGCTCGGTTTCGTCGCCGAGACCCTGCAGGCCGCGCCCGAAACCATCCACCGGGTGGCGGGCGAGGCGCGCATGGTGCGCGTGCGCGGCGACTACCTGCCGGTGGTGGACCTGGGGCGGCGCTTCGCGGTCGAGGGCGCGCAGCGCGACTGGAGCCGCGGCATCATGGTGCTGGTGGAGTCGAACGGCGTGCGGGCGGCGCTCTTCGTCGATACCCTGGTCGATCAGCAGCAGGTGGTGATCAAGAACCTGGAGGCCAACTTCAGGCGGGTGGCGGGTTTCTCGGCTGCCACCGTGCTGGGCAGCGGCAAGGTGGCGCTGATCCTGGATGTTGCCGTACTGGTCGATGGGGTGCGCGGCGGCGAGGCGCTCGCCGCCTGAAGCCGCACTACAGAAGGCCGTCCGGCTGCCGTAAACCCGGATGTAGCCCTCTCCAAGGAATCCGCCCACATGTCTTCCCCGGCGTCCGTCCCCGATCCCGCCGCTGCCCCGCAGAGCGAGTTTCTTGCCTTCATGCTGGCGGACGAGGCGTATGCGATCGATATCCTGGCGGTGCGCGAGATACGGGCCTACGAACCGGCGACTCGCATTGCCGGCGCCCCGGCCTTCGTGCGCGGGGTGATCAACCTGCGCGGGCTGATCGTGCCGGTGGTCGACCTGCGCCAGCGTTTCGGTCTCGGCCGCAGCGAACCGGGCAGCGGTACGGTGATCGTGGTGCTGCAGGTGGACGATCGCCTGGTGGGCATGCTGGTCGATGCACTGAGCGACGTGATCGCGCTGCCCGTCGCGCAGATCCGCCCGGCACCCGAGTTCGGTCCGGCGATCGGCGCGCAGCACGTGCGCGGTCTGGCCACGGTGGATGAGCAGATGTTGATCGTGCTGGACATCTGCGCGCTGATGCGTGCGCCCGACATGGGTCTGTTCGGGGAGCAGGACGGCTCCGCGCGGGCGGAGACAGCTATGACGACGAACCGGGGCAGATCATGAAGTGGCTCGACTCCCTGCCGCTTGCCGGCGCATTCATCCTCCCGCTGCTGGTCGCGCTGGTGCTCTTCCTGTTGCCGGTGCTGCCCGCACTGTCCGCCGGGGCGGCTGGCCCCGTGGTGCTGTCGGCGGCGCTGGGACTGGCGCTGGTCGGCGGCCTGGCCACGGCGGTGGCGCTCGCCCGCCGGCAGCGTGCCCGCCTCGCCCTCGCGCTGCGGGGCGCCGCGGCGGTGAGCGAAGGACGGTTCGACGCCCGCATCGAAGCGTCCGGGCGGGACGAGATCGGGGCGCTGCTGCGCGCCTTCGTGCGCATGCAGGACAGTCTCGCGCTGCGCTGCGATGCCGAGCGCGAGATCGCCGAGCGCAATCTGCGCATCCGCAATGCGCTGGATACGGCCCGTGTCAGCCTGATGCTGGCGGACCCGGAAGGGGTGATCACCTACATGAACGCGTCGGCGCACACCATGCTGCAACGCGCCGAACGCAGCATGGGCGGCAGCCTGCCCGGCGGTGTGCGGGCGAGCGAGATCGTCGGGCGGCACTTCGACTTCTTCCACCGCGACCCGGAGGCGCAACGGGCGCGCATCGCAGCATTGCGCACCACCTACCTGGCGGAGATCCGCCTCGGCGAGTTCGCCTTCCAGCTGGTGCTCAATCCGGTGATCGATGGCGAGGGCCGGCGTGCCGGAACCGTGCTGGAGTGGCATGACCGTACCGAGGAGGTCGCGCTGCGCGGCGAACTGGGTGCGCTGGTGGAGGCGGCGGTGGCGGGCGATTTCACCCACCGCATCGCGATCGACGGCAAGAGCGGTTTTTTCCTGCAGCTTGCGCAGGGTCTGAACCGGCTGATGGAGGTGATCTCGGGCAGCGTGGAGGATGTTGCGCGGGTGCTCGATGCGGTGGCGCGCGGCGACCTGACCGAGC
>JAUVWV010000400.1 GCA_030603925.1 Thauera sp. | reverse complement strand
GCCGAGGACCGGCTGGCGCAGGCCGCGCACCACCTCCGCCAGCCCGCGCTGTTCCAGCTTCGTCATCGCCTCGTCGGCGGCGCCGACGCCGGGCAGGAACACGTGGCTGGCGGCGCGGATGCGCGCGGGGTCGGCGGTCAGCGGCGCGTCACAGCCCAACCGGCCGAGCGCGAAGCGCAGCGAGCTGATGTTCGCCCCGCCGGAATCAACGATGACCGGGCCGGCGGTGCTCACGCCAGCATGCCCTTGGTGGACGGGATGCCCGCGCCCTCGACGCGTAAGGCATCGCGCAGCGCGCGGCCCAGGCCCTTGAAGGCCGCCTCCACCTGGTGGTGGTCGTTCTCGCCCGAGACGCGCACGTGGATCGAAGCGCGCAGGCTGTCGGCCAGCGAGCGGAAAAAATGCGGCACCAGCTCGGTCGGCAGTTCGCCGACCCGCTCGCGCCGGAACTCGCCCTCGAACACCAGGTACGGCCGGCCACCGAGGTCGACCGCCACCTCCGCGCGCGCCTCGTCCATCGGCAGCACGAAGCCGTAGCGACGAATCCCCTGGCGGGCGCCGAGCGCCTGGCGCAGCGCCTCGCCGAGCGCCAGGGCCACGTCCTCGACGGTGTGGTGCTCGTCGATGTGCAGGTCGCCCTGGCACTCCAGCGCCAGCGCGAAGCCGCCATGCTTGGCAACCTGTTCGAGCATGTGGTCGTAATAGCCGAGCCCGGTGGCGATGCGCGCGGGCGCGTTCGCATCGTCCAGGTCCACGGCGACGCGGATCTGCGTTTCCTTCGTGCGGCGCGTCACGGTGGCGCGCCGCAGGCCGGCCAGGATCCGGCGCGTGATCTCCGGCCAGCCGAACCCGGATTCGAGCTTGAGGCCCGGCAGGCCGAGGTTCTCGGCAAAGGCCAGGTCGGTATCGCGATCACCGATCACGTAGCTGCGCTCGAGGTCGGGCGGGTTGCGCGCGATGAATGCAGTGACCAGCCCGGTGGCCGGCTTGCGGCAGGCGCAGCCGTCCGTGGGGAAATGCGGGCAGATGAACTCCGCCTCGAAGCGGATGCCCTGGCTGGCGAACAACGCCAGGATGAACTCGTGGGCGCGGCTGAAATGCGCCTCCGGGAAGGATTCCGTGCCGCGCCCGTCCTGGTTGCTGACCAGGAGGAAGCGATAACCGGCGTCGCGCAGCCGGAGCAGCGCGGGAATCACACCCGGCACCAGCCGGATTTTTTCGAGCGCATCGACCTGTTCGTCGGCGGGCTCCTCGACCAGCGTGCCGTCGCGATCGATGTACAGCTGCAGCGTCCTATCCACGGCCTGCACCTCTCCTTGCGGTTCTTGCGGCCGGCAGGGCCGACAAGGCGGCGACCAGCCGGCGGTTCTCGGCCGCGGTGCCGACCGTGATGCGCAGGCACCCGGCCAGCCGCGGCTGGCGGCTGAAATCCCGCACCAGCACGCCGGCCGCCTCGCAGGCCGCCCTCGCCGCCGCCGGATCGGCAAAGCGCACCAGCACGAAGTTGCCCTCGCTCGGCCAGGCCTTGCGCACTGCGGGCAGAGCCGCCAGGGCCGCCGCCAGCGCATCGCGACGTTTCAGCACGCCCACGACCCGCCGGCGCGCCGCGGCGCGTTCGCCAGGCTGCAGGCGCCTGAGCGCGGCCTCGGTGGCCAGCGAAGGCAACGGATACGGCGGCGCCAGCGCGCGCAGGATCGCCACCAGCTCCGGGGCGGCGAGCAGCGTCCCCACGCGCGCCCCCGCCAGGCCCCAGGCCTT
>JAUVWV010000102.1 GCA_030603925.1 Thauera sp. | reverse complement strand
TCGCGGCGGTGATGCGGCCGGCCGAGGCGCGCTTGAGGGCATCGACCAGAACCAGCATTTCCATCAGGTTCTCGTTGGTCGGCGCACAGGTCGGCTGCAGGATGAAGACGTCCTTGCCGCGCACGTTTTCCAGCAGTTCGACGTTCACCTCGCCGTCGGAGAAGCGGCCCACCGTGGCCGAACCGAGTGAAATCCCCAGGCGACGCACCACGTCGGAGGCAAGCTTGGGGTTGGCGTTGCCGGTGAAGACCATGAGGCTGCCGTAGGGCATGACCGAATCTCCGATGCCGATAGAATGACTGCTGCAAAAACGACTCGGGCAGGCGCGCGGCCTGCCCGATTTGTATGGCTGGGGAGGAAGGATTCGAACCCTCGAATGCCGGAATCAAAATCCGGTGCCTTAACCGACTTGGCGACTCCCCAAGAAACCTGTTCGACAGCTCAATCGACCATCGCGAAGAGCGGATGTCGCGAGAGGCTGCGTGCTTTCCACGCCTTCCACCGCGCCGGGCAGTTGCGGACGATGCGTTCCGCATCGGCCTCGTCTGCTGCCTGTGCGAACACACAGGCGCCGGATCCGGTCATTCTCGCCGGCGCGTGCTGCGCCAGCCAGTCGATTGCTGCGGCCACTTCCGGGTAACGGTTGCAGGCCACTGGCTGCAGGTCGTTTCGGGTGGTGCTCGCTGCGAAGTCCGCAATTTTGATGGGTTCGGTATTCCGCGTCAACTCCCCGGCAGAGAAAATTTCGCTTGTGGGGACGGAGACCCCCGGCGAGAGGATCACGTACCACGCTTCGGGCAGGGTGAGCGGCTGGAAGCGCTCGCCGACCCCCTCGGCAAAGGCGTCGCGGCCGTAGATGAAGAAAGGGACGTCGGCACCCAGTGTCAGGCCCAGCGCCTGCAGGGCCTCGCGCGTCAGTCCGGTGCCCCACAGGTGGTTCAGCGCGAGCAAGGTGGTGGCGGCATCCGAACTGCCGCCGCCCAGTCCGCCGCCCATCGGCAGTTGTTTGTGCACGGTGATGTCGGCGCCCAGCGTGCAGCCGCTGCGCGCCTGCAACAGGCGCGCGGCGCGTATCACCAGGTCGTCCGCCTCGGCGACGCCTGGCACCTCGTTCATGCGGCGCAGTGCACCGTCGCGGCGCACGCGGAAGTCCAGCCGGTCGCCCCAGTCGAGCAGGCGGAAGGCGGTCTGCAGCAGGTGATAGCCGTCCGGGCGGCGGCCGACCACATGCAGGAAGAGGTTGAGCTTGGCGGGGGCGAGGCAGCCGGCCAGCCGATCGGCAGAGTTCAGGCTCACGGATGCGGGGTCCAGCGATCGATGATCAGGCGCAGGCGGGCGTCACCCCGGCTCAGGTCGATGCGGCGTGGTGCCGCGGCGCTGTCCTCCGCGGCGTACTCCGGGTACTCGACCCGCCAGCCGGCCTCGATGAGCAGCGTGGGGCGGCCGAGCGCGTCGCGCTGGCGCACCTCGGCGCCCTCGCCGGGGGTGGCCTGCACCCAGCGCGGCAGCAGGTCGACCGGCGCATCCACGCCCAGCAGTTCGGGGAGCAGTTGGTCCGCGCTGGCGGCGCGGTAGCGCCGGCCGTCGGCAGTGCGGAGCAGGGCGCCGGCGGGGTCGCGGTCGAGCTGGGCGACGATCTGGCCAAGCGGCGAGAACACCGTCCAGCGATCACCGGTGCCGTTGTGCTGCCAGCTCAGGCGTCCGTTGGCGGCGCGTTGCCCGTCGGTGGCCGACAGGCGGCCTTCGAGCTCGAAGCTGGTCGCGGGCTGGCGCTGTGCGGCGTCGGCGTGCGGGATGTCGCGGGCGCCTGGTGTGGCGCAGGCGCCGAGCAGCGCGACGCAGAGGGCGGCCGCCGCGGCGAATGGCAGCGGGAGTGTGGGCTTCATTGCGCGGGTCGGTGGGTAGTGGGTCAGCGGCGCAGGCGGCGGATGGTGTCCTGCAGTCCTTCGTGGGTCGGGTGCTCGCGCAGTGCGGCGTCCCAGATGTCCTGTGCATCGCCGTGGCGCTCCAGGGACCACAGTACTTCGCCGAGATGGGCGGCGATCTCCGGGTCGGCGCGGATGGCATAGGCGCGCTCGAGATGGACGAGCGCCGCAGCCGCCTCGCCGCGGCGGAACAGCACCCAGCCCATGCTGTCGAGGATGAAGGGGTCGTCCGGAGAAAGCGCCAGGGCGCGCTCGATCAGGGCCTCGGCCTCGTCCAGGCGCAGGCCGCGGTCGGCGAGCGTGTAGCCCAGCGCGTTGTGGGCATGGGCGTGCTCCGGGTCGAGGGCAATCAGCTTGCGCAGGCGTGCTTCCATCACCTCCAGGCGATCCAGGCGTTCGGCGAGCATTGCCGATTCGTACAGCAGGTCGGTGTCATCGGGGGCCTCGCGCAGGCCTTCGTCGATCAGGCGGAAGGCCGCTTCGGGCTGGGCGGCGTCGCGCAGCAGCTGGGTTTCGGCGAGCAGCAGGCGCTTGCGCGTCTCCTCGTCCGCCTCGGGCGACTGCAGCGAGCGGCGCGCCTCTTCCAGGCGGCCGTGGCGCGCCAGCAGTTGCGCGGCGCGCACCCGGGCCTGCAGGGCGTGCGGGCCGCTGCCGACCTGGGCGTAATGCGCCAGGGCGGCATCCACCTGGTCGCGCCGTTCGGCGATCTGGGCAAGGTTCAGGTGAATGGCGTCGGCCTCCGGATGCCCGGCGGCGAGCGCTTCGGCGAACAGGCGCTCGGCCAGCTCGAAGTCTTCCAGCTGGGCCGACAGGAGTGCCACCGCGTAGCTCAGGTCGCGGTCGCCGGGGGTGTTCGCCAGCAGGCGCTGGAACTCTTGGCGCGCTGCGTCGAACTGCTGCAGCGCAACCAGTACGCGGGCATGGGTGAGGCGCGCGTTGCGATTGTCGGGGTGGCGTTCCAGATAGCCGGCGAGCAGGCGGGCGGCCTCGCGGTTGGCGTTGGCCTGCTGCAGCAGTTGCGCCTTCAGCAGCACCGCCGGCTCCCAGTCCGGATGCAAGGTCAGGGCGCCTTCGATGGCCGCCAGGCCCTCGGCCGGGTCCTGCGCGATCGCCGCAGCCTGGGCGCGCGCGTAGTGCGCTTCCGGGTGTTCGAGGTAGGGCTCGGTGAGCCGTTCGACGATGCGCAGCGCGAGTTCCTTGTCGGACAGCCGGACCAGGGCGCGGTTGAGCCCCATCAGGTTCTGCGGCAGACGCTCCGGCGATTCGGCCAGGATGCGGGCGAAGTGGATCTGCAGGTCGTCCATGCGTTCGCCGCCGCTGACCAGCATGCCGGCCAGCAGGCGGCGGGCCTCCTCGGACTCCGGATCGGCCTGTGCCCAGATGCGCGCGGCCTGCGCCGCGGCGTCGAAGTTGCGCGCATACAGCGCGATCTCTGCGGCCCGCCGGGCGATGCGCGGATCCGCGGTGCGTCGCGCGAGTTCGAGATAGGCCTGCACCGACAGGCCGAGTTCACCGCGTGCGCCGGCGATCTCGGCAAGGATGAACTGGTAGAGGGTCTCGGCGGTCAGTTCCTGCGCCGGCAAGCGGGTCTCGGGGGTGGGGGTATCCTGGGCCTGGGCGGCGATCGGCAAGGTGAGCGACAGCGTCAGGCCGATGCGCGAGGCGAGGCGGGCGAGCGTGCGGGAGGGGCGGCGGTTCATGGGTGCGGTCCAGCGGGACTCCGTGTGTGTGTGCCGGCGCCCGGGGTGCGGGCAGATGCGGAGCGGCGGCCGGCCGCACGCATTGATCGGTTTGATGCATCAACTAGAATTCGGTTCGCCTCATGTTAACCAGTCGAGAGTGGAGAGTCGAGAGCGCACGCGGGCGGAGCGCGCACGGCGGATGGACATACCGTTGTGATGCCCCGGGCCTGCGTCGCGTGCTTCGCCGGAGTGCCGATGCCGGAACTGCCTGAAGTCGAAACAACCTGCCGCGGCATCCGTCCGCATGTCGAAGGACGCGTACTCACCACCCTGCGGGTGCGCAATCCGCGGCTGCGCCAGCCGGTGCCCGAGTCGCTCGCTGCGCCGATCGTCGGCCTGCCGCTGCGGGCCGTGCGCCGCCGCGCGAAGTATCTGCTGCTCGACTTCGCCCCCGGCAGCGTGATCGTGCATCTGGGCATGTCGGGCAGCCTGCGGGTGGTGGATGCCGTGCTGCCGGCGCAGAAGCACGACCACCTCGATCTGGTGTTCGGCGATATCGCGCTGCGCCTGCGCGACCCGCGCCGCTTCGGCCTGGTGCTGTGGCAGGCGGGCGACGCGGCGAGCCACCCGCTGCTCGCCCTCCTGGGGCGGGAGCCGCTCGAGGAGGGCGTCGACGGCGCCTGGCTGTTTCGGGGCACGCGCGGGCTGCGCCAGCCGATCAAGCATGTGCTGATGGATGCGCGGCGCCTGGTCGGCGTGGGCAACATCTATGCGGCCGAAAGCCTGTTCCGCGCGCGCATCCATCCGCTGGAACCGGCCGACGCCCTGGGCCGGCAACGCTGCGACCGCCTGGCCCGCAGCGTGCGCGACACCCTGGCGGAGGCCATTGCGGCGGGAGGCAGTTCGCTGCGCGACTTCGTCGGCGGGGACGGCCGCCCGGGTTACTTCCAGCAACAGTATTTCGTCTACGGCCGCGAGGGGGAGCCCTGCCGCGTCTGCGCCGCGCCCATCCGGCGCTTCGTCAGCGCGCAGCGCTCGAGCTGGTTCTGTCCGCATTGCCAGGTGCGCCGTGCCTGAGAACAGCATGGCATGCGGCGCGGTTCGGCGCTATGCTATCGGAGTGTTAAATACTTCACGCCCCGCTTGCGCGGGCTGTTCGGGGTGAACATATGAATCTGGTCGATCAGTTTTCCGCCTACGGGCGCTGGCGCGCCGATGCGGCGGAAGCGGTGGGCAGGCTGCGCAGCTGGCTGTCGCGCAACGAAGTGGGCGATGCGCAGGGCGATATGCGCCTGCAGTACATCCTCGACCGCCTGCGCGAGGACAAGCTCACCGTGGCCTTTGTCGCCGAGTTCTCGCGCGGCAAGTCCGAACTGATCAACGCCATCTTCTTCGCCGACTACGGCGACCGTATCCTGCCGTCGAGCGCAGGGCGCACCACGATGTGCCCCACCGAACTGAAGTGGACGCCCGGCGACAACCCGGAGATCCGTCTGTTGCCCATCGCCACCCGCGCTACCCAGGCGAGCGTGAGTGAGTTGAAGCGCTTTCCGGAAGAATGGGAGGTGCTGCCGCTGGCGGCCGATTCGGCGGCCGGGCTGCAGCAGGCGCTGTCGCGCGTCGGCGAAACCCGCAGGGCCTCGCTGGAGGAGGCGCGCAGCCTGGGCTTCAAGGTCGATCCTTCGGGCGAAACCGGGCTCAAGCCCGGTGCCGACGGCCAGGTGGAGATCCCCAGCTGGCGGCATGCGCTGATCCAGTTCCCGCATCCGCTGCTCGAGCAGGGCCTGGTGGTGCTCGACACGCCGGGTCTGAATGCGATCGGTGCCGAGCCCGAACTGACCCTCTCGCTGCTGCCCAACGCGCACGCGGTGCTGTTCATCCTCGCGGCCGACACCGGGGTGACGCAGAGCGACCTGGCGGTATGGCGCGAGTACGTGCATGCCGGACAGGGGCGGCAGAAGGGGCGGCTGGTGGTGCTCAACAAGATCGATGGGCTGTGGGACGGGCTGCGCGGCGAGACGCAGATCGACGGCGAGATCTCCCGTCAGGTCGCCTCGGTGGCCGATACGCTGGAGATCGAGCGTACGGCGGTGTTTCCGGTGTCCGCGCAGAAGGGGCTGGTGGGGCGGGTCAACGGCGACGCGGCGCTGCTCGAGCGCAGCCGCCTGCCGGCCCTGGAGCGCGCCCTCACGGACGATCTGCTGCCGACCAAGCAGGAGATCGTGCGCGACAGCACGCTGGGGGAAACCGAGGATCTGGTCGGGCAGGCCACTGCGCTGCTGGAGGCCCGGCTCAGCGGGCTGCGCGAGCAACTCCAGGAGCTCACCGACCTGCGCGGCAAGAACCAGAGCGTGATCGAGTACATGATGCGCAAGATCCGCGCGGAGAAGGACGAGTTCGAGCAGGGTCTGCAGAAGTACTACGCGGTGCGCTCGGTGTTCACCAACCTCACCAACAACCTGCTCGCCCACCTCGGCATGGACACGCTGCGCGACGAGACGCGCCGCACCCGCGAGGCGATGCTGGAGTCCACCTTCTCGAAGGGGCTCAAGGACGCGATGGAGGGTTTCTTCGACCGCCTGCGCGCCAACTTCAAGCTGTCCACTGACGAGATCGCCGAGATCACCACCATGCTCGAGGCGATGTACAAGCGCTTCTCGGTGGAGCACGGCCTCAAGCTGACCCCGCCCGAAGCTTTCTCGACCTTGCGCTACGAGCGCGAACTGGACCGCCTGGAGAAGGCCTTCAACCGGCAGATCAACAACACCCTGGTGCTGGTGACCACCGAGAAGCATGCGCTGACGCAGAAGTTCTTCGAAACGGTCGCCCTGCAGGCGCGGCGCACCTTCGAGCTGGCCAATCGCGACGTGGAGCAGTGGCTGCGCGCGGTGATGTCGCCGCTCGAGACCCAGGTGCGCGAATACCAGCTGCAGCTCAAGCGCAGGCTGGAAAGCGTGAAGCGCATCCACCAGGCCACCGACACGCTGGAGGACCGGGTGGAGGAGCTCAAACAGGCCGAGGGGCAGTTGCTGCGCCAGATCGAGGAACTCGAAGGGCTGGCGACGGCGATCCGGGTGGCACTCGACGCGCCGGTCGAGGAGCGTCGCGAAGCGGTCGAGGACTTGCCCGGGAAAGCGGCCTGAGTGGCCGCACGCCGACGCACTACGCCTGAGGGGGGGGCCGGGGGGCCCGCCCTTCTGCATTCCCGTCCGTGTCGGCGCGGCTTACTTGTCGCCGGTGAGACGGACGAATTTCTCCATCAGCTGCTCGCGGGTCTCCTGGCGCTCCGGGTCGAGCGGGATACAGTCCACCGGGCAAACTTGCTGGCACTGGGGTTCATCGAAGTGTCCGACGCACTCGGTGCACTTGTCGGGGTCGATCTCATAGATCTCGTCCCCCTGGTAAATCGCGCCGTTGGGGCACTCGGGTTCGCACACGTCACAGTTGATGCACTCGTCGGTGATCATCAAGGCCATTTGTCACTACCTCTCTATTGCTCAGGGTTCAATTTCCGGCACAGCCGGGCGTTGACCGCCGGCTGCACGAACTTGCTTACATCGCCCCCCAACCTGGCGATTTCACGCACCATGGTGGCCGAGATGAACATGTACTCGTCTGCCGGCGTCAGGAAGACCGTCTCGACGTCCGGGTAGAGCTTGCGGTTCATCCCCGCCATCTGGAACTCGTACTCGAAGTCCGATACCGCGCGCAGTCCGCGCAGGATCAGACGCGCATCCTGTGCACGCAGGAAGTTCATCAGCAGGCCGTCGAATCCCAGCACCGTGACGTTGGGGAAGGGCGCCAGCGCTTCGCGCGCGATCTCCACCCGCTCCTCCAGCGTGAAGATCGGCGACTTGCCGGCGCTCGCCGCCACGCCGACGATGACCTGATCGAACAGCATCGCCGCCCGCCGCACCAGGTCTTCGTGGCCGCGGGTCAACGGATCGAAGGTGCCCGGATAAACGACCTTGCCGTGTCTCAATCTGGACTCCCTCGCATGAGATGAAAATGCACCTGCCCGGCGCGGCCTTCGCGGATCGTGTTCCAGCCGGCCAGCCCGGCAAGCGGTGCTTCCGATTCGGCGTAGAGCCAGCCGTCCGGCTGCAGGACCTGTCCGAGCAGGGGCTCGATGCGTTCGAGCCAGCCCTGGTTGTAGGGCGGGTCCAGAAACACGACATCGAACCTGCGTGCAGCAGATTCGAGGAATTTTACCGCATCGCCGCGGACCAACTCCACCTGCGACGCTTGCAGGGTCTTTACGGCTTGCTGCAGGGCGGCATGGGCGCGCGCGTTGTGCTCGACCAGGGTGACCCGTTCGGCACCGCGCGAGGCGGCCTCGAAGCCCAGAATGCCGGTGCCGGCAAACAGATCCAGGCAGCTCAGGCCGGAGAGATCCTGCCCCAGCCAGTTGAACAGGGTCTCGCGCACGCGGTCCGGCGTCGGGCGCAGGCCCGGGACGTGGGCCACCTCCAGCAGGCGTGAACGCCATTGTCCGCCGACGATGCGCACCCGGCTCAACGTACGGTCCCGTTCGCTGCGTCGCTCGCCGCGCCGTTCGCGGCGGCATTGTCGCCGTCGCCGCCGACCACCACGGTTACCAGGTGTTCCGGACGCACGCGGCGCGCGAAGGCATCGCGCACGTCTTCCGCGGTGACCGCCGCCACGTGCTGCGGATAGGCCTCCAGCCAGTCCAGCGGCAGGCCGTAGTAGCCGATCATCGCCACGTGGTCGAGGATCTTGCGGTTGGAATCCAGGCGCAGGCCGAAGCCGTTGATGATGTTGTCGCGTGCCGCCTGCAGTTCGGCCTCGCTCGGACCTTCGGCGATGAAGCCGGCGAGCGTCTCGCGTACCACCTGGAGTGCGGCATCGATCTGGCTGCCGCGTGTCTGCAGGCCGATCTGGAACGGGCCGGCGACCTGCTGCGGGGCGAAGTAGCTGTAGACGCTGTAGGCGTAGCCGCGCTTCTCGCGCACCTCGCGGGTGAGCCGCGAGACGAAGCCGCCACCGCCCAGCACGTAGTTGCCGACCAGCAGGCTGTAGTAGTCGGGGTCCTCGCGCGCCATGCCGGGCAGGCCGAGCAGGATGTGGGCCTGCGCCGAAGGGTGGGCGATGCGCAGCTCGGCAGCTGTCGGCTGGCGCGGTGCGGCCGGCGGGACCGGCGTCGCGCCGCGCGGCAGGTCGGCGGTGAGTTGCTGTGCGATGGCGGCCGCCTCGGTGCGCGAGACGTCGCCGACGATCGCAACCGAGGCGCGCTGCGCGACGTAGTGGGTCCGGTGGAAGCGCACCAGGTCGTCGCGCGTGATCGCGCCGAGCGTCTGCTCGGTACTGACCTGGCCGTAGGGGTGCTCGCCGAACACCGCGGGGCTGAAGCTGCGTGCGGCAATGCTGGCCGGCTGGGTGAGGGCCTCGCGCAGCGCGGCGATGCCGCGTCCGCGCTCGCGCTCCAGGATGTCCTGCGGAAAGCTCGGGTGCGCCAGTAACTCCGCGGCCAGCGCCACCGCGGCCTTGCGCTCGCTGTCGGACGACAGGGTGCGCAGCGCCAGGCTGGCGCGGTCGCTGTCGGTGCTGCCGCCGATGCGTGCACCGATGTCGGCGCTGCGATCGGCGATCGCCTGTTCGTCCAGCGTGGCGGTACCGGCGTCCAGCAGCGCACGGGTCAGGCTGGCCAGGCCGGCCTTGTCGGCCGGATCCAGCGCACTGCCCGCGGCGAAGTCGACCTGGATGTCGACCATCGGCAGGGCCCGGCTTTCGACGAAGTACACCCGTGCGCCGGTGTCGGCCACCCAGTGCTGGATGTCCGGGCCGGCCAGGGCGGGCGTTGCGGCAAGCAGCCCGAGCGTGGCTGCGAGGCTGCCGAGGTGACGAAGTCTGTTCTTCTGCATGGCGGTGTCAGTGTCTCAGTGCGGGCAGGGCGGTGCGACGGCGTTCTTCCAGCGGCAGGGGTTCCAGCCGCGCGGCGGTCAGCGTGCGTTCGGTGAACACGCGGCGCGCCACGTCCTGGACCTCTTTCGCGGTGACGCGGCGCAGGCCCTCGAGCAGCGCGGCCTCGTCGCGCCACGACAGTCCGGAAGATTCCAGGAAGCCGATCTCCATCGCCTGGCCCATCAGCGAGTCGCGCTTGTATACCTCGGCGGCCACGGCCTGTGCCTTGACGCGGCGCAATTCATCCTCGCTTACGCCGTTTTCGGCGATGTCGGCGATTTCGGCGTGCAGCGCGGCTTCCAGCTCGGCCTTGCTGCGCCCGGGGGCTGGGTCGCCCTCCAGGTAGAACAGCGCCGGGCCGCGCCCGGAGCCGTCGTAGCCCGCGCCGGCGGAGACGGCCAGGCGCTGCTCGCGCACCAGGCGGCGCGGCAGGCGGGCGCCGTCGTAGCCGGAGAGCACTGCGGCGAGCATCTCCAGCGCGTAGGGTTCGCGGTCGGTGTGCGGATCGCGCAGCGCCGGCGCGTGCCAGGCAAGTGCGACATAGGGCAGTTCGGCCGGCGCCTTCACCGTGGTCTGGCGCGGGCCGCGCTGCTCGGGCTCGCGCGCGATGCGCCGCGCCGGCAGTTCGCGCGCCGGGAGCGCGCCATAGTGGCGGCGTGCCAGTTCGAACACCGCGCGGTGGTCCACGTCGCCCACCACGACCAGCCGCGCGTTGTTCGGCGCGTACCAGGCGCGGTACCAGGCGCGCGTGTCATCGGCGCTCATCGCCTCGAGATCCGGCATCCAGCCGATCACCGGGCGGCGGTAGGGGTGGGACTGCAGCGCGGTGGCCATCAGTTGCTCATACACCAGGGCGCGCGGGCGGTCGTCGGTGCGCAGGCGGCGCTCTTCCTTGACTACCTCGATCTCGCGCGCGAACTCGTCGTCGGTGATCACCAGATTCACCATGCGGTCGGCCTCCAGCGCCATCATGGTGCCCAGGTGGGCCGGCGGCACCTGCTGGAAGTAGGCGGTGTAGTCGCGGCTGGTGAAGGCGTTGTCGCGCCCGCCCAGCGCGGCCACGCGCTTGTTGAATTCGCCCGGGCCGACCTCGTGGGTGCCCTTGAACATCATGGGCTCGAGCACATGGGCCACGCCGGAGACGCCGTCCGGGTCGTCCATCGAGCCGATGCCGTACCACAGCATGTGCACCACCGAGGGCGCACGCCGGTCTTCCTTGACGATGACCTTGAGGCCGTTGTCCAGCGTGGTCTCGAAAGGATTGGCGGCCGCCGGGGCGGCGAGCAGCGAGAGTCCGGCGAGCATGCCTGCCAGGCGTAGGAGAGGCTTGCGAAACATGGGGATGTCCTGCATCTGATAGAATTCCCGACGGTTGCGGCAGCCGTTTGCCGGCTGCCCGGATCGGCCCGCGCCGCATGATAGCCCCATCCGGGGTGCATGCGCCTGCCCGGCCTCAAATGCCCCAATCTG
>JAUVWV010000307.1 GCA_030603925.1 Thauera sp. | reverse complement strand
CGCGTTCGTCGCTGCCCGCCCACACCGCGCCGCCCAGGCCGTAGATGGAATCGTTGGCGATGCGGATCGCGTCTTCTTCGCCGTCGTGCGGCAGCAGCACCAGCACCGGGCCGAAGATCTCCTCCTGTGCCACGGTGGCCTTCGAATCCTCGCACACCAGCACGGTGGGCGAGACGAAGTAGCCCTCGGGCAGGTCCGCAGGTTGTTCCGCGCCGCCGCACACCAGACGGGCGCCTTCGGCGACGCCGCGGCGGATGAGGTCGCGTACGCGGTCGCGCTGGGCTTCGCTGACCAGCGGGCCGAGGCGGCTGCCTTCGGCCAGCGCGGGGCCGAGCTTCATCTTCGCCATGGCCTCGGCGGCGAGCGCGGCGGCTTCGTCCACGCGGTGGCGCGGCACCACCAGGCGGGTGTGGGCCGAGCAGGTCTGCCCGGAGTTGAGCAGGCAGTTCGACACCGTGGCCTTGACCGCGGCGCCCAGGTCGGCGTCGTCCAGCACCACCGCGGCGGATTTGCCGCCCAGTTCCAGCACCACCTTCTTCACCGTGGCGGCCCCCAGCTCGGCCACCCGGCGGCCGGCGCGCGTCGAACCGGTGAAGGACACCATGTCCACCCGCGGGTCGCGCGCCAGCACTTCGCCGACCACCGGACCGTAGCCGGTGACCAGGTTGAACACGCCCGCCGGCAGGCCGGCCTCGTGGATGGCCTCGGCGAGCAGGAAGGCGTTGATCGGCGCCACTTCGGAGGGCTTGAGCACCACGGTGCAGCCGGCCAGCAGGGCCGGGGCGAGCTTGAGGGTGATCTGGTTGAGCGGGAAGTTCCACGGGGTGATCGCACCGACCACGCCGACCGGCTGGCGCAGCACCAGCGAGTTGCCGACCTGGCGCTCCCACTCGAAGCGTTCGGCCATCGCGGCGTAGTTCTTCCAGTGCCACAGCGGCCCGCCGACCTGCACACGCGCGGCCATCTTCAGCGGCATGCCGACCTCGCGGGCGATGGCTTCGGCCAGTTCGGCGCTGCGCGCTTCCAGCGCCTGGGCGATGCGCCCGACCGCGGCGGCGCGTTCGGCCGGCGCGGTGCGCGACCAGCCGTCGAAGGCGGCATGCGCCGCGGCCACCGCGCGTTCGGCGTCGGCCGGGGTGCCGGCCGGGATGCGCGCGTAGGGCTGGGCGGTGCTCGGGTCGATGACCTCGATGGTGTCGCTGCCGACCGGATCGGTCCAGCAGCCGTCGAGATAGAGCTGGTTGCGCAGCAGGGGCATGGGGTGTCTCCTTGATGTTGTTGCCGGTACGTCCGGGCGGTTCCGGGCCCGCTTCCCGCGCAGCGTGCGCGCCGGTGCCGCCCTACAGCGGCAGGGCCGTCTCGTTCTTGATCTCGCGCAGCGCCACGCTGGAGTGGGTAACGTCCACCTCGGGAATCTTCAGCAGGAAGTTGTGCATGAACACCGAGAAGGCTTCCAGGTTGGGCAGGTAGAGCTTGAGCAGGCAGTCGGTCTCGCCGAGCAGCTCGTAGCACTCGACTACTTCCTCGCAGCCCTTCACCACCTGCTCGAAGCGCCCGAGCACTTCGGTGCTGTGCTGCTTGAGCTTCACCCGCACCCACACGCAGGTGCCCAGGCCGAGCTTCTGGCGGTCCACCAGCGCCACATAGCCGCGGATCAGGCCGGCTTCCTCCATCTCCTTCACCCGCCGCCAGCAGGGCGAGGGCGACATGCCGACCTTGTCGGCCAGCACCTGGGTGCTGAGGGTGGAGTCCTTCTGCAGCAGCGCGAGGATGCGGCGCTGGGTCTGGTCGAGTTTCATCGTTCGGTTCCTGCAAGGCGGCCGCGCCGCGGCGCCGGGGTCGGAGGGCTGGCGGCGAGTGTACTGCAGCGCGGCTGCGCCCGCCCGCTGCGCCGCGTCACGGCGTGTGCAGCGAGGGATGCCCGGCGGGCGGAAATTAGTCGCACTTGCCCGGACGAAGCCGGTGCTATGCTGGCCCGCACCGATCCCCACTTCATGGTTGCCGACATGAAAGTCCTGCCCGTCATTCTCTGCGGCGGTTCCGGTACCCGTCTCTGGCCACTCTCCCGCGACCAGCATCCCAAGCAGCTGCTCGCCCTGCTGGGCGAGCAGACCTTGCTGCAGGCGACCGCACAGCGCATCGACGCGCTGGCCCGCGAGCTTGACGTGGAGCGCGCGCCCCTGGTGGTCTGCAACGAGGACTACCGCTTCATCACCGCCGAGCAGTTGCGCGAGGCCGGCTATCCGACGCAGGCCATCCTGCTCGAACCGGTGGGGCGCAACACCGCACCCGCACTCACGCTGGCGGCGCTCACCGCCCTGGCGCGCGGCGAGGATGCGATGCTGCTGGTGATGCCGGCCGACCACGTGATGCGCGACGTGGGCGCGTTTGCCAGGGCGGTCAAGGGCGGCCTGGAGGCGGCCGAGGGTGGGGCGGTGGTCACCTTCGGCGTGCGCCCGACGCGTGCCGAGACCGGTTACGGCTATCTGCAGCTGGCTGCGGCCAGCCCGGGCGGGCCGGTGGCGGTGCGCGGCTTCGTCGAGAAGCCGGATGCCGCCACTGCGGCGCGCTTCCTGGCCGATGCCTGCCATCTGTGGAACAGCGGCATCTTCCTGCTGAAGGCCTCGGTCTGGCTGGCCGCGCTGGAGCGTCTCGCCCCCGACATCCTGGCCAGCTGCAAGGCCGCACTGGAGGCGGGCGCGCGCGATTACGACTTCCTGCGGGTCGGCAAGGCGGCCTTCGAGGCCTGCCGTGCGGATTCGATCGACTACGCGGTGATGGAGCATCTGCCGGGCCTGGACGAACCGGCGATCCCCCTGGTGGCGCTGCCGTTGGCGGCCGGCTGGTCCGATGTGGGGGCCTGGGACGCGCTGTGGGCGGTGGCCGACAAGGATGCGGACGGCAACGTGCTGCGCGGCGACGTGCTGGTGGAGCAGGCGAGCGGCTGCATGGTGCATGCCGGCGGGCGCATGGTGGCCTGCGTCGGTGTCAGCGATCTGGTGGTGGTCGAGACTCCGGATGCGGTGCTGGTCGCCGGCAGGGCACACACCCAGGCCGTGCGCCAGGTGGTGGCCCGGCTGAAGGCGGCGGGGCGCAACGAGGTGCTGACCCATCGCAAGATCCATCGCCCCTGGGGGTGCTACGACTCGATCGACGCGGGCGAGCGTTTCCAGGTCAAGCACATCGTGGTGCAGCCGGGCGCCACCCTCAGCCTGCAGATGCATCACCATCGTGCCGAGCACTGGGTGGTGGTGCGCGGCACGGCACGGGTGACGCGCGGGGAGGAGAGCTTCCTGCTCGAGGAGAACCAGTCCACCTACATCCCGCTCGGCGTCAAGCACCGCCTGGAGAACCCGGGCAAGCTGCCGCTGGAGCTCATCGAGGTGCAGTCGGGCAGCTACCTGGGCGAGGACGACATCGTGCGTTTCGAGGACTACTACGGCCGCCACTGAGCGGCCCGCGCCGCGGCGGCACATACAACAAAGGCCGGACTGTGCCGGCCTTGGATGGGTTCAGCGAAGACGCCTTACCAGAGCTGCCACCACGGCCGCTTGGCCACCGGGCCGCCGGAGAAATACACGCTGTCGGGGAAGTTGGTGCGCAGCACGCGATCGGCGTCGTCGCGCAGGTCGGTCATGCCCAGCGCGTCGTAACTCCTCACCAGCAGG
>JAUVWV010000107.1 GCA_030603925.1 Thauera sp. | reverse complement strand
CGACGCTCTCCACCTACCTGCTGCGCCGCCAGGGCGAACCCTCGGAGCCCATGAAGCGGTTCATCGAGCGGGTGAAAGACGAGGCCGCGCCGGTCGATGATGAGCCAGTCCTTTGAGGACGCAGCTCACCTGTCCGTTGCGACCTGTGGCGCGGTGTGCCAGTAGACAGATAGACTTCGGAATGAAATCCGATGCTCTGGCTGTTGGTGGATGTGCTTGGCTCGCTTTGGATCACCCGCAACGGCCTGCGTTGACCAGGCCGAAGACTTGAGTCCACAATCGAGTCCATTCCGTGACGCTTGGATCGGAAAAGACGTTCGTAATAAGCGAGTTAGCGACCGGGTGCTGTTCCCTTCGCCCGCTCCACTTTCCGCCGCGCTCCTTCTTACTGCCCCCGTCTTCGCCCGGTCTCGCCCTCCGGCTCGCGGCACTTGCCTGCACGCATGCGGTCGAAACTGCGGGTGCGACCTCGCACCGCAGACCGGGAGACGCCCATGACCCCGCAATCCATCGAGGCCCTGATGGCCGACATCGAAGTCGAAGACCCGCTCAACATCAGCGGGCTGGCACTCGACGGCCTGGAGGCGCGACGCCTGATGGCCAATCACTTCTGCGAGCTCGACCGCCAGCTCGCCGAACACGGCCTGGACACCGCGGCACGGCTCGACATCATGGCGGCGATCGCCGCGCACACGATGGCGGAGAATCTCATGCTGCACGTCGAACGCCTGCGCGCCGCGGACAGCAGCGAGGCCTTCCGCGCCTGGATGCGCCGCCACGGCATGGGCTGAGGACCCCGCCGCACACTCAGCGCGCGGCGCGGCCCAGGATCACCAGCGCGACCCCGCCCAGGATTGCCACCGATGCCAGCACGAGGCGCAGGCTGAGCGCCTCGCCAAGCAGCGCGACGCCGCCCAGCGCGGCGATCACCGGCACGCTCAGCTGTACCGATGCCGCGCTGGTGGCGCGCAGGCCGGGCAGCGCGGTGTACCAGATCGCGTAACCGACGCCGGAGGCCAGCGCACCGGAGGCCAGCGCATAGCCCACCCCGGCCGGATCGAGGCGTGCCGCCGGCAGGGCAAGCAGGCTCAGTGCCGCGGCGAAGGGCAGCGCGCGCAGGAAGTTGCCGGCGGTGACCGCCGTGGGGTCACCGCCGCCGCGCCCGCGCAGCGAATACACGCCCCAGGCCACCCCGGCGGCGAGCATCAGCACCGCACCGCCGAGCGGCGGCGCGGACAGGCCGGGCAGCAACAGGCCGAGCAGCCCGCCGCCGGCCAGCAGCATGCCGACGCTCTGCCCCGGTTTGAGGCGCTCGCCGGCCCACAGGCCGTAGCCGATCATGGTGGCCTGCACCGCGCCGAACAGCAGCAAGGCGCCGGTCGCCGCGGACAGGCTGAGATAGGCGTAGGAGAAGCCTGCCGCATAGGCGAACAGGGCAAGCGCGGACAGCCAGTTGCCGCCGCCCGTCGCCGCGCCGCGCAGGCGCACGATCAGCCACAGCGCGAGCGCCCCCGAGGCGAGGCGGATACTGGTGAAGCTCGCCGCATCGATGGCGGTTTCGGCCAGCGCCACGCGGCACAGCAACGAATTGCCGGCAAACGCGAGCATCGCCAGGCCGGTGAGCAGCAACAGGCGCAGCGGCGACATGCGCTCAGGCTCCGCCGGACGGCCGATGCCGTAGAATCGAAGACCGTGCCCGGCAGGGCTGCCACCCGACGAGACCCGCCATGTGCCAACTCCTCGGCATGAACTGCAATGTGCCGACCGACATCTGCTTTTCCTTCACCGGTTTCCAGGCGCGCGGCGGCCTGACCGACCACCACCGCGACGGCTGGGGCATTGCCTTCTTCGAAGGGCGCGGCGCGCGCGTCTTTCTCGACCCGCAGCCGAGCGTCGCCTCGCCGGTCGCCGAACTGGTGCGCCAGTATCCCATCCGCTCGCTCAACGTGATCGCCCACATCCGCAAGGCCACGCAGGGCGAGGTGCGCCTGGAGAACACCCATCCGTTCCAGCGCGAGCTGTGGGGACAGTACTGGATCTTCGCCCACAACGGCAACCTGAAGGACTTCGATCCGCCGCTCTCCGGGCGTTTCCGCCCGGTGGGCCGCACCGACTCGGAGCGAGCCTTCTGCCACCTCCTCGACGTGCTGGCACAACGCTTCCCTCACGAGCCGCCCGCGCCGGCGGCGCTGCATGCCGCCTTGCGCGAGCTGGCCGCGCAGATCGGCGCGCATGGCGAGTTCAACTTCCTGCTGTCCAACGGCGAGCGCCTGTTTGCCCACTGCGCCACGCGCCTGAGCTACATCGTCCGGCAGGCGCCGTTCGCCGCGGCCCACCTGGCGGACCAGGATGTGACGGTGGATTTCTCCGAGCTCACCACGCCGCAGGACCGCGTCGCGGTGATCGCCACCACGCCGCTGACCGACAACGAAAGCTGGCAGACCATGGCGCCGGGCAGCCTGCAGTGCTTTCATCTGGGCTGTCCGGAGCCGCTGGGCGACGAAAAGGTCACGGATTGCCGGTGAATGCCCTTCTGCCCGATACCCGGAGGGGGTACAGTTCGATCATGCGCCACTGACCGCTGGAGATTCCGCTCGTGTCCTGCCCGCTGTGCCAACGCAACGACGAACTGCTGTTGTGGGAAGACCCGCAATGCCGGGTGATCCGGGTCGGCGACGCGGACCACCCGGGCTTCTGCCGGGTGATCTGGCATGAGCACGTGGCCGAGATGAGCGATCTGCCGCCGCAACTGCAGCGCCACCTGCTGAACGTGGCGCTGGCCACCGAGATCGCACTGCGCGAAACCATGCAGCCCGACAAGATCAACCTGGCCAGCTTCGGCAACATGGTGCCGCATCTGCACTGGCACGTGATTCCGCGCTTTGCGGACGACCGCCACTTCCCCCAGCCGGTCTGGGGCCCGCCGCAACGCGACGGCATCCGCCATGCCGCGCCCGCCGACGACATCCTCGGCAAGGCAATCCGCAATGCCCTGGCGGAACTGACCTGCGCCTGAGCCGGCTGTCCCGCGCGACGGGACAGCCGGCCCCGACGCTGAGCGAAGTGCACGGAGACCACATGGACTACCGCAACCCGGCCGCATGCCTGGCCCTGCTTCCCAAGCTCCACCCGCTCGACGTGGAGGAAACCCACGCCACGCTGGACCGCATCGTCAGCAACCTGCTCGACGCGATGCCGGCGGCCAACCAGCACCTGGAGGTCCTGGAAGCGGCACGCGAGCAGATCGCCCTGGTGCAGGCCGAGCACGCGCGCCGCTACGCCGCACGCCCGCTGCCGCCCGACAGCGAGGAGAACAACACCCTGCTCAACGTCGTCGGCTTCTGGCAGAACATGGCGCGCTCGTACGCGCAGATCGCGCGCCAGGATGCGCCGCACGGCACGCTGGCCGAGCAGCAGCCGCTGCTCATCCAGCGCCGCCTGCAATACACCGGCCTGGCGCTGCTCGAGTATCTGCGTGCGCACCGCACGGTGCCGCGCGGCTACTGGGCCGACCTGCATGAGTGCTTCGTGCTCGCCGAACAGAGCGGCAAGCTGCGGGTACGCGTCACCGACCCGCTCAACGAGGTGTGGCGCGCGCAGAGCGCGCTCGAGGCCTACGCGGCCGTGCTGCTGGTCGAGCTGGCGAACCCCTTCGGCCGCGACGAACGCGAGTTCGCGCTGATCTGCAAGTGGGCGCAGCGCTTTGCGCCGTACTGCAACATCGGCACCGAACTGGACGCCTCGCAGCACGCCTCCTACGCCCTCGACCTGACCATGGATCAGGCCTTGCGCCCGCTCGGCCTGCTCAAGCAGACACCCAGCCTGCGCGGCTTCGACGGCAGCCGGCTGTCCGGCCAGATCCAGGCGGTGTTCGCCCAACTCAAGCAGGGCGTCAGCCCGGCCTCGCTCGGCCTGGGCAGCGATTGTTCGGCGGGCATGGCCGGCCGCCTGCTGGTCTCGCTCTACCGCCCCTGGGGGCTGGCTTCAGCCGGGCGCCGCTTCCCGCGCCGCGGGGCGAAGGGCACGGCGGCACTGTGCGGCGACTGGCTGGCGATCGGCTACCACGTCAACGGCCGGGTGTTCGAGCAGCCCCGGCTGTTCTCCGGCGTACAGAGCCTGCGCAGCGACATCAACCTGATGACCTTCGGCGAACGCGCACCGGAGGCCGACCGACCGCGTACCGCCGCCGAGCGTGAGCGCGAGGCCGACGAACTGGGCTTCGCCTGCATCCGCTGGCAGGTTGCCGATCAGTCGGTAAACGGCTTCCGTCTGACTCAGCTGGAGGAGCACGAGCGCCTCGAACACCACCAGCTGATCGGCATCCGCCCGCCCGATGGCGAGCAGTTCCTGCTCGGCCAGATCAGCTGGCTGATGTACCGCAGTGACGGGGTGATGGAGGCGGGCATCCAGGTGCTGCCCGGCCTGCCGCAGATGGTCGCGGTGCGCATCGTGACCCTGCAGGTGGGCAACCGCACGCCGTACAGCCAGGCCTTCTTCCTGGCCGGCAACGCCGCCCTGAAGACACGCGACTCGCTGGTGCTGCCGCACGGCTGGTTCCAGACCAACCGGGTGATCGAACTGGTGCGCAGCGAACGGCGCGAGCAATGGCGCCTGCTGCAGAGCCTGGCACGCGGCCCGAATTTCGATCAGGTGAGCTTCGAGCCGATCGCCTGAAGCGCAGGCGCCGCCAGGCGCGCCCTGGGAAAGCGCACGCTGAAGCGGCTGCCCTGCCCCGGGGTGCTGTGCACCTTCAGTTCGGCCTGATGGCGGGTCAGGATGTGCTTGACGATCGCCAGCCCGAGGCCGGTTCCGCCGGTCTCGCGCGAACGCCCCAGATCCACGCGGTAGAAGCGCTCGGTGAGGCGCGGCAGGTGCTGGGGCTCGATGCCGATCCCGGTATCCTCCACTGCGAACTCGCCGCCCTCCTCGTCGCATCGCCAGCTCAGGCGCACCTTGCCGCCCGCCGGGGTGTAGCGCACCGCATTGCTCGCCAGATTGGCAAAGGCGCTGTGCAGCTCCTTCTGGCTGCCGAGCAGCACGCCGTCGCCGTCGAGCGCCAGCACCACCTCGTGACGGCCGGCCGAGAGCAGGTCGGTCTGCTGGAACACCTCGCGCATCAGGCCGGCCACATCGACCCGTTCCTCGGCCGGCGCGGGCGCACCCGTCTCCAGCGCGGAGAGGGTCAGCAGGTCTTCGATCAGGCGCTGCATGCGGGTGGACTGATCGTGCGCGAGCTTGAGGAAACGCGCGACGTCCTCGCGCGAAAAATCGTCCCAGCCGTCCATCAGGGTTTCGAGGAAGCCGCTCACCACGGTGAGCGGGGTACGCAGTTCGTGCGAGACGTTGGCGACGAAGTCGCGCCGCATCGTCTCGAGCTTCTCCAGCTGGGTGATGTCGCGCGACACCACCATCTTCTGGTCGTCGCCGAAGGGAATCACCTGCACCAGCAGGGTCAGCCCCTTGCGGCGCGCCGACAGCATGACGAGCGGCTCGACGTAGTGACCGGCGGCGAGGTAGTGCACGAACTCCGGCTGGCGGACCAGGTTGGTGACCGGCACGCCCAGGTCGGTGGCATGGTCGAGGCCGAAATGCTGCTCGGCCTTGCGGTTCACCCACTCGATGACGTCGTGCTCGGACAGATAGAGCACCCCGTCGGGCATGGCCTGGCTGGCGTCGCGGAAGCGTTCGAGGGCGGCCGAGAGGCGCTCGCGCATGTCGTAGGCGAGCCGGGAGCGGCGGCCCAGATCGGCGAACACCAGTTCCCACACGCCGAGCGCACGCGGCACCGGGGTCCCGATCGGTTCGCGGGTCCACAGGGCGAGCTTCTGCAGGTTGTGCAGGTGGTGCCAGCCGACCAGCAGCATCGCGAACAGCACCGCGATCAGCGCAGCCTGCAGGCCGGCCAGGGCGGCGACCGTGCCGCCCAGCAGGACGAGAAAGGCCAGCGTGGCGAGCACGCCGACCCATATGTAACGCACCGGGCGAATTGTCATGCTCCTGGACTGCCTCGTGAGCGGCCGATTATCGCACGACGTCGGAGTGATCCAGCTGCGCGGACAGGCGGTAGCCGCTGCCGCGCACAGTCTGGATCAGGCGGTCGTGCGCGGTGGGCTCGAGGGCGCAACGCAGGCGGCGGATGTGCACATCCACCGTGCGCTCCTCGACGAACACATGGTCGCCCCACACCTGGTCGAGCAACTGGGCACGCGAGTGCACACGCTCCGGATGGGTCATGAGGAAATGCAGCAGGCGGAATTCGGTGGGACCGAGCGTCAGCGTCTGCTCGCCGGCGGAGACGCGATGGGTCACCGGATCCAGGCGCAGTCCGCCCAGTTCCACCGCGTCCTCGGTGGCCTGCGGCGCCCTGCGGCGCAGCACGGCCTTGATGCGCGCGACCAGTTCGCGCGGGCTGAACGGCTTGGTGATGTAGTCGTCGGCACCGGTCTCCAGCCCCGACACCTTGTCCTGCTCCTCGCCGCGCGCGGTCAGCATGATGATCGGGATCGCCCGGGTGCGCTCCTCGGCGCGCAGGCGGCGGGCGAACTCGATGCCGGACATGCCCGGCAGCATCCAGTCGAGCAGCACCAGGTCGGGCAAGGCGTCGCGCACGATGCGTTGCGCGGTTTCCGCATCGGCGGCGCGCACCACGTGGTGGCCGGCACGCGCCAGGTTGGCGGCAATCAGTTCCTGGATCGCCGGTTCGTCTTCCACAAGCAGGATGTTGGCTGGCATTGTCTGGCTTGGCTCCGTTTTGCCACGGGACTTGATCGGCTTCCGGCAGCGCCGCGGCACGCCCTGCACCGCAGCGATGCGCCGGCTGGCATCACCGGCGTGCGGCACCCGGGCTCGGGCGGACATGCCGAAGCAACTCACCGCGGCAGTGTATTGCAGCTATTTGAACATTTGATGACACGTCACGGCTTTGAAACAGCGCGGCGTGGCGCTGGCGGCGGCCTGCCGGGCCGATTCGGGTATGATTGAGCCTCACCGACCGGATCAGCCCAAGATGGCAGGACTCGACCAGAACACCCCGCGCCCGACCGGCATCACCCTGCACCGCGCCAGCCGCGTGCTGGAGATCGCTTTCGACGACGGCAGCACCTTCCGCCTGCCATTCGAGTTCCTGCGCGTCTATTCACCGTCGGCCGAGGTACGCGGCCACGGCGCCGGGCAGGAGGTGCTGCAGCAGGGCAAGCGCGACGTGGACATCCTCGGCCTCGAGCCGGTGGGCAACTACGCGGTCAAGCCGAGCTTTTCCGACGGCCACGACAGCGGGCTGTACTCCTGGGACTACCTGTACGACATCGGCCGCCGGCAGGACGCGCTGTGGCAGGAGTACCTCGCACGCCTGGCGCAAGCCGGCGGCACCCGCGATCCGGCCGAACTGCCCCCGCCCGCGCCGCGCGCCGGCGGTTGCGGCGGACATCGCCACTGATCCAGAACCCTTGCGCCGCGCGCTGCGCGCGGCGCCCGCAAGGCCCCACAGATGAACGACAAGACGACGCACTTCGGCTTCCAGACGGTCGCCGAGCAGGAAAAGCAGAAAAAGGTTGCCGAGGTGTTCTCCTCGGTCGCCGGCAATTACGACATCATGAACGACCTGATGTCCTTCGGCCTGCACCGTTTGTGGAAGGCCTTCACCATCCAGATCTCCGGGGTGCGGGAAGGCGATCGGGTGCTCGACGTGGCCGGCGGCACCGCCGACCTCTCGCTGGCCTTCGCCCGGCGGGTAGGACGCAGCGGGCAGGTCTGGCTCACCGACATCAACCACGCCATGCTGAGCGTGGGGCGCGATCGCGTGCTCGACCGCGGCCACCCGCTGCCGGTCGCACAGTGCGATGCGGAGAAGCTGCCCTTCCCGGACGACCATTTCGATTGCGTGACGGTGGCCTTCGGCCTGCGCAACATGACGCACAAGGACGTCGCGCTGGGGGAGATGCGGCGCGTCCTCAAGCCCGGCGGCCGCCTGCTGGTGCTTGAATTCTCGCGGGTGTGGAAGCCGCTCGAGCCGATCTACGACCTGTACTCGTTCAAGCTGCTGCCCTGGCTCGGCGACAAGGTGGCGAACGACGCCGACAGCTACCGCTACCTTGCCGAATCGATCCGCATGCACCCCGGACAGGAAGATTTGAAGACGATGATGGAACAAGTCGGCTTCAGCCGGGTCGATTACTTCAATCTCACCGCCGGGGTGGTTGCCCTGCACCGCGGCTACAAGTTCTGAACCTAGGAGTCTCCGTCCGATGAAACACCTGCTGCTCTCCCTCCTCGTCACCGTGTTCACCCTCGGTTTCGCCGTTCCCGAAGCCGAAGCCAAACGCCTCGGGGGCGGCAGCAGCTTCGGCATGCAGCGCCAGATGACGCCGCCGCAGGCGCCGCGCCAGCCCGCAACCGCCCAGCAGCGCCCGCAGACCCAGCAGCCGGCGGCAGCCAACGCCGCGCAGAAGCCGCGCTCCTCGTGGATGGGGCCGATCGCCGGCCTGGCCGCTGGTCTGGGCCTCGCCGCGCTGTTCTCGCACCTCGGCCTGGGCGAAGAGTTCGGTTCGATCGTCATGCTCCTGCTGCTGGCCGGTGCGGCATTCTTCCTGTTCCGCATGTTCTTCCGCCGTCCCGCAGCCAGCTCCGGCAACCTGCAGTACGCGGGCGCCGCCGCAGGCACTGCGCACGACAAGGTCAGCGCCTTCGATGCCGGCCAGGCGGTCGGCGGCGGTGCCGCCCAGCCGGGCGCCACCGCTGCGGGTGCCCCCCTGCCGGCAGACTTCGATGCCGCAGGTTTCGCGCGCCAGGCCAAGGTCCAGTTCATCCGCCTGCAGGCCGCGCACGACGCCGGCAATCTCGACGACATCCGCGAGTTCACCACGCCGGAGGTGTTCGGCGAGATCCGCCTGCAGCTGAACGAACGCGGCGTGGCCGAGCAGCGCACCGACGTGGTCGAACTGAATGCGGACGTGCTCGAAGTGGCCGAAGAAGACAAGCGCTGGGTGGTCTCGGTGCGTTTCAACGGCCTGCTGCGCGAGGAAGCGGACGGCGCGCCGGCGCCCTTTGACGAAATCTGGCACCTGGTCAAGCCGAAGGACGGAAACGGCGGCTGGGTCATCGCCGGCATCCAGCAGCTGAGCTAAACTCGGCGCATCGCCGACCACCATCGAAAGGGCGGTTGAACCGCCCTTTTTCTTCGCCCATGCTCGACAACGCCTTTCTTGCCGTCCTGAACCACCTCCTCGCCGCCGCCCCTTGGGCGCGCGAACGCCTGCAGCCGCACGCCGGCCTGGTCGCCCGGCTGCAACTGGATACGCTCGGCATCGACTTCTGTATCACTCCGCAGGGCCTGGCTGGCAGCGCCGCCGAAACGGCCGCGGCCGACGTGGTACTGAGCCTGCCGCTCGCCGGGCTGCCGCAGCTCGCGCTCGGCGGGGTGGACGAGGTCATGCGGCAGGTCCACCTGCAAGGCAACGCCGAGTTTGCCGACGCGCTTGGCTTCGTGTTCCGCAACCTGCGCTGGGACGCGGAGGAGGACCTCGCCCGCCTGCTGGGCGACGTCGCCGCACATCGTCTTGCCGATGGCGCACGCTCGGTGGCCGCGACGCAGCGCCGCATGCTCGACGGTGCCACGGGCAATCTCGCCGAATACCTCACCGAGGAGGCACAGATGTTGGTCAGTCGCGCTGCCGCACGGCAGTTCGACGACGAGCTGCGCGCGTTGCGCGACGCCGTTGCGCGCACCGAGAAGCGCATCGACCGCCTGGAGCGCCCGCGCCGATAGTCCTCCTCCGCGCGCGGCCTGGGGACGAAAAAAAAGCAGCCGCACAGGCTGCTTTTTCCGTTGAGCGCACCGCACGGCGCGCCCTGCGACTCAGTGACCGCGCTTGCGCAGCTTCTGGATCGCAGCCAGCTGGGCGATGGCTTCGGCCAGTTCGGCCTGGGCCTTCGCGTAGTCCAGTTGCGAAGTCTTGTCTGCCAGCGCTTCTTCCGCCAGCTTCTTGGCTTCCAGCGCCTTCGCTTCGTCGAGGTCACGTCCGCGGATCGCGGTGTCGGCAAGCACCGTCACCAGACCGGGTTGAACCTCGAGGATGCCGCCGGCGACGAACACGAGTTCGTCTTCCGACTGGTTCGGCACCTTCACCCGCACCGCACCCGGCTTGATCCGGGTCATCAGCGGCATGTGGCCGGGCAGAATGCCCAGTTCACCCGCTTCGCCCGGCAGCGCGACAAACTCGGCCAACCCGGAGAAGATCTGCTCTTCCGCGCTGACGATGTCGACATGTACCGTCATAGCCATAGTGTTTCCTCTTCAATTCCGCGCGATGCAGGAGCACCGCGCGGGCGGGCGGATTACTGGAGCTTCTTCGCCTTCTCGATGGCCTCGTCGATGTTGCCGACCATGTAGAAGGCCTGTTCCGGCAGGTGGTCCAGCTCGCCGCTGACAATCGCCTTGAAGCCGGAGATCGTGTCCTTCAGCGAGACGTACTTGCCGGGCGAACCGGTAAACACTTCCGCAACGTGGAAGGGCTGCGACAGGAAGCGCTGGATCTTACGCGCCCGGGCCACGGCCAGCTTGTCGTCCGGCGACAGCTCGTCCATACCCAGAATCGCGATGATGTCGCGCAGTTCCTTGTACTTCTGCAGGGTCTGCTGCACCTGACGCGCCACGTTGTAGTGCTCTTCACCGACGACCAGCGGATCGAGCTGGCGGCTGGTGGAGTCGAGCGGATCGACGGCGGGGTAGATACCCAGCGCGGCGATGTCACGCGACAGCACGACGGTGGAGTCGAGGTGG
>JAUVWV010000166.1 GCA_030603925.1 Thauera sp. | reverse complement strand
TTCGAATCCCTCCACCCCGACCAGCTCACCCCCGGATGCCCGCGTGGAATCTGCCCGTAGCTCAATTGGATAGAGCACCGGCCTTCTAAGCCGGGGGTTGCAGGTTCGATCCCTGCCGGGCAGGCCAAAGTGAAAAGTTTTCCGGGCCGCGGCATTTGCCGAGGTCCTGATGGTGGCGGCATTAGCTCAGTTGGTAGAGCGTTGGATTGTGGCTCCAAAGGTCACCGGTTCGAAACCGGTATGTCGCCCCAAGCATCATGCAAGCAGAACGCCAGCCCTCGGGCTGGCGTTCTGCTTTTTGCGCGCCCCATCCAGCGTCAGAAGCGCGCGCGGAAGTGCCACTCGCCCGCGGCGCAGGCGTTGGTGACCGCGCTGCGGGTCGCCTCGTCGATCTGCGCATCGTCCATCTCGTACAGCCCGCACAGCCGCAAGGCGCGGCGCACGTCGATGCGCGGGCCGAGATACTCATACACCACCCGCGCGCAGCACGGCATGCGCTCACCGCTGCCCGACACCCCCAGCTTTAGCCCGGTAAGGCGGGTCACCCGGTTCTTGAACGAGGGAAAGAGGATGGTCTGGGTGATCTCCAGGCCGGTCAGCGTCTCGTAATCGTTGAGAAAGATGCGGTCGGTGAGGAAATGCGCCGTGCCCAGGTAGATGCCGTGGTAGGCCTTTTCGCGCGGATGCTCGATCAGCCGCTCGGTGCGCTGGTAGTAAACGCCGGTTTCGCGCTGCTCCAGGCATACCAGGGTGCGCAGGATGCGCCCCGGGCAGGCCATCGACAGATAGGTCTCGAAGTAATAGCCCAGATACTTGTCCAGCCCGGCGCCGCCGATCTCGCGCAGGCGGGCAAGGTGGGGCGCTTCCGGCATGTCGGCGGCCGGCGCGGCACTGCTGCGCGGACGCACCTGCACCAGGCGTTCGAACTGCGCGCTGGGCAGCATGATCTCGTGCTCTTCCACGCCGAAGAAGTCGCAGAAGCGGCGCAGGGTGTTCGCCGCCGGCAGGTAGCGTCCGCTCAGGTAGCGGTTGAACTGCGGGCGATTGATGCCGAGGCGGCGGCAGACCTCGGCGATCGAGCGGTAGTAGCTGCACAGCAGGCGCAGGTTGCGGGCGAAATCCTCGTTCATCGGTGGCATCTCCGCGGTGGTGGCGGCGGACTTGTTTGAAGAAAGTGGCGCAGTATGGCGCAGTTTGCGCGTCAACAAGCGACAGAATGAACCAGATCGGCAAATTCATTCCGCGCTGCGCGCTTGGTCAAATGCACGGGCTCTATCAAACGACAACAGCGGCCCCGCGCCGCAATGGAGACCCACATGCACCGCCACTCGAAACCGCCGCTGCCCCTGTGCGCGCCGACCGGCTCCTCCTGCCGCCAACGGGGAGGGTGCCGCCATGCTTGACCTGCTCAACGACCTCCTGTGGGGCAAGGTGCTGATTGCCGTACTGATTGGCCTGGGCCTCGTGTTCACCATTGGTTCGCGCTTCGTGCAGTTCCGTTACTTCGGCCGCATGTTCCGCATCCTCGGTGCCAACCAGGCCTTCTCGCGCGACAAGCACGGCCACCTGTCCTCCTTTCAGGCACTGATGCTGTCGGTGGCCGGCCGCGTGGGCGGCGGCAACATCGCCGGCGTGGCGGTGGCGATCACCCTCGGCGGGCCGGGGGCGATCTTCTGGATGTGGATCGTCGGCCTGATCGGCATGGCGACCAGCTTCTTCGAATGCACGCTGGCGCAGGCCTACAAGCAGGCCGAGCCCGACGGCACCTACCGCGGTGGACCGGCGCATTACATCGCCCGCGGCATGGGGGCCGGCTGGAAGTGGCTGGCCGGGCTGTACTCGGTGCTGCTGCTGGTGACCTTCGGCTTCGGTTTCAACGCACTGCAGTCGTACTCGGTAGCCACCTCCTTCGAGGATGCGTTCGGCATCCCCGTGCTTGCCACCGGCCTTGGCCTGGCCGTGGTGGTGGGTGCCATCGTGGTCGGCGGGGTCAAGCGCATCGCGCGGGTTGCCGAGGTGCTGGTGCCGGTGATGGCGATCGGCTATCTGGCAATCGCCCTGGTGGTGCTGGTCCTCAACCTGGATGCCATCCCCGCGGTGCTGACGCTGATCGTCAAGAGCGCCTTCGGCCTGGAGCCGGCGATCGGCGGCGGCATCGGCGCGGCGATCATGATGGGGGTGAAGCGCGGCCTGTTCTCCAACGAGGCCGGACTGGGCAGCGCGCCCAACGTCGCCGCGGTGGCCTATGTGCGGCATCCGGCCAGCCAGGGCGTGGTGCAGGCCTTCTCGGTGTTCATCGATACGCTGATCCTGTGCTCCTGCACCGCCTTCATCGTGTTGCTCGGCTCGGTGTACCAGCCCGGTGCGGCCAGCGAGATCGGCGGTGTCGCGCTCACCCAGGCTTCGCTGGCCGGCCATGTCGGCGAGTGGGGGCGGGTGTTCGTCAGCATCGCGCTGATGCTGTTCGGCTTCACCACCATCATCTACAACTATTACCTCGGCGAGAACAGCCTGGCCTACTTCAGCGACCGCAACCCGCTGCTGATCGCGGTGTACCGCGTGGTGGTGATCGGCCTGTGCGGCTGGGGGGCGACCACCGACCTGGGCACCGCCTTCGCCTTTGCTGACGTGACCATGGGCTTCCTCGCGCTGGCCAACCTGTTCGCACTGGCGATGCTGTTCAAGCGCGGCCTGCGCCTGATGCGCGACTTCGACGAGCAGATCGCAGCCGGGGTGGAAGAGCCGGTGTTCGATGCCGCCAGGTTCGCCGACCTGGGCATCGACCCGGAGGCGTGGAAGCTCGAAGAGGAAGACGCGCCGCGCACCGTTTCCGTACGGGTTCGTACCGCCTGAACCCGTGCTCTCGCCCGCCGTGGCCCACAAGGCCGCGGTGGGCCCCTCCCGATTTCCTGCGGACGACAAACACCATGCATACGCGCGTCGAACATGAGCTGCCCGCCACGCAGGGCGCGGCATGATGCAGCGCCGGGTTCTCGTGCTGTACGCCGGCGGCACGGTCGGCATGGCGCCGTCCGACGAGGGCTACCGGCCGATGACGGGCTTCGCCGAGGTGCTGCGTCGCCAGTTTGCCGCCGGCGCCGGCCTGCCCGATTGGGCGGTGGTCGAGATGGCCGAACCGATCGACAGCGCCAACCTGCGCCCTGCGCACTGGCAGGCGATTGCCGCCGAGTTGGTGAAGCGCTGGGAGGCGTGGGACGGTTTCGTCGTGCTGCACGGCACCGACACCATGGCGTGGACCGCCTCGGCGCTGTCCTTCATGCTGCTTGGCACGGACAAGCCGGTGATCCTCACCGGCGCGCAGATCCCGCTCGCCCAGGCGCGCAGTGATGCGCCCGCCAACCTGCAAGGCGCACTGGCGCTCGCCGCCGACCCGCGCATCCGTGAGGTCGCGCTTTACTTCGGGGGCCGTCTGCTGCGCGGCAACCGCAGCAGGAAGGTGCATGCGGACCGTTTCGCCGCCTTCGATTCGCCCAATTGTGCGCCGCTCGCCGAGGCGGGCATCGGCATCACCGTGCATCACGACCGCCTGTTGCCGCCGGCCGCGCGGGATTTCGCGCTGCCGGCGTTCGAGCGGGCCGCGGTGGCGGTGCTGACCATCCATCCGGGGCTGTCGGCGCACGCGGTCGAGGCGCTGCTCGGCGACCCGGCGGTGCGCGGCCTGGTACTGTGCAGCTACGGCGTGGGTAACGCGCCGGATGCCGACGGGGAACTACTGACCGTGCTGGGCGCGGCGATCGCGCGCGGCGTGGTGGTGGTGAACATCACCCAGTGCGTGACCGGCCGGGTGGCGCAGGGCAGCTACGCCACCGGTGCGGCGCTGGCGCGCGTCGGCGTGGTGGCGGGCGGCGACCTGACGCTGGAGGCGGCCTTTGCCAAGCTCCACGTGCTGATCGCGCGCGGTCTCACAGCGGCGGAGACGCGCGCCGCCTTCGGCCGCGCCCTGTGCGGCGAATCGGGCTGAGGCGCGAGCGTCGGCACGGTCGTCGATACCGTCGCCGCAAGGCCGCGGGCACATTGCGCAGCGCGGCCTTGCGGCGAAGCGCTCCCGGTACATTTCTTTCATCCTGTTGCAGCCGGCGACGGCTCCGGGTGGGGCGGCAGATCCGCGTCCCCAAGCCCGTGTGCCGGCGCGGGCCATGGCGACCGTACCGGCCTGTAAGTGGACACAGTGCGTTAGTGGAGCAGACCGTACTGGCTAAATACCATACTAAAGAAGTGGGTTATTGGCTCGCCAAACTGCTATGCTCTGTTCAGGTTCCACGGCACCGGGATATCCCGCGCGCCCTAGGAGGAGAGCATGATGGCAGCCGAAACTGCGGAAGACGGCGTGCTGGAGAGCCCTGATGCCTTGATCGTCCTGGATCGGCAAGGCCGCGTGTTGCGCTGGAGTCCGGGCGCTGAGCGCATGTTCGGCTACCCGCGGGATGAGGCGCTGGGCACGCCGCTGACGGCGCTTACCGTGTTGCCGGAACGCCTGGCGGAGCAGGAGCGCTTCCTGGAAGAGAGTCTGCGCGACGAACGGGCCACCTTCGAGACCCTGCGGCGGCGGCGCGACGGCACTCTGGTGTATGTCGACATCACCGGGCAGAAACTCCCCGTCGGACAGGGCGGTGCAGGGGCGGCGGTGTTGTTCGCGGAGAAGGATGTCACCAGCCTCAAGGTGGCGCGCGACAGCGTGACGCTCGAAGCGCGTTTCCGCGAACTGCTCGAATCCACCCCGGACGGCATCGTCATCGTCAATCCGACCGGACACATCCTGATCGCCAATACCCAGGCCGAAACCCTGTTCGGCTATGCGTCCGGAGAACTGCGCGCGCGCCAGATCGAGGTCTTGCTGCCGGAGCGCTATCGCGGCGCGCACAAGGGACACCGCTCGAATTACTTTGCCCTGCCGCGCACGCGGGCGATGGGCGCCGGGCTGGAGCTCTTCGGACTGCGCAAGGACGGCACCGAATTTCCGGTGGAGATCAGCCTCAGCCCGCTGCGCAGCAACGAAACCCCGCTGGTGATGAGCGCGATTCGCGACGTCAGCGAGCGCAAGCGCTTCGAGCAGGCGCTGCGCGACAAGAACGTGGAACTGGAGAGGGCCAATCAGGCCAAGGACCACTTTCTCGCCAGCATGAGCCACGAACTGCGCACGCCGCTCAATGCGGTGATCGGCTTCACCGGCACCTTGCTGATGAAGCTGCCCGGCGAACTCAATGCCGAGCAGACCCGTCAGCTGGAGATCGTGCGCAGCAACGCCAGGCACCTGCTGGCGCTGATCAACGACCTGCTCAACCTGGCGAAAATCCAGGCCGGCAAGATCGAACTCAAGCCGGAGGCGGTGGAGTGCTGCAGCCTGGCCTGCGAGATTGCCGCCACGCTGCAGCCGGCGGCCGAGGCGAAGGGGCTGGCCTTCGAACTGGACATTCCCGGGCAGAGCGTGGTGTTGCACACGGATCGCCGGGCCCTGAGCCAGATCCTGATCAACCTGGCGGGCAATGCGGTGAAGTTCACCGAGCGCGGCCGGGTGCGCCTGGAATTGGCACGGCAAGGTGGCGAGACCGGCCAGCTGAGCTTCACCGTGATCGACAGCGGACCGGGGATCAGCGAGGAAGAGCGTCCGGTGCTGTTCGAGGCCTTTGTCCAGGGCCGGGCGGCACAACGCGAAGCGGTGCAGGGCACCGGGCTGGGGCTGTACCTGAGCCACAAGCTGGCCGAGCTGCTGGGCGGCGAACTGTGCTGCCACAGCGTACCGGGCGAAGGCAGCACCTTCGTCCTGACCCTGCCGGAGCGCTGAGCATGGCGCAGCGCATCCTGATCGCCGAAGATCACCCCGACAGCCTGGAGCTCATGCGCTACCTGCTGCAGGCGCACGGTTACCGCAGCTTCGCTGCGGGCGATGGCGAGGCCGCGCTGGCACTGGCCCGGACGGAGCTGCCGGACCTGATCGTCTGCGACCTGCAGATGCCGGTCATGGACGGTTGCGAGCTTGCCCGGCGGATTCGCGCCGACCCGGCGCTGTGCCACATACCGCTGGTTGCGGTGACCGCGTTCTCCATGCTGGGCGACCGCGAACGCATCCTCGAAGCCGGTTTCGACGGCTACTTCTCCAAGCCCATCGATGTGGAGCGCTTCGTCGGCGAGTTGGAGCGCTTCCTGCCGGGCGGCAGCGCGATGCGGCGCCAAGGAGGCTGAGCGATGGCACGAATCGCCGTGGTCGACGACGTGTCGGTCAATCGCGAGCTGCTGGCCTTCATCCTTGGACGGCTGGGACATGCCATCGACGAGGCCGCCGATGGCCTCGCCGCGCTTGAGCTGGTGCGCCGCGAGCGTCCCGACCTGATCATCTGCGACGTGCTGATGCCCGGCATGGACGGCTACGAGTTCGTCCGCCGCCTGCGCGCGGATGCCGGTCTGGCCAGCATCCCGGTGATCTTCTGCACCGCCCATTTCATGGAGCCCGAGGCCAGGGAACTGGCGGCGGCATGCGGTGTGCGCGAAGTCCTGCTCAAGCCGGTCGAGCCGCAGGAGGTCATCCGGGTGGCCCAGCGGGTACTCGAGCAGGGTGCGCCGGGCCCTCCGGGGCAGGCCATGTCGGGCGCGGAGTTCGACCGCCAGCACCTGCAGCTGATCTCCGCCAAGCTGTCGGAGAAGGTGGCCGAACTGCAGAGCGTCAATGACAAGCTGGCCGCGCTGATCGAACTCAACCTGCAACTGGCTTCGGAACGCAACAAGGGCAGCCTGCTCGAACACATCTGCATCGGCGCGCGGCAGCTGATCGGCGCCGCGATCGGTACCGTCGCGGTGCGCGGCACCGAGAGCGAGATGCTCGCCTACGTCAAGCACTGCGGCATCCAGCCTTCCGCGCTGGCCGGCATGGAGGCGATACGGCTGGACCGCGGCGCCCTCGCCGAGGTTTACCGCGAGGCGCGCATCCTGCGCAGGCAGCTCGGCACGCCCGACGAGGTCGCCGCGCTCGGGCTGCCGCGCGGCTATCCGCAGGTCGAGGATGTGCTGGTCGCGCCGATCAAGTCGCTCTCCGCCACCTATGGCTGGATCTGCCTTGCCAACAAGGGCGTCCCGGGCGGATTCAGCGAGGCCGACGGTGAGCTGCTCGGCATCCTCGCCGCGCAGTCCGGCCGCATCTACGAGAACGGCAGCCTGTATGCCCGGCTGCAGCGCTACGCCCGCGAACTGGAACAGGGCATCGTCGAGCGTGAGCGGGCCCACCGCCATCTGGCCGCGCAGTTCGCGGTGGCGCAGGTGCTCAATCGCGCCTCGGCGCTGGATGAGCCCGGCAAGGGGCTGCTGGAGGCGGTGTGCAGCGAGCTGGACTTCGCTGCGGCCACCGTGTGGCGCGTCGATGAACACGAGGAACGCCTGTACTGCGCCGACGTGTGGTGCGCGCCGCAGGCGTGCTGCGCCGACTTCGTCGCGCATTCGCGCGAACTGTTGCTCACGCGTCGGATGGGTCTCCCCGGGCGGGTGTGGGAGACCGGACAGCCGCTCTGGCTGCCCGACCTGCTCGCCCAGCCGGACTTCCTGCGTGCGGCCGCGGCGCGCAAGGCCGGGCTGGTT
>JAUVWV010000391.1 GCA_030603925.1 Thauera sp. | reverse complement strand
GGCCAAGCGCATCACCCGCGACGACATCTACCTGGCCGACGAAGCCTTCTTCACCGGCACCGCCGCCGAAGTCACGCCGATCCGCGAGCTGGACGACCGCATCATCGGCGAAGGCAAGCGCGGCCCGATCACCACCCGGATCCAGGCGCGCTTCTTCGACGTGGTCAATGGCCGTGCGCCGGAATACGACCACTGGCTCGCCTACGTCTGAACGGGGTCCGTCATGGCTGAAAACACCAACAAGAGCGAAGCGGTGCAGGTCACCGCAGCCGACCTGCCGCTGCACTGCCCGCAGCCAGGCGCCCCCCTGTGGGCGCGTCACCCGCGCGTCTTCCTCGACGTGCTGAAGGACGGCGAGGCCACCTGCCCCTACTGCAGCGCACATTACGTGTTCGCCGGCGAGCGCCCGAAGGGCCACCACTGAGCCTGAGTGGATCGAGGACGGGGGCGGCGACGCCCCCGTCTGCATTGCAGCCAAGGAGCCCGAGCGCCGTGAGCAAACCCATCTTCACCTCCGCCGCCGACGTCGAGGCCGCGTTCTACGACGCACTGGCCCGTTCCGACCTGGACGCGATGATGGCGGTATGGTCGGAAGACGAGGAGATCGTCTGCGTGCACCCCGGCGGTCCCCGCCTCACCGGCCTGACCGAAGTACGCGAGTCCTGGCGCCAGCTGTTCGCCGCCGGCACCCGGCTGATCGTGCGCACCTCGCACCAGACGGTGAGCGCCAGCATGATGCTCACCGTGCATAACGTGCTCGAACACGTCGCGGTGGAGGGCGACGACCGCCTGCAGACGCCGATGGTCGCCACCAATGTCTACACCCGCGGGGCGGTGGGCTGGCGCATGGTCATGCACCACGCCTCGCCGCTGCCCGACCTGGCCGGACTCGCCGGGCAGGACGCCCCGCACGTGGTGCATTGAGCGCCTTCCAGGCGCCCGCCTGGCTGCCGGGCGGCCACGCGCAGACCATCTGGCCGCTGGCCCGCAAGGGCGCGCTGCCGTCGCTGCGGCGCGAGCGCTGGGACACCCCGGACGGCGACTTCATCGACCTCGACTGGCTGGCTGGCAGCGCCGACACCGCGCGCCCTCTCGTGGTGCTGTTCCACGGCCTGGAGGGCAGCAGCCGCTCCCACTACGCCCGCGCCCTGCTGCGCGCACTGGCCGCACGAGGCTGGCGCGGGGTGGTGCCGCATTTTCGCGGCTGCTCGGGCGCACCCAACCGCCTCGCGCGCGCCTACCACTCCGGCGACAGCGCCGAGATCGACTGGATCCTGCGCCGCCTCGCCCCGCTGGCCGGCAGCGCGCCGCTGTTCGCCGCCGGCGTGTCGCTCGGCGGCAACGCGCTGCTGAAGTGGCTGGGCGAGCGCGAGCATGAGGCTGCCGCCCTGCTGGCCGGCGCAGCCGCGGTCTGCCCGCCGCTCGACCTGACGATCTCCGGCCACGCGCTGGGCCGGGGCTTCAACCGCCTCTACAGCGCGCACTTTCTCCTCACCCTGCGTGCCAAGGCGCTCGCCAAGCACGCCCGCCACCCCGGGCTGTTCGACGCCGCCCGGGTGCGTCGCGCACGCAGCCTGTACGACTTCGACGACGCCTACACCGGCCCGGTGCATGGCTTCGCCGGCGCCGACGACTACTGGCGACGCGCCTCGAGCAAACCCTGGCTGCGCGCCATCCGCGTACCCACCCTGCTGCTCAACGCCGCCAACGACCCCTTCGTACCGCCACCCGCCCTGCCCCGGCCGGCGGAGCTCGCCGCTGCAGTGCACTTCGAGTGCCCGGCGCACGGCGGCCACGTCGGCTTTCTCGGCGGCGCCTTCCCCGGCCACATCGGCTGGCTGCCCGAACGTCTGCTGCAACACTTCGACACCCTTTCGCGCTGAATACCGCGCCAT
>JAUVWV010000345.1 GCA_030603925.1 Thauera sp. | reverse complement strand
CGGGCAGGTGGTGGTCGGTGATCAGCGTGGCCATGCCGTGGGCGCGCGCGGCGGCGATGCCTTCCACGCTGGCGATGCCGTTGTCCACGGTGATCAGCAGGTCCGGCTCCATGCGCGCGGCCAGTTCCACCATCGCCGGGGTGAGGCCGTAGCCCATGGTGACGCGGTCCGGCACCAGGTAATGCACGTCGGCGCCGAAGGCGCGCAGCGCGCGCACGCCCACCGCGCAGGCGGTGGCGCCGTCGCAGTCGTAGTCGGCGACGATGACCATGCGCGCGCCGGCTTCGATGGCGTCGGCGAGCAATTCGGCGGCTTCGCGCGTGCCGCTGAGCGCGGCGGGTGGCAGCAGGGCGCCGAGCGAATAGTCGAGGTCGGACGCTGCGGTGGCGCCGCGCGCGGCGTACAGGCGGGCGAGCAGCGGGTGGATGCCGGCCTGGGTCAGGGTGGCGAAGGCGCGCTGCGGCACCGGGCGGGTGTGGATGTGGGGCTGTACGGTCATCGAGTCGCTCAGGGCAGGGTCTTGTGCAGGGCGTCCAGGCTGCGCGGACGCTGCCAGAACTTCCACAGGTCGCGTGCGGCGACGCTGAGTTCCAGCGTGGCGCGCTCGCCGGGAGCGCTGATCTGCAGGGTCTTCAGGCGGCCGCTGCGCAGGGCCTCGAGCAGCGGGGCGCACCAGTCGCGTTCCAGTTCGGTCAGCGCGTTGCGCCAGGTGTCGAGGTCCAGGTGCAGGGCGGGGCGGGCGAGGGTGTCGAGCACGCTCAGGGTGGGGGTGGCGAGCGCCGCGGCGAGCGCGGGCTGCTGCGGTTCGATGCCGGCCGCGCGGGCGAGGCCGCGGACTTCCGGCGCGCTGGCCTGTACCGCCGGGCAGGGTGTGCGGGCGCCGTCGGGCAGCGTGCCGCCGCCCCACAGCCACAGGCTGTTCACCAGCGGCAGGCCGGCCTCTTCGCGGGCGCGATTGAGCGGGTGGTTGTGCAGCACGATCTGCGCTTCGCTGATCAGGCGCTGCCAGTCGCGTGCGTCCTCGCCTTCGGGCAGACAGCGCGCCACCGGGCGGCCGACGGCTTCGGCAAGCGGCACGAAGCGCGCGCGCGGCGGGGTGTGCGGGCGCAGGTACCAGCGCTCCGCGGTGGTTGCCTCGAAGCGGCCGACATCGGCGAAGAGTTCGTTGAGCGCACCGACCAGCGCCCCGGCCTCGGCGGGCGTGATCGCCAGCGTGGCGGCGTCGGCGAGGATCAGGTGCTCGCGCGCGAAGCGCAGGTTCACCGGATCGGCGCACAGCCAGGGGGCGTCCGCATCGGCGGTCGGTCCGTCCTCGCCGCGGCGGCGCAGGGCGGCCAGGGAAACGCTGGGCGGATCCAGCGCGAAGTGCCGCAGCAACCAGGCCAGTGCGCCGGTCGGCGGGTCGCTGCGCAGGCGGGCGTGGCCGAGCAGGCGTTCGAGTGCGGGCAGTGGCAGGCCGGCGGCGGGGCCGGCGGTCTGCGCACCGGGCCACAACAGGCCGGGCAGGACGAGGTGAAGGTGCATGGTGGGGGCGCGGCGCAGGAAGGCGGCAAGTCTAGCAGCCGCGGCAGGCGCGCGACGAGCGGGAAACCGCCGGGGCGGTGCGGGAGCGGCCTTGGCCGCGATGCGGCCTGCGGGGAAACCTTCGCCGCATCGCGGCCGAGGCCGCTCCTACGGGGGTCAGGGGCGCAGGTAGGCGTAGCGTTCGCGCGCCTGCAGGCGGGAGACCTCGGCGACGCCGCTCTGCACCACGCTGGCTTCCATCACCACCTGATCGGGCGGAATGCGGCGTCCGGTCAGGGTGTTGTTGCACACCCGGAACTGCACGCCGCGGTTGGCGAGTTCGCCCACCGATCCGGCAAACGGGCGGCCCTGCGCGTCCTCGGCGCCGTCGAGCAGGAAGTCGATGCCTGGTCCGTGGGTGACCACGACGATCTTTGCGCTCGGGTCGGCATTGAGATGGTTGCGGATGTTGCCGATGGCGCGGCTGGCCTGCTGCACGCCTTCGCTGAGGTGGTAGACGACCTTGATGGCCTCTTCGTCCGCCTGGGCGGTGCCGGCCAGCGTGGCGGAGGCGGCGACCGCGAGGGTGGCCAGGATGCGTCGGGTGCGGGGCTGTGGCATTTGCGCGCTCCTTGTGTGCTCTGCGGGGTGTCGACCCATTAGAGAATAATGAAGAAACAAAGACAAGCCGGGGCGGCGACCCCTTGCCCGCCGGCTTGCGGCACAATGGCGCCCTTTGGGCACAAGGGCGTTGCGCTCGATGCGATACGAATTCCTGGTTGGTTTGCGCTACACCCGCTCGCGCCGCCGTGCGCAGGGGCGCAACCGCTTCATTTCCTTCATCTCGGCGGTGTCCATGCTGGGTACCGGGCTGGGCGTGGCCGCGCTGATCGTGGTGCTGTCGGTGATGAACGGCTTCCAGGAGGAGTTGCGCACGCGCATCCTGGGCGTGGCCTCGCACGTGCAGGTGAGCACCTTCGGCGGCGAGCTGGAGGCATGGCAGCGTGTGGCCGACCAGGCCGAGCAGCACCCCGCTGTGCTGGCCGCGGCGCCCTACGTGCAGGAGCAGGGCATGCTGTCCTTCGACCAGGAGGTGCGCGGCACCGTGGTGCGCGGCGTGCTGCCGGCCGAGGAGGACCGCGTCGCGGACTTCGCTCGCTACATGAAGAGCGGCAGCCTGGAAGGGCTGGCGGCCGGGCGCTTCGGCATCGTACTGGGGCGCGACCTGGCGCTCGCCCTGCGCGTGCACCTGGGCGACAAGGTGACGCTGATCGCCCCGCAGGGGCTGGTGACGCCGGCCGCGGTGCTGCCGCGGGTGCGCCAGTTCGAGGTGGTCGGAATCTT
>JAUVWV010000311.1 GCA_030603925.1 Thauera sp. | reverse complement strand
GCATGAGCGCGCTGATCCCGATCAAGAACGACCCCGCCGCCAACGAGAAGGCGCTGGCCGGCATCCGCCACGACAAGACCCGCGACGCCAACGACGGCTACGACGGCGGCTGGGTGGCCCACCCGGGCCTGGTCTCCATCGCCATGGAAGAGTTCGTCAAGGTGCTGGGCGACCGCCCCAACCAGTGGGACAAGCAGGTCTCCGGCAGCTTCGGCCCCAAGGACTGGATGAACTTCCAGCCCGAGCAGCCGATCACCGAAGTGGGCGTGCGCAACAACATCAACGTCGGCATCCACTACCTCGGCTCCTGGCTGGCCGGCAACGGCTGCGTGCCGATCCACAACCTGATGGAAGACGCCGCCACCGCGGAGATCTCGCGTTCGCAGATCTGGCAGTGGGTGGTGAGCCCGAAGGGCAAACTCGACGACGGCCGCAAGGTCACCGCCGAGATGGTGCGCGCGCTGATCCCCGAGGAACTCGCCAAGGTCAAGGCCACCGTTACCGCCCAGGGCGAGGACACCGCCACCTATGACCAGGCCGCGAAGATCTTCGAAGAGATGTCGCTCTCCGACGACTTCCCCGAGTTCCTCACCCTGCCGCTGTACGAGGCGATGGACTGAGCACCGCCGCCTCACAAGCGATGACGCCCGCGCCCGCGCGGGCGTCTGTCGTTTACCGCGCGCTCAGAGGCTGTGAGAAATTCCGCGCCGTAGCGAGAGCGTGTCCGGGCGTTCGCGGCAAGGCGCGCTCGCGCAGTAGGTGCGGCATTTTTTTCACAGCCTCTCAGGGGCAGACCGCCGCGCTCGGGCGATTGCGTGCATCCACCGGACGATCCGCCGCCAGCGAGTAATAGGGCTCACAAGGCGGCGCCTCGGGCGACGTGCGCAGCACCAGCTCGGCCGATTCCTCACCCGCTGCGCCGTCGGCGGCGAGGGCCTGCAGGCGGTAGCGGTAGCTGCGCGCCGGCAGCACCCCGTGGTCCACGAAGGGCGGCGCGTCCACGATGGTTTCGACGGCAGCCCCACCGGCCTCGTCGTCATGACGCAGCAGGCGATACGCCACCGCACCCGCCGCCGGCACCCAGCTCAGGGCCACGGCGCGCGCCGAAACATCGACGCGGAGCAGTTCCGGCACGCTCGACCGCGCCGCCGCCACGCGGCCTTCGCCCCCGGACATCAGGCGCTGCACCATGCGCCACACCGCGGCGACCTGCACCCCCTCGCGGGTGGCATAACGTCCGGCAAAGTCGAAGAAGAAGTCGTTGTAGCCCCACCAGTCCCAGCAGCCCTGCGGGTTGTAGGGGGTGAAGGGCACGGCGCGGGTCGCCACCGTCTGCGGATAGAGCACGACGATGCGGTTGGCCGCCGCCCATTCGTTGAACCCCGCGCCGTTGACGAAGGCCAGCCCGATGCGCTCGGCCTGCTGCTGGCAGCCGTGGAAGGCCACGTGCAGGCGGCACGGCTCGCCCGCTGCGCAGCGTGCCGGCAGGTACAGATAGCCGGTGTCGGCGAGCGCCACGCGCACGGGTGAGCGTTCGCGTTCTCCACGGCGCACATAGGGACGCTGATCGAAGGCCTGCACCGCCCCCGCGCCGGCGGCATCGACAGGCGGCAGCAAGGGTCCGTGAAACAACTGCAGGGCCGCGCCAGCCGCATCGTAAGCCCTGCCGCTCAGGGGATCGGCGCAGGCGTTGATGAACTGCCCGCCGGTCTGTGTGCAGGCATTGCATGCCGCTCCGCCATCGGCTGCCGCGGGGCGCGTGCATGTCGCGCTGATCTGCGCGTGCGCCGCATTCATGTCGTTGCGGTAGAACACCTGCTGCCCGGGCACGAACTCACGGTACCAGTCGAACAAGGCGTCGGCCACCGCACGCCTGACGATGCCGTCGTTATAGCCGTGGAACAGCCACACGCGCTGCGCGGCAAGTGCGGAGAGGGGCGCAATGCGGCCCTCCTCCGCCCATTGCCGGGTCGCGGCGACCATCGCGCGCCGTTCGTCAACACCGATCGGGCGCGCCGGATAGGCCGGGTCGCCCTGCATGCAGCGCGCAATCACTCGTCCCACCGCCGCTCCGCCGAGCGCATCGCCGCCGGCACAGAAATACGGCCCGCCGGCGGTGGCGGCGACCCCGCTGACCACCTCGGCGTGGGCCACACCGAACTGCACCGCCATGTAGGCGCCCGAGGAGATGCCCGAAACGGTGACCTGCGTGGGGTCGATGCGCAAGGCCGGTAACGCCTGCGCCGCCGGCACCGGCAGGCTGACGGCCAGCAGCCACAGCAGGAGTACGCCAGCACACCGCTCCATCGCCTTCCCTTCCATGTCGTTCGTGCTCCTGCCGGCGGGCTCCGGCACACCGAGCAGCCCGCGCATCGATGACGTTTGCGTTTCTCACCTTAGCCATGGCCATGCTGCGGCGCAAGCCGGCGTATCGGTCGGGCGAACCGCATCTGTCACTCGTGCGCCGGACGCCGGCACGGTAGCATGCGTCGCATCGCATTCACGCCCCGCCTTCGATGGACCTGCTCACCGACATCATCCTGCGCGCCGGCCGCTCGGCCGTCGAGCTGGCCCTCTTCGTGCTGCTGCCCATCATGGTGGTGATGCTGTCGCTGATGCGCCTGCTCGAAGCGCGCGGCGTCATCGACTGGGTGGTGCAGCGCGCCACGCCCTTGCTGCGCCCGGCCGGCCTCACCGGGCTCGGGGCATTCGCCGCGCTGCAGATCAACTTCGTCAGTTTCGCCGCGCCGGTGGCCACGCTCACCATGATGGAAGGGCGCGGCGCATCCGACCGCCACCTGGCGGCCACCCTGGCGATGGTGATGGCGATGGCGCAGGCCAACGTGACCTTTCCGATGGCGGCGATGGGCCTGAACTTCGCGCTCACCGTGGCACTCTCCTTCGCCGGCGGCCTGCTCGCTGCGGCCGCCACCTGGCATGTATTCGGGCGCAACCTGTCGGCGGTGGAAGGACCGGTGGACGAGACCCTGCACCACCGCAGCGCGGACGATGCCAAGGGCGTGCTCGACGTGATCAACCGCGCCGGCGCGGAAGCCTTCAAGATCGCCGTGGGCGCCATTCCGATGCTGGTGCTGGCGCTGGTCGCGGTGATGGCGCTGCGCGCCAGCGGCGCCATCGACGCGCTCACCACGCTGCTGACCCCGCTGCTCGCCGTACTGGCCATCGACCCCGCCTTGATCCTGCCCACGCTGACCAAGTACATCGCCGGCGGCACCGCGATGATGGGGGTGATGGACGAGATGCTGCGCGAAGGCAGCGCCAGCGTGGCGGTGCTCAACGGCAGCGCCGGCTTCCTCATCCACCCGCTCGACGTGGCCGGCGTGGCAGTGCTGATCTCCGCCGGGCGGCGGGTGGCCGGCGTGCTGCGCCCGGCGCTGGCCGGCGCGGCGGTGGGCATCGCCTTGCGCACCCTGGGTCATGCACTGCTGTAGTGCCGGCCCCGGCTATAATTCCACCTTTATCTCGACCGGTACCGTCACCGTGAGCACTCCCCTGTTCGAATCCACCATC
>JAUVWV010000354.1 GCA_030603925.1 Thauera sp. | reverse complement strand
GCCTGGTGGGCGACGCTGATTGCCGGCTGGATGCTGCTGCTGCATTTGATGATCGGCGCTGCCTGGCTCGTCGGATGGATAAGCGGTAAGGAATCCTTTCTTCCCTACAGCACACTCGTCGAGAACCGGCCGATGAATTCGTGGCAGCTCTCCTCGATCTACTGGTGCTTCTGGATCGCATTTGCGCTCAACATCTACGGCTGGCGGCGTTCGGGCAGGCTGGTGCCCGAGGATGATGAAACCGAGCCGGTCAGGCCCGCTATCGCAGGTTCTACCGGTAAACAGGGGTTTGATCAGCCGAAGTAGCCGTGCAGGTACCACTGCTCCGGCGCAGCGTGGGCGCGGAAGATCCAGCACAGGGCCGCAGTGTGGTCCTGTGCGATGTAGTAGTCGCGCCGGACTTCATCGCCGTCCCACCAGCCGCTTTCGATGCGCTCCGGGCCGGCCAGCAGGGTGAGGCGGGTGTGCCTGGGCAGGGGTGTGGGTTCTGCCAGCAGCCAAAGCGGCCTTTGCTGGCCGGACGGCGGGGACATTGGGCGGGGCGGGCGCCTGCCGGGCGGGGCCGGGCGCCAGGCCCGTTCCGGGCGGTGGTCCGGGTAAGCGCGCAGGCCGAGTACGGCGCTGTTGCCGAGGCGGGCGCGCAGGCGTTCGAACAGCAGGGCGGCATTCTCGCGGGCGCTGTCGGGGTCGCCGAAGAGATCGCCGGATTTCGGCGCGAGGCCGACCGGCAGGCCGCTGTCCAGGCGCAGGGCGTCGACCGGGGCGGGCAGCGGAAGGGCAGCCAGCCGCTCACGGGCGAGCAGGCCGAGGCGTGATTCGTCGCGGGTGGGGCTGCCGGTGACGATGTCGAGCACGGTCGGTGGCGCCGATTCATGCTCAAGACTCAGGCGGCAATGGTCCACCGCGCACTGGCGTGTGCTCAGCCAGGCCGCCAGGCCGGCGAACAGGCGTCGCGCGGCAAAGAGCAGGGGCTCGGTATTGTCGCTGGGGGTCGGCATGGCCAGGCGTGCGTGGTAATGCAGCGGTGCGGAGAACCAGGGGCGGGGGTCGGCTTGTTCGGCGCGTGCGCGGGCCAGGGTGTCGATGACGGCGCTGGCCTGGCGACGGGCCAGTCCGGCGCGCGGCAGGTGCAGCACGTCGGCGAGGGTGCGGGCGCCAATGCCGTGGAGCAGGACGAGACTGTCGGGCGGTACGCCGGCCTCGGCCAGTGCGGTGAGCGGCAGATCGGCCAGTTCGTCCTGCCAGCCCGGGTGATGCAGGACGATGGCGCTGGGGCGGTGGCGTGCGAGCCAGCGTGCGGCCAGCGGGGTAGGGGCGGCGGCAATGCCGGCCTGCAGGCCGAGTTCGGCCAGGGCGTCGCGGATCGCCGTGGCGAGGGCCATGGGGCCGCCGAACAGGCGCAGGCTGGCAGAGACTTCGAGCAGGACCGCGTCGGGCGGGTCGATGCTGAGGTGGGGGGTGAAACGTTCCGCCCAGGTGGCGAGTTCCTCCAGGGTGGCGCTTTCCAGTGCTGGCTGGCGGGCGCGCAACTGCAGGGCCGGGGCAATGGCCAGGGCGCCGGCCACGCTGCCGCCGGTTTCCACGCCTAGCACCCGCGCAGCGGCCGTGGCAGCCACCACCCGCTGGCGTGGATGGGCCTCGGTGACCGCCAGCAGGCCGGCGTCAGGCGTGCCGCGGGTGAAGACCTGCAAGGGCAGGTCGGGCAGGAGCAGGGCGAACCAGAGCATGTGAACCCGGGGGTGGCAGGGGCGGGGCGAGCGGGCGCGCGGGCAGGGTCAGTTCCACCGGCTGTGCGGCGGCCGGGCCGCGGCGCTTGAGCAGGTGCACCAGCAGCCGCCCCGGACGGGCGGCCAGCTGCAGGCGCAACACGGCGGGCGAGGGTTGGCGGACGGCCTCGGGCGGGCGGAACAGGCACAGCGGGGTGGCGGAATCCTCGGCGGCCAGTTGCAGGCGGCGCAGGCCGGCGTTGTCGATGCGCCCCGGCCAGGCGAGCACGGCGCTGCAGGCTCCCGATGCGGTGGCCTGGCGGGTGCTCCACAGGATCTCCGCGGCACTGGCCGGACGGATCAGCAGCAGGCGTTCGAGCGGTACGCCGGCTGCACCAAGGGCGGGGGCGTAAGGCAGGAAGGGCGGAGCGATCCAGGCGTGCCAGTGATGTTCGGGCGTGGTGCGCAGCAGCGGCAGCAGCAGGGACAGTTCGCCCACGCCGGGGCGTGCGGCGATCAGTTCGATCAGCGCGCCGCGCGGCCAGCCGCCGCCGGGCAGTTGCGCATCGAGCGCAGCGAAGCCGGTGGGCAGGCCGGGGGTGCTGCCGGCGGAGAGACGGTCGGCCTGCCAGACCAGCCCGGGGGGCAGGCCGGCAAGCGCAAGCGGGCTTCCCATGATGTGTGTGCCTGCATCGGGCCGTTGATGTTCAGAAGGTGTTCAATGGCTGCCGTCCTGGCGGATCAGCCCGACCATGATGCCTTCGATGGCCAGGGGCTCTTCGCGCATGTCCACCACGATGGGTTCGTAATCGGGGTTGGCGGGCAGCAGTTCGACCAATGGGCCCTTGCGCCGGAATGTCTTCACGGTGACCTCGTCCTGCACCCGCGCCACGACGATCTGGCCGTTGCGCACCTCGCTCTGGCGGTGCACCGCGATCAGGTCGCCATCCAGGATGCCGGCGTCGCGCATGCTCATGCCGCGCACGCGCAGCAGAT
>JAUVWV010000231.1 GCA_030603925.1 Thauera sp. | reverse complement strand
TGGTGGTCATGCCCTTGAAGTTGACCACCGGCAGGGTGACCTTGCTGCTGCCGTCGGCGGTCTTGGCGACCTCCACCAGCGCGAGGCTGTTCGGGTCGACGTCGGTCTGCATCGGGTGCACCAGCAGTTCCACGCTGCCTTCCTCGCGGATGAAGGGCACCACGCCCACCACCACGCCGGCGAACAGCGCATCGGTCTCGACGTCGGCAGAGGCCGTGGTGGCGCCGCCGCCCGGGTTGGTGACGGTGACCGTCGAGCGCGAGACGTAGCGCGTGTTGGTGCCCACGCTGAGCATGGCCGGGGTGCCGTTGCGTGCGCGGATGCTGGGGTTGGAGAGCACGCGCACCGAGCCGAAGCTGCGCAGCATGTTCACCGCCATGGCGAAGGAATCGTTGCCGAGCAGCAGCCCGCCGCGGCTGCCGGCGTTGCTGCCGCCGGCGGACAGGGCCGGCAGGGTGATCTGGGCGGGCAGGGGGAGGCGCGAGTTCTTCGGGAAAGCCGGGGCGGTCATGCCGCCCAGTTCGACGGCGCCGCTGCCCCAGGTTGCGGCCAGCGAGCGGCGCAGCAGGTTCCAGTCCACGCCGAACTCGAAACCGTCGGACAGCTCGACGTCGAGCAGTTGCGCCTCGATCAGCACCTGGCGGCTGAGCACCGATTTATAGCGCTGGACGATCTGCTCCACCGAGCGGATCTGCGAGGGACGCGCCCTGACGAACAGCGTGCCGGTGGTCGGGTTGAGCGCGTAGCGGGTCTGCAGCTCGGGGCTGCGCTGGGCGCCGGGGCCCTGTGCCCCTTGGCCGCCTTGTCCGCCCTGCCCGCCTTCACCGAGGATGCGCTCGAGCGCGGCTTCCAGCTGCTGGAACACGCCGGTATCGTCGCCCGAGCCGCCCGACAGCGAGAAGTTGCCGCGGATCGCCTCGGAACCGCCGCCACCGCCGCCACCGCCCCCACCGCCGCTCTGGTTGGAGCCGAACACGTTGCCGCCGGAGGCGATGTTCACGTTCATCCGGGTGTTGAGGAAATCCAGGTCGAACACGCGCTCCTGCATCAGGCCGACCTGCAGGGTGTTGCCGCGCACCTCGCCGTGCAGGTCGAACACGTCGAGGATGTTGCGGAACACCTCGCGCGCCGAGACGTTGCTCAGGTGCAGGTTGGCGCGCTTCTGCACGGCCACCACCTGCGGGTCCATCAGCAGGTTCATGCCGAGCTGGTCGGCCATCGCCCACAGCAACTGGCCCACATCGGCCTCGAACATGCGGATCGACACCACCCGGTTTTCCAGCGGATCGTAGGCCGGCGGCAGCGGCGCGAGCGCGGGCAGCGGCTCGATGCGCTCCACGCGTTCGCGCAGCAGGTCGTGATTCTCGGCCAGTTTGCGGGACTCCTCGGACAGCTGGCGGGTCATCTGCTCCAGGGTGTCGCGGTCCACTTCACCCATGTGCTTGACACTGTTGCGCGGGGCCTTCGCCGCGCACCCGGCAAGCAGCGATGCGGCCACTGCCAGCAGCAGCAAGTTGCGTCCGCGAGCCAGGCGCGAGCCTCCCGGTAGGTTGGAGCGAGTTGTGTTGTTCATAGGCTTTCGATCTCGACCAGTCATGTCTTCAGGGACCGCCTGCAAGCAGGTGGCCCGCCAGGGTTGTGAGGCCATGCGCAAGCACATGGTCGTCATAGTCAATGCTCGCCGCGCGGGTCGGCGAGGCGATGCAGGCGCCGGTGGCGGGCAGGGCGGCATGCAGCCCGTCGAACCCGCTGCCGTTGCCGTTGCGGTCCTCGCCCGGCAGGATCAGTGCGAAGGCCGGATGGAGGCGGCGGTTCGTGGCGCAGTCTTCCGCGCCCTCGGTGCCGCCGTCTCCGGTGAGGTGCACGCGCCCGGCCGCCACGGGCTGGGCCGCGGCATTGGCCAGGGCCGCCAGCAGATCGTTGCGCGACAGGTGCCCGGTGGTGCCCGGCAGGTCCGCGGTGCGTTCGGCCAGTACCGCCAGGTCGGCGTCCGCGGCGCCATTGCGATACACCAGGTAGCGCGCGCGCTGCGCGGCCGCTGGATTGGCCAGGCCGAGCGACTCGTACGGCACCCAACCGGTCTCCGTGCCGGCCGGGCAGGTCCCGGCCGCGTTGCCCTCGCGCCCGTCCGCGCTGGTGTCCGGGCAGGGCAGGCGGTGCTGCAGGCGCGCGAAGGCGACCACCGCGGCCTCGATGCGCGCAGCCTCGGCGCTCGCCTCGATCCGCCGGCCGTCGCGGTTCGCGAAGGCGCCCAGCGAGGCGGCGGCGAGCAGGCCGATGACCACCAGCACGATGGACAGCTCGGTGAGGGTGAAACCGCCGTGGCGGCGCGTGTTGCGGGTCATCGGGCCTGCGGCGCCATCAGGTCGAGGCGCAGTTCCGACTGCAGCTTCTGCAGCTCAGCCAGCTTGCGCTGGATGGCCTGCTGGTCGGGGCCGCCGGGCTGCTCGGCGAGGCGCTGGATCTCTTCGGCCAGCGCCTGCATCTGCTGCGACTTGACCAGGTTGCTGCGCAGCACGTCGATGCGCACGCCGCCCACGACGCTGGAACCCTGCGCGCGCTCCAGTTCGCCCAGCAGGGCTTCGACCTCGGCCGGCGCGGGCTGGCGCCCGCCCTCGATCAGGCGGGAGAACTTCTCCTGCAGTGCGGCCATGGCCTGCGGGTCGGCCGGTGCGCCGGGCTGGGGCGCGCCGCCGGGTGCAGGGGCCGGTGCGGTGCTGCCGGGTTCGCCGGTCAGCCAGGGCGGGGGCGCGGCCGGTGCCGTGGGCATCTGCGCGGCAGGCGGGGTGCCGGTGGCGGGTGCCGCCGGGGCCTGGGCCGGTGCCGTTGCGGGTGAGGGCGTGGCCAGCGGGGCGGGCGGGCTTGCGGGACGGGTGAACCAGACCACCGCGCCGCCGACGGCAGCGCCGATCAGGCCGGCAAGTAACCAGGGGAGGATGCGGTTCATCTATTTCATGCCTCCGGAACTGGGGCCCTTCGGCGGGCGCGGGTCGGGCACGGTCAGTTCATGCCGCCCGAAGGCGTCATGCACCACCACGCCGCCGCGTCCGATCGCGGTGACCCGCCCGCCGTCCGGCAGCTGGTCGCCCGCACGCACGTAGTGGCCGTCGATGATGGCGCGGTAGAAGCCGTCGCTGGCGTACACAAGGTGCAGATGACGTTCCTGCGGGCCTTCCGGCAGGCTGATCAGCGCTTCGCCAGGCTGCTGGGTGGCGCCGGCCGTGCCGCCTTCGCCCGGTCGCGGGGCGGTAGCGACCAGGTTGCTGATCGGCAGGGTGTGGCGGTTCAGGGCCGCTGCGAGCGGCTCGATCTGAGCCTGCAGGCGCTGCACGCGGGCCAGTTCGGCATCGACGCCGGCCAGTGCGCCGTCCTGGCTGGTGCCCGCGGCACCCGGCAGGCGATGGCCCGACGCGCCGGGGCTGAACCAGAATCCGCCGGCGGTTGCGACGCCGAGGACGAGCAGGGCGGAGAGAGGCAGGTGCTTCATCAGGTGCGGTCTCCGTGAGTGGGGTCGGTGCGCTTGAGCAGGTACGAAAACACGCCCGACGCCTGGCTGCCGCCGGCCGGCTCCAGCGCCTCGACCACGAAGCCGCGCTGGCGCAGCCGGGCGACGAAGCGCGCCAGTTGGTCGCCGCCGGCCACGCCATGGTCGGTGGCGCCTTCGAGGGTGATGCCGCTGGCCGGATTGTCGAAGCGCACCCGCAGGATGCGCACACTGCCACCGGCGGCCCCGGCCAGGTCGCGCAGCAGCGCCACCACGTCTTCCTGCCCGTGGGTCTGCGCCAGGCGCTCGAGGAAGGCCAGGGTGTCCACCGGCGCGGCGCCGAGCACGCGCAACTGTTGTTCGACCTGTTCGGCCTGCTGCGCAACCTGCCGCGCTTCGGCGCGCGCGGCGTCGGCCTGGGCGATGCGCGAGGTCGCCTCCAGATGCGCCATGCCGCCGACCGCAAGCAGTACCGCGCCGGCCACGGCCGCAGCGGCGGCGGCCCAGGGCAGGGCGCGTTCGGCGGCAAACATCATCCGCTGGCTCATCACCGCAACGGTGTCGGCGGCCGAGGCGGCGCCCACCAGGGTGGGCAGGGCGGAGAACAGCTGCACGCCTTCGGCGGTGCGCAGGCGCTGCAGCGGCGCCAGGATGGCGGGCGTTCCTGCGGCCTGCGCGAAGGCGTCGGCGAGGGTGTTTTCGGCCGCTTCGCTGGCGGTCTCGACGGCAATCCAGCGCGCGGTCGGCAGGGCCCCGCCGCTGCGTGCGGCATCTGCCACCCGCTTGCCGAGAGCCGCAGCAGCGGCTTCCAGGTCATCGGGGTTTTCGCTGTAGGACAGCGTTTCGGCGTACGCGATGGCATTGCGCCCGGCATGCAGGTAGCGCAGGTGGCGGCCGTTGCGCACCACCACCGCCTGGCCCGTCGTGCACAAGCGGCGCATCACCGCCAGCAGGGGGACTACCAGGCAGTGTTCACGGGCGTTCTCGCTCCAGCTGCCCAGGCGTTGCCAGTCGGCCATCGGCACGGCCGTGTACAGGGCCTTGAAGCCGCGCCCCACACGGATCTGATGGGAGAGCAGGATCTTTGCTTCGCCATCCACGACACCTTCGGTGCGCAGGCGTTTTTCGATCAGCGGGGCGGCCGCCGCGGCGTTGCCTTCCAGCGCCATGCTGCCGGCCTGTGCCGCCCCGAAATCGCTGATCATTAGCGCGGGGGCGTCGAGCTCGGGGTAGGCATCGAGGGGGTGCAGGGTGTTGCCGTCGAGCGCGAACCAGCGCTCGTCGAGGTGAAACACGGGCAGGGCGGGCATGGCCGGCTTCATTCGGTGTCTCCCGCGCGGAACAGGACGGTGCCGCGCAGCGACATGCGCAGCGGATGCGCGCCGGCGGCCGGGGCGTGGAACAGGCCCTCGTCGAAACGGGTCACCGACAGCTCGAAGCTGTCGGCCACGAACAGGCGTCCGCGTCCCTGGCTGGTGCCCAACAGGACCTCGTTGGCGTCGTCGCGCGGCAGGCTCTGGTCGCGGATCGCCAGGCGGCGTTCGGCCCAGTTTGCCGGGGTGAGTCCGAGCGCGCGGACGCGCGCATGCAGGCTCAGCGTGGCTTCGGCCAGCGCGACGCGGCGTTCTGCAAGTTGCAGCCGGCCGCGCGCCTGGGCCAGATCGCCCTCGGCGCCGGCGAGCTCGACGCGCGCCGCGCGGTCGCGCGCCTGGCCGTTGGCAAACACCGCCAGCCCGCCGAGCAGCAGGACCAGCGCCAGGCCGCAGCCGGCCAATGCCCGGCGCCGCCGGGCGGCGAGCGCGGCGGCACCGGGCAGCGAAGAGTTCGCGCTGTGCATGGTTACTGGTCCATCACCCAGTGGGCGGTGAGCAGCTGCACGCGGTCTTCGTCGCGGTTGCGCCCGGCGGTGGTGCCGACCGGATTGGCAACGCCTTCGGCCTGGGCGATGGTGTTGTTGCCCAGCCACTCGTGCCCCGGCTGCTGGCTGCTGGCCTCGTTGTTGTTGTTGGCGTTGTTCTGC
>JAUVWV010000208.1 GCA_030603925.1 Thauera sp. | reverse complement strand
GAACTTCACCCCGCCGCCGAGCGCGTCGGTCGCATAGGGGCCGACCGCCAGGCTCGACGCGTCGGTTTCGCGCTTGTAAACGTCGAATCCCTGGCTCACGCCGTCGATGGTGTAGTACGGATCGAAGTAAGACAGCGCGTAGGTGCGGCTGGTCTTGCTGGTGTTCATCCCCAGCGTCATCGCGTTGCCGCTGCCGAACAGGTTCTGCTGCGAGATGGAGGCCTGCAGGGTGACCTTCTCGGAGCTGGAGAAGCCTGCGCCCAGCATCAGGTTGCCGGTGGCGCGCTCCTTGACGGTGAAGTCCACATCCACCTGGTCGGTGGTACCGGGCACCGGCGGGGTCTCCACGCCGACTTCGTCAAAGAAGCCGAGGCGGTCGACACGCGTGCGCGAACGGTTGATCGCCTCCGCGTCGTACCAGGCGCCTTCCATCTGGCGCATCTCGCGGCGCACCACCTCGTCGCGCGTCTTGGTGTTGCCGCCGACGTTGATGCGCCGTACATACACCCTGCGGCCCGGGTCGACGATGATGGTGAAATCGACCTCGCGCTTCTCCTTGTCCACCTCGGGCGCCGCATTGACGTTGGCGAAGGCGTAGCCTTCGTTGCCCAGCAGATCGGTAATGGCCTTGGTGGTCTCGGTGAGCTTCTCGCGCGAGAACACCTCGCCCGGACGCACCCGCGTCACTTTGCGGTAGGCCTCTTCGTCGAGCACCAGATCACCGGTGTAGCGCACGCTCGAAACGGTGTACTTCTCACCTTCGGTGATGCTGACGGTGATGTAGATATCCTTCTTGTCCGGGGTGATCGACACCTGGGTCGAGTCGATGTTGAAGTCGAGATAGCCACGGTCGAGATAGTGCGAACGCAGCGTCTCGAGGTCGGCCGAGAGCTTCTGGCGGGAGTACTGGTCGTTCTTGGTGTACCAGGTCAGCCAGCCCGGGGTGCGCAGCTGGAACAGGCCGATCAGCTCGGATTCCTTGAAGGCACTGGCGCCGATGATGCTGATCTGGCGGATCTTGGCGACGTCACCCTCGTCCACAGAGAAGTTCACCGCCACGCGGTTGCGCTCGAGCGGCGTGACCGTGGTGGTGATCACCGCGGAATACTTGCCGCGCGACAGGTACTGGCGCTTGAGTTCCTGCTCCGCGCGCTCGACCAGCGAGCGGTCGAAGATGCGCGCCTCGGCGAGGCCGACTTCGCGCAGCCCCTTGCGCAGCGCCTCCTTGTCGAACTCCTTCACGCCGACGAAGTCGATCTGCGCAATCGCCGGGCGCTCGTCGATCAGCACGACCAGGACGTCGTTCTCCACCTCGATGCGGACGTCACGAAAAAAACCGGTGGCGAACAGCGCGCGGATCGCCTCTGCAGCCTGTTCTTCGTTGAAGGTATCGCCAACCCGGACCGGCAGGTAGTTGAACACGGTACCCGCTTCGGTGCGCTGTATGCCCTCCACCCGGATGTCCTTGACCACGAAGGGCTCGAAGGCCAGCGCCGGCGCAGACGCGAACAGGGCCACCATCAGCCCGGGAAGGAGCTTACGTTTCATCGTGTATCAACCGGAAATGAGACGGGATATGTCGTTGTAGAAGGCGAACGCCATGAGCATCGCGAGCAGCACCAGGCCGATCTGCTGACCGATCTCCATGATCCGCTCGGGAACCGGTCCGCCTTTCAAAATTTCGATCGTATAGTACATCAAATGCCCACCGTCCAGAACCGGAATGGGCAGCAGGTTCAGCACCCCCAGACTGATGCTGATCAGGGCCACGAACTTGAGGTAATGGCTCCATCCCAATTGGGCAGTCTGTCCCGCATAGTCGGCGATCGTCACGGGTCCGGAGAGGTTCTTCCACGACACGTCGCCGGTGATCATCCGGCCGATCATGCGCAGGCTCAGCACGCTGGTTTCCCAGGTCTGGCGCATCGCCTTGGCAAGTCCGTCGATCGGTCCGTAACGCACCACCGCGAACAGCGAATCGCGGTCGTCGAGCGGCGGGCGCGCCACCGCAACGCCAATGCGTCCGATCCGCTCGCCGCCCTCTTCGGCCGCATCCGGCACCAGCGTCACCTCGAAGCGGGCGCCACCGCGTTCGATCACCGCGGGCAGCGGCTGGCCGGCAGCCACGCGCACGCGCTCTACCAGTTCCCCCCACGATGTCAGCGCTTCGCCCCCGAGTGCGACGAAACGGTCGCCTTCGCGCAGACCGGCACGCGCCGCTGCACCGTCGGCCACCAGCTGGCCGATCACCGGATCGATCAGCGGGCGCCATGGCCGCAGGCCGATGCGGACCACCAGATCCTCGTCGTCGTCGATCGCGATCCCGGCAAGATTCAGCGGACGGACGGCCTCCACATCGTCCGCCGTGCGCACCTTCAGCACCACCTCGCGCGCATCCAGCGCATGGCGCAACAGCACCCAGCGCAGTTCCTGCCAGCTGTGCACCGCTTCACCATCCACTGCAGTGACCAGGTCGCCGTCGCGCACCCCGGCGGTGGCCGCGACACTCGGCCCCTCGACCAGGGCCAGGCGCGGGCGCAGTTCCTCGACCCCACCGACGAACAGGGCCCAGTACAGCACGATGGCCAGCAGGAAGTTGGCGAGCGGACCGGCGGCCACGATGGCGAAGCGCCGGTACACGGACTGCCGGTTGAAGGTGCGGTGCAACTCGCCGGCCGCCACCTCGCCCTCGCGCTCGTCGAGCATCTTCACGTAGCCGCCGAGCGGAAACGCCGCCAGCACCCACTCGGTGTTGTCGCGCCCGGCCCGCCAGGCGAGCAGCGGTTTGCCGAAGCCGATGGAAAAACGCAGCACCTTCACCCCGCACCAGCGGGCCACGAGGTAGTGGCCGAGCTCGTGAATGAGGATCAGCAGGCCGAGCGCGGCGGCAAACGGGATCAGGTAGTTCAGCAGATTCATTGGCGGGTCCGGATTTCCTCACGCGCCATCTCGCGCGCACGGGCGTCGGCGGCGATGATGGCCTCGAGGGAGTCGACCGACAGGCCGTGCGCGCGTTCCAGGCAGGCGGCAATCACCTCGGCAATGCGGCGATAGCCCAGGCGACCATCGAGGAAGGCCGCCACCGCTTCTTCGTTGGCGGCGTTGAGCACCGCAGGCGCCGCGCCTTCGCTGCGCAGGGCCTGGTAGGCCAGTGCAAGACAGGGAAAACGCTCGAAATCGGGACGTTCGAAGGTAAGACGGGCGATCTCGAACAGGTCCAGCGAGCGCACGCCCGCCTCGATCCGTTCGGGCCAGGCCAGCGCGTGGGCGATCGGCGTGCGCATGTCCGGATTGCCGAGCTGGGCGAGCACCGACCCATCCACATACTCGACCATGGAATGGATCACGCTCTGCGGATGCACCACCACCTCGATCCGTTCGGCCGGCGCGCCGAACAGCCAGTGCGCCTCGATGACCTCGAGACCCTTGTTCATCATGGTGGCCGAATCGACCGAAATCTTGCGCCCCATCACCCAGTTCGGATGGGCGCAGGCCTGCTCGGGGGTCACTGCCTCCAGATCGGCCAGCGCGGCCTCGCGGAAGGGGCCGCCCGAGGCGGTCAGCAGGATGCGGCGCACGCCGGCTGCCGCAGGATTGCGGTCGAAATCGCCGGGCAGGGCCTGGAAGACCGCATTGTGCTCGCTGTCGATGGGCAGCAGGCGCGCCCCGCTTGCCCGCACCGCCTCCATGAACAGAGCGCCGGACAGCACCAGGGCTTCCTTGTTGGCGAGCAGCACCTTCTTGCCCGCCTGCGCCGCTGCAAGCGTCGGCTGCAGGCCGGCCGCGCCGACGATTGCCGCCATTACCGCGTCCACCTCGGGATCGACGCAGACCTCAGTGAGCGCGTGGAGGCCGCTGAACACCTCGGTGCGACAGCCGGCCTCGCGCAGGCGCCCGCGCAAGGTGGCCGCGGTGCTCTCCTCGCCCAGTACCGCATAACGCGGCGCGAACTGCAGGCACTGTTCGAACAGGCGGTCGACCTGGCGTTGCGCCGTGAGCGCGAAGATCTCGAAACGCTCCGGATGGCGGGCGACGACATCGAGCGTGGACATGCCGATGGAGCCGGTGGCGCCGAGTACGGTAATGCGCTGGACGGAAGAGGTCATGAATCAGCGGGCAAACCAGAGCGCCGCCAGACCGACCAGCGGCAGGGTGGAAGTGAGACTGTCGATGCGATCGAGAATCCCGCCGTGGCCGGGCAACAGCGTGCCGCTGTCCTTGATGCCGGCCTGGCGCTTGAGCAGCGACTCGAACAGATCGCCCATCACGCTCACCGCGGTGATACCGGTCAGCGCAAGCACGAACAGCAGCGCGCCGAGCGGAGAGAATGCGGGGGCGAAGAGCAGCCAGTTGGCTAGCGCGCCATACACCAGCACGCCGGCGACTGCGCCGTAAACGCCCTCCCAGGACTTGCCCGGGCTGATTGCCGGCGCGAGCTTGCGACGACCGAAGGCGCGTCCGGAGAAATACGCCGCAATGTCCGCCACCCAGCAGATCGCCAGCGCGGCAAGCAGCACCCAGGGACCGAACTGGCGCAGGTGGGCCAGCGCCAGGGCGGGCGGCAGCAGCACGATGACCCCGATCGCAACGGCCGCCGGCAGGCCGCTCACGCGCCACTTGCGACGCAACCAGAGCGGCACCACGACCAGCCAGAACGCACCGCTCAGTGCATACAGGGCGAGCAGCGGATAGGGCGTCGAGGCCACCTCCCCACCCAGCCCGACACCCCCACCGACCACCAGGCCGGCCAGGGCGAGCAGCACGGCAAGCACGACGCGCGGAACGCCGCCGATGCCCGTCAGGCCACCCCACTCCCAGGCAGCCGCGCCGCACACCGCGCAGCACAGCAGCAGCCAGCCCGCTGGCGGCAGATAGAAGACGGCACCGAGCAGCGCCACCAACAGCAGCAACGCGGTGATGATCCGCGTCCTAAGCATGGCCGCCCGCTTTGTCGACAGCCGACCCACCCTGCTGCAACTGCTCGCTGGTCCGTCCGAAGCGCCGTTCGCGCTTGCGATAGGAGGCGATCGCCGCATCGAGCGCAGCATCGTCGAAATCCGGCCAGAGGGTATCGGTGAAATGGAGCTCCGCGTAGGCCAGCTGCCAGAGCAGGAAGTTGCTGATGCGCTGTTCGCCCCCGGTGCGGATGAACAGATCCGGCTCGGGGGCGTAACTCATCGCCAGCTCGGCCGCGAGATCGTCCTCCGAGAATGCCTCCGCCTGTCCGGGATGCTTGCGCACCAGCCGATTGACCGCCTGCATGATGTCCCAGCGCCCGCCATAGTTCGCTGCGACGGTAAGGGTGAGGCGTTCGTTGCCCGCGGTAAGCGCCTCCGCATTGCGGATCAGCTCGACCAGCCGCGGCTCGAAGCGCGACAGGTCGCCGATCACGCGGAAGCGGATGCCGTTCTGGTGCAGGCGGTCGACTTCCTTCTGCAGGGATTTCATGAACAACTGCATGAGGAAGGACACCTCGTCCGCCGGACGGCGCCAGTTCTCCGAACTGAAGGCGAACAGGGTGAGATAGGAGACGCCGCGCTCCATGCAGGCACGGATCACGCCGCGCACCGCCTCGACGCCGCGGCTGTGCCCGGCGACCCGCGGCATCAGGCGCTTGCGCGCCCAGCGGCCATTGCCATCCATGATGATGGCGATGTGGCGCGGCACGGCGGACACCTCCGGGATGGACCGGGTGGAACTGGTGAAGGGCAAGTCCGCCATCTAGGCTGCGACCTTGGAACGGAACGTCCGATGCAGGCGACCCTTGCGGATCAGATCTGCATCAGCTCCTGTTCCTTCTGGGCAAGCAGCTTGTCGATCTCGACCACCGCACGGTCGGTGAGCTTCTGGATCTCGTCCTCGGCGCGGCGCTCTTCGTCTTCGCTGATGAGCTTGTCCTTGACCGCGTCCTTGAGTTGCTGATTGGCATCGCGCCGCAGGTTGCGCACCGCAACCTTGGCGGTCTCGCCTTCGTGACGCACGACCTTGGTCAGATCGCGCCGGCGTTCCTCGGTGAGCGCGGGCATCGGCACGCGGATCAGCTCGCCCTGCGAGGCCGGATTCAGCCCCAGGTCGCAGTCGCGGATCGCCTTCTCGACCTTGGAAACCATGTTCTTTTCCCACGGCTGCACACCGATG
>JAUVWV010000234.1 GCA_030603925.1 Thauera sp. | reverse complement strand
GCAGCATCGTGTCTGTATTCCGGTTTTCCTGACGCATCGGGCGGCAGCGCGACGCGGTCGGCGACGCGCTCCAAGCGCATTAAGCGCGAACCCGTGACCAGCACCACGGTATCGCCGTCGAGTTCTCCGGCAAGCGCGGCGAGCAGCGCGTCCACGCTGGCGAAATGCGTGCCGCCTTCGCCGAAGTTGCGCGCCGCCACCGCGCTCCTCTCGCCGAGCGCGAACAGGGCATCCACCCCTTTGCTCTTGGCATAGCCGCCGATCTCGTCATGCACCTGGGCGCTGGTCTGGCCGATCTCGCCCATGTCGCCCAGCACCAGGATCTTGCGCCCCGGGGTGGCCGCCAGGACGTCGATGCCGGCACGCACCGAGTCGGGGTTGGCGTTGTAGGTATCGTCGAGCAGGGTCGCGCCGTTCAGCGCCGCGCGCCGCTGCAGGCGCCCGCGCGTACCTGCATAGCCGGCCAGGCCGGCTACCACCGCGTCCAGCGAGGCGCCGGCGGCCAGGCAGGCGGCCGCGGCGCCCACTGCATTGCGCGCGTTGTGCTCGCCGGGCACCTGCAGGTCGACCGTACGCACGCCCTGCGGGGTGGTGAGTTCCAGCCGGCAGCCCAGGCCGTGCTGGGTGCACTGGCCGACCACGTCGGCCGGGTGCTGCAAGGCGAAGGCCACCACCCGCCGGCCGGCGTTCAGCTCGCGCCAGTAGGCCGCATGCGGATCGTCCGCATTCACCACCGCGACCCCCGAGCTGCCCAGACCTTCGTAGATCGTGCCCTTCTCGCGTGCCACCTCGGCCACGCTGCCCATGCCCTGCAGGTGGGCGCGTTGTGCGTTGTTGACGATGGCCACGGTCGGGCGCGCGATATGCGTCAGATAGGCGATCTCGCCGGGATTGTTCATGCCCATCTCGATCACCGCCGCGCGATGATGCGCGCGCAGTTCGAGCAGGGTCAGCGGCTGGCCGTTGTCGTTGTTCACATTGCCCGCGGTGGCCAGCACCGCATCGGCGCCGGCGCCGTCCAGCGCAGCCTGCGCACCGAGGATCGCGGCGCACATATCCTTCACCGTGGTCTTGCCGGTGCTGCCGGTCACGCCGACCACCTGCAGGTCGAAACCGGCACGCCAGTGCGCGGCGAGGCGGCCGAGCGCCAGGCGCGTGTCCTCCACAACCAGCAGCGGCAGGGGTGCCGGATCGTGCTGCGCGGCCCAGCGGGCATCGACCAGGGCGGCCACGGCGCCGCCCTCGGCTGCGGCGGCGACGAAATCGTGGCCGTCGAAACGTTCGCCGCGCAGCGCGACGAAGAGCTGCCCCGCACGGATATTGCGGCTATCTGTGCCGACGTGGCTGAAACGGGCCACCCCGGTTGCGCGGGCCGCCAAGGCGCGGGCCGCGTCCTGCAGGCTCATCATGCGCCCACCCCCTGCTTGCGGTTCCAGGCCCGCAGAGCGATGCGGGCCTGTTCGAGATCGGAAAACGGAATACGCTGGCCGAGCACTTCCTGGTAGGGTTCGTGCCCCTTGCCGGCCAGCACCACGACATCGTCGGCGGTGGCCTCGGTGACGGCCAGGGCAATCGCCTGGGCACGGTCGACCACCCGGTCGACGTCCGCCCGGGCGCCGGCGGCAATCGCCTCGATGATGCGCAGCGGATCCTCGCTGCGCGGATTGTCGCTGGTGATGACGACCCGGTCGGCCAACTGGCTGACCACCTCGCCCATCAACGGACGCTTGCCGGCGTCGCGGTCGCCACCGCAACCGAACACGCAGATCACCCGTCCGCCGCGATTCGCGGCGGTGTCGCGCACCGCCTCCAGCACCTTCGCCAGGGCGTCGGGCGAATGGGCGTAGTCGATCACCACCAGCGGCTCGCCCACACCGCCAAGCAGCTGCATGCGCCCTTCCGGCGGGGTGAGACGGGCGACCGCGGCAACGACTTCCTGCGCGGCCACGCCGCGCGCCAGTAGCGCACCGGCCACCGCCAGCAGGTTTGAGACATTGAAGGGCGCAACCATGCGCACCTGCAGCTCGTGGCGCCGGCCGTCCCATTCCAGCGCGAAGCGCAATCCGCCAGGCCCCGGCTGCAGGCGGTCGGCGATCAGCACCCGGGCGCCGGGGACCGCCGTGGCATTGGTCGGTACGCGGGTGTAGCCAATCACCGTCATCCCGCGCGCCACCTGACGGCGCGCCAGGGTCAGGCCGAAGGCGTCGTCCAGGTTGATCACCGCAGCGCCGATGCCGGGTAGTTCGAACAGGCGGGCCTTGGCGGCCGCATAGGCCTCCATGGTGCCGTGATCGTCGAGATGGTCGCGCGACAGATTGGTGTAGATCGCCACGTCGAAGCACACGCCGTTGACGCGGCCCTGGTCCAGTCCGATGGAGGACACCTCCATCGCCGCGGCCTCCGCCCCGGCGGCACGGAAGGCAGCCAGATGACCATGCACCTCGATCGCATCCGGGGTGGTGTGCAGGCCTTCCACCAGCTCGCCGGGAAAACCGCAGCCCAGGGTGCCGATCACCCCGCAGCGCACCCCCAGCGCAGCCTGCGCACGGGCCAGCCACTGGCTCACCGTGGTCTTGCCGTTGGTGCCGGTCACCCCGGCCATCCACAGCGCCTCGGAGGGGCGGCCGTGGATCTCGTGTGCGAGGTGGCCGGCAAGCTCGCGCAGACCACTCACCGCGAGAGCCGGCACACCGGGTTCGTCGAGGCGGAAGCCGTCGGCATCGTCCCACAGCACGGCGCAGGCACCGCGACCCACCGCATCGGCGACATGGCGGCGTCCGTCGGCGCGCGCCCCCGGCCATGCGGCGAACACGTCGCCGGCGCCGACCTTGCGCGAATCGGCGGCGATGCCGCGCGGCACAACGCCCGCCTGGCGCAGCGCCGCGAGAAGACGGGCGGCAGCGGCGGCGCTCACATCGCCTCCCGTGCAGCGGACGCTTCGCCAGCCGGAGCGGGGCGCGCCAGCTGCAACGGTGCGAGCGGCGCATCGGGCGACACGCCCAGCGCACGCAGGGCGCTTTCGGTGATGCGGGCGAACACGGGCGCGGCGACCGCACCGCCGTAGTGCTGGCCGGCGGACGGTTCGTCGATCATCACCGCGACGATCAGGCGCGGACTGGAGACCGGTGCGAAACCGACGAAGGACGACACATACTTGTTGGTGTAGCGCCCGCCTTCCAGCTTGTGTGCGGTACCGGTCTTGCCCGCCACGCGATAGCCGGCGATCTGCGCGCGCGGCGCGGTACCGCCGGGGCCGGCCGCCATCTCCAGCATCGTGCGCAGCTCGCGCGCAACCTGGGGCGACAGCACGCGCTTGCCGGCCTTGGGCAGGCCTTCGGTCCGCACCAGGGATACGGGCATCAGTTCGCCATCACGCGCGAACACCAGATAGGCGCGGGCAATCTGGATCAGCGTGGCCGACATGCCGTGGCCGTAGGACATGGTGGCCTGCTCGATCGGCCGCCAGGTCTTGGGATTGCGCAGCCGCCCGGAGGCTTCGCCGGGGAAGCCCAGACCGAGCGGCGCACCGAAGCCCAGCGCGTCGTAGAACGCCCACATCTCGTCCGGGCTGAACGCCATCGCCATCTTCACGGTACCGACGTTGGAGGACTTCTGCACCACTTCGGCCACGCTCAGCATGGCATGGCGCGAAGTATCGGTGATCGTCGCCCGGCCGATGGTCATGCGGCCCTGCTGGGTGTCGATGCGGGTTTCGGCAGTCATCTTGCCGCGCTCCAGCGCGAGCGCGGCCACGAAGGGCTTCATCGTCGAACCGGGCTCGAAGGTATCGGTGATCACCCGGTTGCGCAGCTGCGCACCGGTGAGATTGGCCCGGTTATTGGGATTGTAGGTAGGCGCATTGGCCAGTGCCAGCACTTCCCCGGTCTGCGCATCGAGCACCACCACGGCGCCGGCCTTGGCCTTGTGCTTCTGGATCGCATCGCGCAGCGCCGAATAGGCCAGGTACTGGATCTTGCCGTCGATGGACAGCGCCAGGTCTTCGCCATCGCGCGGCAGGCGGATCGACTCGACGTCCTCGATGATCTCGCCGCGGCGGTCCTTGATCACCCGGCGTGAACCGGGCTTGCCGGCCAGGCGCTGCTCGAACGCAAGCTCGATGCCTTCCTGGCCGCGGTCGTCCACCCCGGTGAATCCGAGGATGTGGGACATCATCTCGCCACCCGGGTAGTAGCGCCGGTACTCCTGCTGCTGATGGATGCCGGGCAGCTTCAGCGCGGCGATGCGCTCGGCCTGCTCGGGCGAGAGCTGGCGGCGCAGATAGACGAAGTCGCGCGCGCTGCCGAGCCGCGCGTTGAGGTCGCCCACGTTCATCTCCAGCAGACCGGCGAGGGTGCGCGCATCGGCCGGCGACAGGCGGGCCGCATCGGCGGGGATCGCCCAGATCGAGCGTACCGGCGTGCTCACCGCGAGGATGTCGCCATTGCGGTCGGTGATGCGCCCGCGCGTGGCCGGCACTTCGAGCACGCGCGCGTAGCGCGATTCGCCCTTGGCCTGCAGGAACTCGTTGTTGAAGCCCTGCAGCCAGGCCGCCCGCGCAACGAGGGCCAGCGAGCAGCCGAGCAGCCCCACCAGCACCAGCCGCGCACGCCAGGCGGGCAGCTCGCGCTTGAGCAGCGGATTGTGGTTGAGCGTGACCGGCTGGGCCTTCTTCTTCATCGCCGCGGCTCCACCACGATGAGCTGACCGGGCGCGGGCGCACGCATGCCCAGCGCATCGCGCGCCATGCGCTCCACACGCACATGCCCGGCCCAGGTGCTCTGCTCGAGTTGCAGCTGCCCCCACTCCACTTCCAGACCGCGCGCACGCGCCTGCTCGCGCTCCAGTTCGGAGAACAGCTTGCGCGCCTGGTGCTGGGCGGCCACCACGCCGAGCGCGCTGGCCACCACCAGGGCGAGAAAGAAGGCGTCGAGCCGGATCATGCGGCCTCCGTCCGGCGCGCCACGCGCATCACCGCGCTGCGCGCGCGCGGATTGGCCGCGACCTCCGCGGCGGCAGGCCGCACCGCCTTGCCCACCAGCGCCAGGCGCGGGCTGGGCAGCTGATCGGCACGCAGGGGCAGACGGGCGGGCAGGCTGTCGGGCCGTGCGTGGTCGCGCATGAAGCGCTTGACGATGCGGTCCTCGAGCGAATGGAAACTGATCACCACCAGGCGGCCGTCCGGCCTGAGCCGCGCCACCGCCTGCGGCAAGGCCGCGCTCAGCTCTTCGAGCTCCTGATTGATGAAAATCCGTAGAGCCTGAAAGCTGCGCGTCGCCGGGTGTTGACCCGGCTCGCGTGTACGGACCGCTTTTTCCACGAGCGCGGCAAGTTGTCCAGTGGTTGCAACAGCCCCCCCTGTCCGAGCAGCAGCAATCGCCTTTGCAATCGCATGAGCAAACCGTTCTTCCCCAT
>JAUVWV010000152.1 GCA_030603925.1 Thauera sp. | reverse complement strand
GTCACCGGAACGGACACCGAGGTCGGCAAGACCTTCGCCACCTGCGCCCTGCTGCACGCCGCGCGCGCGCACGGCCTGCGTGCGCTGGCGATGAAGCCGGTGGCCGCGGGCGCAGAACTACGGGATGGCCGCCTGGCCAACGAGGACGCGCTGCGCCTGCAGGCGGCCGGCAGCTTCGATCCGGGGCTCGATCTGCTCAATCCCTATTGCCTGAAGAGCCCGATCGCCCCGCACATCGCCGCGCAGGAAGAAGGCGTGCGCATCGATCCGGCACGCATCGCGGGCGCACTCGCCAGCCTGCGTGCGCAGGCCGACTGCGTGTTCGTGGAAGGTGCCGGCGGGTTCTGCGTGCCGCTCGACGCCGACTACGACATGGCGGCGCTCGCGCGCGATCTGGCCCTGCCGGTGATCCTGGTGGTGGGCATGCGCCTGGGCTGCATCAACCACGCCCTGCTCAGCGCCGAGGCCGTTCGGGCACGCGGCCTGCCGCTGGCCGGCTGGATCGCCAACCGCATCGACCCGCAGATGCTGCGCGTCGCGGAGAACCTCGCCTGCCTGCAGGAACGCCTGCCGGCCCCGCTGCTCGGCGTGATCGCCTATCGCGCGGACGGCGACGCGGCCGCGGCGGGCCGCACGCTGACGCTGCCGGCGACAAAGGCGTAGGCATCCGCACGCGGGCGCACACCCCACTGCAGGACGGACGGGACCGTCTCAGAGTACGGCCAGCAGCCGTCCCTTGAGTTCGATGGCGCGCAGTTTGCCCATCTTGGTCAGCGAGATCGAGTCGAACCAGTCATCCACCAGCGCATGCAGGTCGGCAGCGCTGCGACTGTCGTTGATCCGCGTCATCAGATCGATGTTGCCGTAGGGGCCGTTGAAGGTGCGCAGCGAGTTGAGCATGAAGTTGCGCGCCATCTCCAGCTGCTTGGGATCCACCGGGGCCTTGGCGCCCTCGCTTTCGGCCGACGCGCTGGCGGGGGCCGCTTTGGGCTCGGGTTCGGCAGGCGCGCTGCTGGCGCCCAGCTGTTCGACATACGCGTCCTGCAGCAGCAGCTCCAGGGTTTCGTCGAGTTTGGGATCGGGCATCAGCGCGCGGACTTCGTCCAGCGGCCGTTTGCCGTCGAATAGAATCAGCAATCTGCGTGCGCGCGGGCCGAGCCCGCCGCTGCGCTGTTCGATTTCTTCCTGCCCTTTGCGGGTCTTGGCGAAAATCGCGGTCATTTTGTCTCCTCGGTGTAGATCGGTGCCGTACCTGCGCTGTGGAGTCTCCTCGACGGGTGCATGAAGTCGACCGTAGGCCCGCGGGCCGCAGCCCGCTGGACAAGCCGCAAGATTCTGCGCTCATGTCCGCGGATGTCAATAGGGTGTTCGGCGGATGCGGGGCGGGCTCATGCCCTGCGCTGGCGGAGTTGCTCGAACAGGCAGATCGCCACGGCGCTGCCCACGTTGAGCGATTCGATCGCGCCGGGCATCGGGATGATGATGCTGTCGGTGGCGAGCGCCGCGACCTCGGGCGACAGGCCCTGCCCTTCGGCGCCGAACAGCCAGGCCACCGGGCAGTCCAGATCGACGGCGTACAGCTCGCGCGCCTGCGGTGCCAGCGCAGTGGCGAGCAGCGGGCCCGAAAAGCCCGCCAGGCGCGCAACGGGGTCGCAGCGTTCGTGGATACGCAGCACGAAGTGCGCGCCCATGCCGGCGCGCAGCACGCGCGGCGCCCAGGCCTGCGCACAGCCGGTGGTGAGCAGCACATCCGCAATGCCGGCCGCTGCCGCGGTACGCAGGATGGTGCCGAGATTGCCGGCGTCCTGAACGCCGTCGAGCAGCACCACGCTGTCGGCCAGGGGCAGTACGGGCGGCGGCGCGGGCAGCTCGATCACCGCGAGCAGGCCGGACGGGCTCTCGACCGGACTGACGTGGGCGAACAGGCCGTCGGATAGATGCAGCACCGGCAGCGTGTCGCAGCGCCCGAGCAGGCCACGGATCTCCTCGCGTGCCAGCCCCTGGTCGCTGACCACCAGTTCCTTGAGCGGCCAGCCGGCCTGCAGCGCCGCCTGCACCAGATGCGCCCCATCGAGCACGGTTTCACCGTACTTGCGCCGCTCGCGCGCCGAACCGGCCAGCGCATGCAGGCGGCGCACCGCCGGATTGTCGCGCGAGGAAATCGCCTTCATCGGCGGTGTCACAGCCCGAGGCCGAGCGTGGCAATGGCGATGGTCAGGATGCCCAGCGCGAGATTGAAGCCGACCCGCTGGCGGATGGCGCCAAGCGCCAGCGCCGCAACGGCCCAGTCCTCGCGCTGCACGGCATGGAGCAGACGGCGCCACGGGCCGAACCAGATGCTGGCGAACACCGCTACCATCACCAGGCCGGTGAGCAGCATGACGTGCCAGGCCCGCGGGGCACCCGCAAAGCCGACTTCGAACAACATGTAGAAGCCGGACAGCAGGATCAGTGCGATTGCCGCCCAGACCAGCGGGAAAAAGCGCGCCAGACTTGCGGCCCACAGGGGCAGGCGTTGCGCCGGCGGCAAGGCCAGCGCGGCCGGGCGCAAACAGCCCCACGCGAAGGCCATGCCGCCCACCCAGACGGCAACCCCCAGCACATGCAGGAACAGCATCAGGTGATGCAGGCTCATCCTTCCTCCTCGGTCCACAGCGGCGGGTTGGCCAGGATCGCGCGCACCGGCGCGAAACTGCGCCGGTAGAAGTCGGCCACGCCGTGGCGGCGCAGTGCGGCCAGGTGCGCCGCGGTCGGGTAGCCCTTGTGCGCGGCCAGTCCATACTGCGGGTAGGCGGCATCGAGCGCAAGCATGCCGGCATCGCGCGCCGTCTTGGCGAGGATGGATGCGGCGGAGATGGCTGGTTCCAGTGCGTCCCCCTTGACGATGGCCCGCACGGGCAGCGCAAGTTGGGGGCAGCGGTTGCCGTCCACCAGCACTTCGTCCGGGCGCTGCGCGAGCGCTTCCACCGCCCGGCGCATGGCCAGCATGGTGGCGTGCAGGATGTTGAGCCGGTCGATCTCCTCGACGCTGGCCTCGGCCACCGCCCAGGCCAGGGCCTGTTCGCGGATCAGCGGCGCGAGCCGGTCGCGCGCCTTCTCGCTGAGCTTCTTCGAGTCGGCCAGTCCGGCGATCGGGCGCTGCGGATCGAGGATCACTGCCGCGGCGACCACCGGTCCGCACAGCGGCCCGCGCCCGGCCTCATCCACGCCGCAGATCAGCGGGCCGCTTGCGGGGCGCATGCTGCGCGACTGCCCAGGTATGGAAGGATCGCCGCGGCAGCCTTCTGCGCGGTGTTCTGCCGCAGGCTGTGATGCAGCTCGGTAAAGCGGCTTGCGAGCACAGCGCAGGCCGCCGGATCGGTCAGCCAATGGTCGAGCGCTTCGGCGAGTTTCTCCGGGGTGGCGTCGTCCTGCAGCAGTTCGGGCACCATCGATTCGCCGCACAGGATGTTCGGCAGGCCCACCCAGGGCAGGTAGGCCATGCGCTTCATCAGGCGGTACTGCCACTTGCCGATGCGGTAGCTGATCACCATCGGGCGCTTGAGCAGGGCAGCCTCCAGGCTGGCGGTGCCGCTGGCCACCAGCACCGCGTCGGCCGCCGTCATGGCATCCACCGCGTGACCGAACAGCATGCGGATCGGCAGCTCGGCGGCGTCGTTGCGACGGATGGCCTCCTCGAACAGCAGGCGGGTCTCGCGCGTCGCAAGCGGAACCAGGAAGACCGCCTCCGGGTGCAGGCGGTGCAGGATGCGGGCGGTGGCAATGAAGGTGTCGGCCAGATTGCGCACTTCGGACTGCCGACTGCCCGGCAACATTGCGACCACCCGCCCGGCAGCGGGCAGATCGAGCATCTCGCGCGCGGCAGCGCGGTCCGGCTGCAGCGGGAACACGTCGGCCAGCGGATGACCGACATAGCTCACCGGCACGCCGGCCTTCTCGTACAGTTCCGGCTCGAAGGGAAACAGGCACAGCATGTGCGACACCGAGCGCGCGATCTTGTGGATGCGCCCGCCCCGCCACGCCCAGATCGACGGGCTGACGAAGTGGATGGCGGGCATCCCCGCGGCCTTCACCCGGCCTTCCAGCCAGAGATTGAAGTCCGGGGCATCGACGCCGATGAATGCGGCCGGACGCTCGCGGCGGATGCGCGCCAGCAGCTCCCGGCGGATGCCCGACAGTTCGCGGTAGCGCTTGAGCGCATCGACGTAGCCATGCACGGCGAGCAACTCGCAGGGCCACAGCGCGTCGAAGCCCTCCGCCTGCATCTTGGGACCGCCGATGCCGAAGAACTCGGCCTCGGGCAATTCCCGCCGGATGGCGCGGATCAGGTGGCTTGCGAGCAGATCGCCGGAGGCTTCTCCGGCAACCATGGCGATTCTCGGCGGCATCTGGAACTCGGGAAACGCAAACTGGGGACGCAATGGGCGCCGCCGCGTGGCGGCGCCGAACTCAGCGGACGATGCCGCGGCTGCTGTGGGCGATGAAGGCGGAGAAGGGTTCGACCTCGGCCTGCGCCGCGGCGATCTCGGCCACCTTCTCGCGCGCCTCGTCCAGCTTGAGGCCGCTGCGGTAGAGCGCGCGGTAGGCGCGTTTGATCGCCATGATGGCCTCGGAGGAGTAGCCCCGCCGCTTCAGCCCCTCGCTGTTGATGCCATGCGGCTGGGCGGGATTGCCGGACACCGTGACGAAAGGCGGCAGATCCTGCAGCAGTACGGTACCTACCCCGCAGAAGCTGTGCGCGCCGACGCGCACGAACTGATGCACGCCGGTAAAGCCGCCGAGGATCGCCCAGTCGCCCACATGCACGTGGCCGGCCAGCGTGGCGTTGTTGGCGAAGATGGTGTGATTGCCCACCTGGCAGTCGTGCGCCACGTGCACGTAGGCCATCACCCAGTTGTCGTCGCCGACGCGGGTCACCCCGGCGTCCTGGCTGGTGCCGACGTTGAACGAGCAGAACTCGCGGATGGTGTTGCGGTCGCCGATCTCCAGGCGGGTCGGCTCGGCGTCGTACTTCTTGTCCTGCGGTTGGGCGCCGATCGAGCAGAACTGGAAGATCTCGTTGTCGCGCCCGATGCGGGTGTGCCCCTCGATCACCACGTGGGGGCCGATGCGGGTGTTCTCGCCGATCTCGACATGCTCGCCGACGATGGCGTACGGGCCGATCTCGACGCCGGCACCGAGGCGGGCGCCGGGATGGACGATAGCGGTCGGATGAATCATGACTTGGTCTTGAGCGCGCACATGAGTTCGGCCTCGGTCGCGATCTGGTCGCCGACGCGCGCCACGCCCTTGTACTTGTAGATGTTGCGCTTGCCCTGCAGGATCTCGACGTCGAACATCAGCTGGTCGCCCGGCACCACCTGGCGCTTGAAGCGCACGTTGTCGATCCCGGCGAACAGCACCACCGAGTTCTCGTCCGGCTTCACCCCCATGGTCTTGAAGGACAGCAGCGCCGCGGCCTGCGCCATCGCCTCGACGATCAGCACGCCGGGCATCACCGGGTGGTTGGGGAAGTGACCGGGGAAGAAGGGCTCGTTCATGGTGACGTTCTTCAGCGCCAGGATGCGCTTGCCCTCCTCGATCTCCAGCACCCGGTCCACCAGCAGGAAGGGGTAGCGATGCGGGAGGTATTGCAGGATTTCGTTGATATCCATCTGTTTGCAGCTCAGTTGGCCTTGTCCAGGCGTTGTTCGAGGGCGCGAATTCTGTCCACCATGGCATCCAGGTGGCGCAGATGCGCGAAATTCTTCACCCAGTCCGGGTGGTTCTGCACCGGCAGGTTGGCGGTATACACGCCGGCGCGGTGAATCGACTTGGTCACCAGGGTGCCTGCGGAGATCACCACGTCATCGGCGATGCTGAGGTGGCCGATGATGCCGGCCTGCCCGCCGATCATGCAGCGCGCCCCGATGCTGGTGCTGCCTGCGATGCCCACGCAGCCGGCCACGGCGGTGCGTTCGCCGATGCGCACGTTGTGCGCGATCTGGATCTGGTTGTCGAGCTTGACGCCGTTGCCGATCACCGTATCGTCGAGCGCGCCGCGGTCGATGGTGGTGTTGGCACCGACCTCCACATCGTCGCCGATCAGCACGCGCCCGACCTGCGGGATCTTCAACCAGCTGCCGTCGCGCTCACGCGCGAAGCCGAAACCGTCCGCGCCGATCACTGCGCCGGCATGCAGGATGCAACGCTCGCCGATCACGCAGCCGTGGTAAATGGTGACATTGGCATGCAGCCAGGAGCCTGCCCCGATCACCGCATCGCGTCCGATGTGGCAGCCCGGGCCGATGACGACGTTCTCGCCGATGCGCGCGCCGGAGGCCACGCTGGCACCCGCTGCAACGCTCACCGAGGGCGGCAGGTCGGCCTCCACCGTGGCTGCGCGATGCACGCCGGGCGGCGGCAGCTGTGGCGGGTTGAACAGTTGCGCAACCCGCGCGAAATAGGCGTACGGATCCGCGGTGACGATACGCGGCAACTCGGTAAGGTCGCGCGCGTCGGGCGCGACGATCACTGCCGAAGCACGGCAGTCCTTGAGCCGCGCGACGTACTTGCGGTTGGCCAGAAAGGCCAGATCGCCCGCGCCGGCCTGATCGAGCGTCGCGACGCGGCCGACCGCGAGGCCACCGTCGCCGATCAGCTCGCCGCCGAAACGGGCGACCAGTTCATCGAGTCGAAACATTGACGGGGGATCCGCCTAGCGTCCTTCGGACAACACCTTGATTACCTTGTCGGTGATGTCGATGCGCGGGCTGAAGTACACCGCCTCCTGGAAGATGATGTCGAACTTCTCGCTCTCGGCGATCTTCTTCACCGCCTCGTTGGCCTTGTCCAGCACCGTGGCGAGCTCCTCGTTGCGCCGCTGGTTGAGGTCTTCGCGGAACTCGCGCTGCTTGCGCTGGAAGTCACGGTTGAGGTCGTTGAACGCGCGCTCCTTGTTGCGCCTGTCGCTCTCCGACATGGTCAGACCGCCACGCTCGAGTTCTTCCTGCATGGCCTGCAGATCGGCTGCCATGCGTTGCAGTTCCTGGTCGCGGCGCTCGAACTCCTTCTCAAGGCGTTGCTGGGCGCGCACCGCGGGGACCGCTTCACGCATGACCCGGTCGGAATTGACGAAGCCGATCTTGGATTCGGCCAGCGCGCTGTGCGCCGTCAGACCGAGCAGAGCGGCGGCGAGGACGGAAACGGTACGGACTTTCACTTGTGTCTCCAACTAAACCTGGATGTCGCTGATCAAAAAACCGAGCCCAACTGGAACTGGAAGCGCTGCGTGTCATCGCCGTCTTCCTTCTTGAGCGGGAAGCCCAGGCTGAACTTCAGCGGACCGATGGGCGAATTCCACGCGAACGCCAGGCCGGTACTGTAGCGCATGTCGCTGAAGTTCATTTTCTGCTGCCGCCCGTTGCGATCCTCGCCCCAGACGTAGCCGGCATCGAGGAAGGCCGACATGCGGAAGGAACGGTCGGTACCCGAACCCGGCAGCGGGAAATAGAACTCCGCGTTGCCGACGATCTTGCGCGTGCCGCCGAGCGCATCGCCCGCTTCGTCCTTCGGGCCGATCGAGCTCTGCTCGAAACCGCGCACCGAACCGAGGCCGCCGACATAGTAGTTCTTGTAGAAGGGCATCGGCTTGCCGCCCAGGCCCTTGGCCCAGCCGACCTCGCCATTGAGCATCAGGGCGTAGTCGCGGCCGATCGGGAACCAGTGCTGATACTGGTAACCGGCCCTGACGTACTGGAGCTCTCCCGGCGGCGTGGCCACCTCGGCGTACAGGTTCTGATAGACGCCCTTGCGCGGGTAGATGAAGCTGTCGCGCCCGTCGCGCGCCCAGCCGGCGGAGAGCACCAGGCTGTCGACAGTGACCGTACCCACCCCGCTGGGGTTGCTGCAGCCGAAGTCGATGCAGAAGTCCTTGTACTGCCGGGTGCTCTCCCTGTAGGTCGTGATTTCCGTGCGATCCACCGCGGCGCCGAAGTTGATCGAATCCTCTTCGCCGATCGGGTAACCGATGCGCAGCCCGCCCCCGGTCGACACGGTCTTGTATCGCGACACCGAGTAGGACCTGGAAGGATCGTAGGTGCGGTGATAGAGATCCCAGCCCAGGCTGACGCCGTCGACGGTGTAATAGGGATTGGTGAAGGACAGCGCGTAGGTGCG
>JAUVWV010000014.1 GCA_030603925.1 Thauera sp. | reverse complement strand
GCGGCCTTGGCCGCGATTGCGGCTGCTGTTTCATTGACGCGCGCATCGCGGCCAAGGCCGCTCCTCCAGGGGAACCGGCGTGGGCAGCCTCGCCGCCTAAGCCAGATCCTCGAACGCCTCCACCGCGCCAAGCTTCATCGCCACGCTTTCCAGCGACAGCGTGCCGTCCATCCCGGCCTCGAAGAACAGCCAGTGATCGGCCTCGCGGCGGTACAGTTCCAGGCGCCGCTGGTCCACATCCACCAGCAGATATTCCTGCAGGCTGGGCAGTTTGCGGTAGGCGGCGAATTTTGCGCCGCGATCGTAAGCGGCCGTCGAATCGGAGAGCACCTCGACCACCAGCACCGGATGCTCGATGGCCTGGTCCGCACGGCGGTCGCGCTCGTCGCAGGTCACCATCACGTCCGGGTAGAAATAGGCGTCTGCCGCTTCGACGGACAACATCATGTCGGCTATGAACGCCTGGCAGGGGGTGCCTTTCAGGTGCGCGCGCAACGTCGAATGTAGTGCGCCAGCAACAAGGGCATGCTCGCGCCGCACGCCCACCATCGCAAACACCTCGCCGGCAAGGTACTCGTGCTTCTCAGCCTGTTCGGCTTCCCAGCTCAGATAGGCTTCCCGGTTCAGCGGGGCGGCCGGCTGTGCTTCTCCCATGGCGGTACTCCGGTCAGCGTCAGGGGGTGATCGTCCCGGAACTCTATTGGAGCTGACAGGGTGGGTCAATGGCGGTAAATCGGGGACAGACCGCGATTTCCCGGGCAGCGCTACGTTCAGTATGTGAACCGTACATATCGCCGCAGCGGAAGCCTGTGGGAAGGACGGTATCGATCCTGCTTGGTCCAGGACGACGCCTACCTCGTCAGCTGCATGCACTATATCGAGCTGAACCCCGTTCGTGCGGGTATGGTGGGCCAGCCGGCTGCCTATCGCTGGTCGAGCTACCGGGCCAACGCCCTTGGAGTGAATGATCCCGTGGTGTCACCCCACGACACCTACCTCGCATTCGGGCCAACACCAGGTGAGCGAGCCGAACGTTACCGGACTCTGCTCCCGCGCTCTCCAGACCGCGAGACCCTCTCCGAGATTCGTGCTGCCACCAATGGAAACTACACCCTCGGCAACGGACGTTTCGCCGCAGAAATTGCACGCGCCCTGGGACGGCGCGTGACGCCCGGCAAGCCGGGCAGGCCGCCAAAGCCGGCCAACGACAGCAGCGGCTCGTTGTTGGAGTAGTGCAGTAGGAAAGCGGGGGCACAAAAACGTGGTCTGTCCCCTATTTCGGGCGTACACGGAAAAACGGGCGCCGAGGCGCCCGTTTTGTCCGTTTCGGATCGTCGGAAGACGATTAGAAGCGGTGACGGATGCCGACGTTCATGCCGCGCTGATAGTTCGCCTTGCCGGCGCCGATGTCGTTATACACCGCAAACTTCTGCGCGGCCTCGGCTGCGCTGTTCTGGCTCATGCGAGCGTAGACGGCGTACAGGTTGGTGCGCTTGGACAGGTCGTGGGTGTAACCGACAGCCCACTTGCTGGTCTTCTGATCAGAGCCAGTGGTGTCGAACTTGTTGCGGGCATAGGAGACGAGCACCTTGCCGGCTTCGCTGACCGGAACGGTTGCGCCGACCAGCCACTGCTTCTCGGAGTCGCTGTTGCCCGGGGTCTTGACCTTGTTAGCGCCATACATGGCGGCCAGCTTGACCACGCCGAAGTCGTAGGTGGCGCCCAGGTCGGCAACGCGGTGAGTGGCGCCGCCAACAGCGTCCACCTTCACGCGGTGATAGTTCAGGCCAACCATCAGGGGGCCGTTGTTGTACACCGGGGAAATCGCCCAGACCTTAAGGTTGCCGGATTTGCCACCCTTTACAGCAGATGCCTCGTTTCCGTCGGCATCAGCAGTGTAGCCGGCGGTAACAGTGAAGCCGCCCATGTTCGGGGACACGTAGGCCAGCAGGTTGTCCAGACGGATGGTCTGGCCACCGTTCACGGTGCCAGCGGACCAGACGCCACGACCGGCGAACGCGTCACCGATGGTGCCGACGCCGAACGGATCGACCGCGCCAACCAGGTTGAACTGCGGGGTGTACTGACGGCCGGCGGCGACGGTACCGAAGTTGCCGGACAGGGCCAGGAATGCTTGGCGGGAGTAGTTGCCGCCGGAGCCGACGTCAACGCCGATGGACTCTTCCAGCACGAAGGAAGCCTTCAGGCCGTTGCCCAGGTCTTCGGTGCCGCGGAAGCCGATACGGCTGCCGGACTGCATGCCGCTGTCCAGGCCGGTGCGGGACTTGTGGGTGTCGGAACCGGAGGTGTACTGATAACCCATGTCGACGATGCCGTAGATGGTCACGTTGGACTGGGCGAAAGCCGGGGCGGAAACCAGGCCAGCGACAGCCAGCGCAATCAGTTTCTTCTGCATGTAAATCTCCTCTTGCTTGAAGTGGAGGCCGCGGTTTCCCGCGTCCTGTTGACCTCTCTAACGAGAAGTTGGAGGGATTCTGCAAACCCCCATGTGACGGCGCAAGCTTTCGGCGACAAAAGCTGCGCATTCGGACAAATCCTGTTGCATGTGTGCAACAGGGGCGCGCCGGCGCTTCGACGCGGCGGCGATGCCTTGGTCCTGCAGGAGCGGCCTTGGCCGCGATTGCGGCCTAAAGGGGAACAGCCGCTGCATCGCGGCCAAGGCCGCACCTACGGGGCGTCGGGGACGAGGTTGCGTTACCGAGGGTCAGCGCTTGAGCGCCTTGTACGCGCGGGTCTTGCGCAGGCGGCGCTTGAAGGCGGCCTTGAGGTCGTAGAGGGCGAAGCCGGCGCGCTGCCAGGGCGTGAAGCGGCGGCCGAGGGCCTGCAGGTAGCAGGCCATGAAGGCCTCGCGCCCGGCCGGGTGCAGCTTGTGGCAGGCGCGGGCGAGATCGGCCATGCGGCTGCGCAGCGGCACGCCCTGCGGGTAGAGGCGGATGCGGGCGGTGTCGATGAGCTTGAAGGCGAGCGTGCCGTCGGGCTGCGGCTGGAGCAGGATGTTGCCGCCCGAGAGATCGCGGAAGAAGACGCCGCTGGCGTGCAGGCGCAGGAGGAATGCGGCGAGCGCAGGATAGGCGGCATCCGGCGTGATGCCGGCATGCTGCGCTTCGCCCCGCGCATAGGCGGAGAACAGGCTGCCTGCGGAGAGTTGGCCGTCCACGTGTTCGCACACGTACCAGTTGCGGGTGAGGTCGCGCCCGCTGCGCTGTTCGAACCAGGCCACGGGTGCGGCGGTGCCCAGCCCGCGGCGCTGCAGTTCGCAGGCGCCGTTCCAGCTGCGGCGTGCCTTGGAGGGTTTGAGGCGGTCGAGCAGTTTCTTGTGCAGGTGGTGCTTGACCGGCTGCTTGACGACCAGCTTGCCGCCCGGGGCGCGCGGGTCCGGCACGGTCCAGATGGCGTTGCGCGCGTGGCGCAGGGTGTCGGAGCGGGATGGGCCGCCGATGTGGTCGGGATGCAGGGCGTGGATCAGCGCGTCGGCTTCCAGGCCGTCGGCGGCGCGCACCATGCCGTGCCAGTCGCCGTTGCGGTAGTAGTAGAGCAGGCCTGCGCCGTGCGCGTGCACGGCCACGCCGGGCAGCAGGCTGGCGTCCGGCCGCAGGGCGGGGCGATGGCTGGCCGGCCAGCGCAGGTAGAGCGGCCGCTCGGTGACGACCAGGGTGGCGAGCCGGGTTTCCAGCGCCGCACTGCCGCTGAGTTCGGCGCCGTCGCGGTCGAAGATGCGCGCGCGGGCAAGGTCGGCCGCTTCGTACAGGTCGGGCAGGGCGGCGGCGCGGCCGTTGATCGTCCAGATGGCGTGGAGGTGCTGGCCGGCGTCGCTGAAGGCGTGTACCTCCAGGCCCTGGTCGCGGTTGAGCCGGCCTTCGTAGGTGGTGCCGGGAATCAGCCGGTTGAAGGCGGCGAAGGCGGCGAAGGCGGGACGCTCGCGCAGGCCGGGGCCGGTGACCGCGGCGTAATGGGTGATGCGTTCGAGGGCGGGGTAGGGTTGTGCGCCGTCGTCCACCAGGCCTTCGCGGTGGCACACCAGCGGCCCCCATGCGGCGCGCCGCAGGGCGCCCGAGGCGGCGCACAGCAGGAAGTAGCGCGCGAGGTAGTCGGCCTGCTTGTGCTCGCTGTCGGGCAGCAGGCGGGCGATGCGCGGCAGGGTCCAGAAGGCGGCGGGCGAGATCAACTCGGGCACGCCGGCCGATGTGCCGATGCGCGCGAGCAGGCGCGCCTTCTTCACCAGGTTGAAGCGGATCAGCGCCGCCAGGCGGTGGCCGAGGATCTTGTGGTCCCAGCGCTCGGGCTCGGTGCAGCGTTCGGAGAACAGGTTGTCGGCGTGCAGGTCGGGCAGTTGCCCGCGTTCGCGCAGCAGGGCCAGCAGGCCGACGTTGTAGACCGGCTCGAAGTCGGTGATGCTGGGGCCGGCGAGCGGCAGGCCGGCGCGGCGCACTTCTTCCCAGGCGATGGACCAGGCGGCGAGCAGGCCGTCCAGGGTGTAGCCGGCCCAGCGCTTGCGGTTGACGGTGGAGGTGGCCTCGATCACCTCGATCTGCCCGCCGTAGCGCGCCAGGGTGGCGGCGATGTAGGCCCGCCAGCGTTCGCCGGCGGTGCTGTCCGGCATCCGGCGGGCTTCCTCGAAGGGTTGCAGCAGATGCAGGGTGATGCGGTGGCCGGCCTGTGCCAGCCGTTCGAGCAGGCGGCCGGCGGGGCCGTCGGCGTCGCCGTAGGTAAAGTCCAGCCTGACATGGCGCACGCCCAGGCGGGCGAGCAGGGCGAGCTGATGGTCGTCGTGGGCGGGGTCGGCGGCGGCCGCCACGCCGATGCCGCTGAAATCGTCGGGCACCCGGTGGCCGGACGGCGGCAGGTGGCCGTCGCGCAGGGTGAACTGGCCGCGCAGCAGCGCGGCGGCAACGGCGCGTGCAAATCGGCGGCTGGTGGCGCTCATGCGGCGTCCTTGGCGGCGGCGGGCGCGAGAATGCTGCGTTCGTCCAGCCAGCCGCGCTCGTCGGCGATGCCCTGCATGCGGCGCAGGTTGCGCGCGCGCCAGAAACGGCTCAGGGGGCGGCGGTGCACGCGGATGTCGGAGATGTCGATGAGGCCGAGGCGGCCGTCCGGGGTCAGCACCACGTTGCCCAGGTGCAGTGAGCGGAAATAGATGCCCAGGTCGTGCAGGCGGCGCACGAAGCGGTTGAACTCGGTGCGCAGGGTCGCCTCACGCTCGGGCGCCAGGCCATCGCGGCGCAGCTGGCGCAGGGTGGTGCCGGGCAAGGGGTGGTAGTGCACCGCGTCGCGCTCGATGGCGGCCACGCGGAACACGTCGATGACCTGCGGGGCGGGAATGGCGCGGACGGCCAGCGCCGCGGCGTTGTCGGCAAAACGCTGGGCGTAGGGGTACCAGGAGGCCGAAGAGATCAGCCGCTTGCGGCGGAAGAGCTTGATGAAGCTGCCGTCGGCCAGGCGCAGCACCTTGTCGCCGTGGCCATCGGCCTCGAGCACTTCTGCGCCGGCGCGCATGGCGAGGTAGTCCTGCTGGTTGATCAGTTTCAAGACGGTGCCGCGCTGAATTCAAAGCGAGGCATTCTAACCGACCGGCCGCTCCGGTGCCGTGCGACGAAGACTTTGGCTGCAGCCGTCAGGGCACCGAAGCCCATGCGCGTTCACCTGGGCAGCGCCCGTAGGAGCGGCCTTGGCCGCGATACGGCCGGTGAAGAAACGAAGCCGCAATCGCGGCCAAGGCCGCTCCTGCAGAGAATCTCGCGTGCCGACCGGTCAGTGGGCAGCTTCCCCGCCTTCGTCGCGGAACTGCAGGGTGTGCAGGCGGGCGTAGTGACCGCCGGCGGCGAGCAGTTCGGCGTGGTTGCCGCGTTCGACGATGCGCCCCTGGTCCATGACCATGATCACGTCGGCCTTCTCGATGGTGGACAGGCGGTGCGCGATGACCAGGGTGGTGCGGCCTTCCATCACGTGATCCAGCGCGGCCTGGATGTGGCGTTCGGATTCGGTGTCGAGCGCCGAGGTGGCTTCGTCGAGGATCAGCACCGGGGCGTCCTTGAGGATGGCGCGGGCGATCGCCAGGCGCTGGCGCTGGCCGCCGGAGAGCAGCACGCCGTTCTCGCCCACCAGGGTGTCGAAGCCCTGCGGCAGGCGGTCGATGAACTCGCGCGCGTAGGCGGCTTCGGCCGCGCGCTCGATGTCGGCACGGGGGGCGCCGGCGAGGTCGCCGTAGGCGATGTTGTTGGCGATGGTGTCGTTGAACAGGGTGACCTGCTGGGTGACCAGGGCGATGTGGCGGCGCAGGTTGCGCAGGGTGTAGTACTCGTCGTCCACGCCGTCGATCAAGATCTGCCCTTGGCTGTGGTGGTAGAAGCGCGGCAGCAGGCTGGCGAGGGTGGACTTGCCGCTGCCCGAGCGACCCACCACGGCGACCATCTGTCCGGGTTCGATGCTGAAGTCCAGACCGTCGAGCACCGCCTTGTCGCTGCCGGGGTAGGCGAAGCGCAGGCCGCGGACTTCGATGCGGCCGGTCACCCGGGCTCTCTCCACCGTGCCGCGATCGTCCTCGGCGGGTTCGTCGAGCTGGGCGAAGATGCTCTCGGCGCCGGCCAGGCCCTTCTGGATGGTGGCGCTGACTTCGGAGAGCTGGCGGATCGGCTTGGGCAGCAGGCCGGCGGCGGTGATGTAGGCGACCAGGTCGCCCGCGCTGGCGTCGCCGCGCAGCAGCAGCACCAGGAAGAGCAGCACGCCCATTGCGGAATAGGTCACCAGCTGCAGCGACGGGGTGAAGATCGCGCCGGTCTTCACCATGCGCAACTGCTTGCGCGTGTTGTCCTCGCTGGCCCCGCGGAAGCGCGCGGACTCATAGTCCTCGCCGCCGAAGCTGCGCACCACGCGGTAGCCCTGGATGGTCTCCGAGGCCACATGGGTGAGGTCGCCCATGGCGGCCTGGATCTTGCGGCTCTGCTTGCGGAACTTGCGGTTGGCGCTGCCCACCATGACGCCGATCACCGGCAGGATGGCCATCATCACCAGGGTGAGCTTCCAGTTCATCCACAGCAGGAAACCGAACAGGAAGATCACCGAGAGGCCTTCGCGCACCATGGTCTTGACCGCATCGGTGGCCGCGCCGGTGACCATGGTGACGTTGTAGGTGATGCGCGAGATCAGGTGGCCGGAATTGTGCTGGTCGAAGTAGCGGTTGGGCAGGTGGAGCAGGCTGTCGAACAGGGCGCGGCGCAGGTCGTGGATCAGGCCGAGCGAGACGCGCGACAGGTAGTAGTTGCCCAGATAGGCGCCCAGCCCCTGCCAGGCGGCGATCAACACCAGCATCAGCGGCACGCCGTACATCAGTTCCATGCCGTCGAGCAGCGGTATGCCGCGCAGCACCGCGTTGGAAGGGTCGTTGAGCCCGTCCACGAAGTACTTCAGCACGCCGGCCAGCATCGGCTGTGCGGAGGCAAAGATCATGTAGCCGGCCAGGCTCACGCCGAACAGCCCCAGGTAGGGCCGCACATAGGTGAGCAGGCGCAGGTAGATGCGCAGGGAACCGGGTTGGGTGTCGCTGGGTGCCTGTTGGCCGGCTTGCATCGGGCGGAGGGTGTGGGGGAATCGAGCGCGGATGTTACCACGCGGCTTGCTGCCGCCCTGCAGGCGCGGGCACGCGGGAGTCGTCTGGGCTGCGCGATACGGGCCGTGAGGAAACAAGCGCAGCATCGCGGGCAAGCCCGTTCCTACCTTACGCGGGCCGGTGGCAGGTTCTCGTCCGGCCTGATCGCGTAGGTTGGGCTGACGAAGGAAGCCCAACACGCGGCGCCAAATCCCCCATTGGCGTTGGGCTTCCTGCGTCAGCCCAACCTACGCTCGTTGTGCTCAGGGGGCGGGTGGCAGGTGGGTATCCAGCCAGTGCCACAGCGCGCTGTCTTGTGGCCAGTTGCGCAGCAGGCGGGCACGGTCCCTGGCCCAGGCGCGGGCGTGGCTGGCCGCGCTGGCGTGCTGCCGCATGGCGTCGAGGTCGATCACCACCACCTGGCCGCCATGCCACAGCAGATTGGTGGCCTTGAGGTCGCCGTGGTTGATGCGCGCACGGTGCAGCGCGGCGAACAGTTCGCGCAGCGCGGCGGCTTCGGCCGGCGGGGGGGCGCGCTGCGGGTCGAGATGGGTGAGCAGGTCGACACCGGGGCAGTGTTCGGTGACCAGCCAGGCGCGTCCGCGCAGCGGGCCGAGGCGCGCTTCCAGCAGCGCCAGCGGGGCCGGCGTGGCAATGCCCAGGAAGCGCAGGCGGTGCGCTTCGCGCCAGGACTGCCAGGCCCGGGTGTGGCGCCAGCAGCGCGACAGGGCGTGGCCGAGGTGCTTGAGGTTGTAGCGCTTGACGACCCGCGCGCGGCCGGCGACCTCGACCTGCGCCACGGTGCAGGTGCGTCCGTCCTTGAGCAGGCGGCCGTGGGCGATGGCCGCATCCGGGTCGGCAAGCAGGGGGGCGAGCGCATCGGCTTCGTCGCGCACCACTGCGCTGAACCGGGTGGCACTGCGGCGCACCTGGAACAGCGTGCACTCGCGCCCGCTCTTGGCGAGGAAGTCGGCCAGGCGGGCGGCGCGCTGGCGCTCGATCTCGTGCAGCAGTTGCGGCAGCGCGACGGCCGGGCCGTCGCCTGCGGCGAGGTAGGTGTGCAGGCAGCGCGCCGCCTGTTCATCCCACTGCGGGGTGAACTGCGCCAGCAGCAGGGCCAGGTTGGCGGTGGCGGCGGCGCTGGAGAGCGGCACGCCGGGGGCTTGCGGGCGCTCCACCGCGTCGCCGTCGATCATCCACAGTTGCCCGCCGCCGGCGAGGAAATTGCCCAGGTGCAGGTCGCTCTGCACCAGTCCGGCGGCGTGCGCGCGGCGCAGCAGGGCCAGCGCGGGGGCGAGCAGGGCGAGGCGGGCGTCTGCGTCGTCGGCTGCGCTGCGTTGCCAGCGCGCGGAGAGGGGTTCGGCATCGGCCAGGAAGGCGGTGAGTACGGCGTGGCCCTCGCCGGCCAGCGGGGCGGCGGCCAGCACGGCGGGGGTGGGCAGCGCGGCACCCTGCAGCGCGGCGAGGCCGTCCATTTCGCGTTGCCAGTGGCGCGCGCTGCCGGGGGCAATGAAGAGCTTGACCAGGGCGGCTTCGCCTTCCAGCGTGCCGGCGCCGACGATGCGCTTGCCCGGCAGCACGCGCAGCAGGCGTTCGATCTGCACGATGCGGCCGTCGGCCAGTTGTACCCGGAAGGGCGTGGCCGGCGCGCGTCCGGCGGCGCGCAGGGCGGCGGCGTCGAGCAGCGGCGCGGCGCTCATTCGCGCCCCTCGAAGAAACGCAGGATGTGGCGGATGCGGCGCTTGTCGGCGGCGTCCAGGCGCGGTTGCTGCGCGTAGTCGAGGTAGAAGCGCAGACGCTGGGTGCGCGAAAGCTGGTATTTGGCCACCTTGTCGAGGCAGGCCAGGTCCTTGACGATGCGATAGCGCAGGAAGGGGCCGGACCAGTATTCGCCGCTCGGGCAGTCGATCAGGTAGAGGCGGGCGTCGGCATCCACCAGCAGGTTGCGCCACTTGAGGTCGTTGTGGGCGAAGCGGTGGGCGTGCATGCGGCGCGCGGCGTCGGCCACCTGGGCGGACACCGTGGCGACCCAGCGGCGGTCGCGCAGGCGGGCGTCCTGGCTGCGGGCGAGATGGCCGAGGTCGGCAGTGCCGCGCAGTTCCGCGGTGATCAGCGCGCCGCGCGCGAAGGCGCCGAAGCGGCGCTCCAGGCCGTAACCGACCACCTGCGCGGTGCGGATGCCCCAGGCCTGGAAGGCGAGCAGGTTCTCCCATTCGGCCTGCACGCGCGGGCGGCCGAACCACAGGCGCAGCGGATTCTTGCCGGCGCCGTGGTAGCGCTTGACGTAGTAGCGCAGGCCGTCGACCTCGACGCGGATGACCTCGCTCAGTGGGTCGCGGGCGATGCGTTCGCCAGTCAGTGCGAACACCGCGTCGAGCGAGGCAAAGGCCTGCGCCGCGGACGGCGGGCAGGCGGCGGTGAGGGTCCAGCTCATGCGCCGGCTCCGCCGAATTTACGCTCGAAACGTGCCGACAGGCGCTCGCCTTCGCGTTGCAGCCAGGCCAACAGCGTGGCCTCGCGCACCAGCGTGGCGCGCAGCGGGCCGGGAAAGTAGGCGCGCAGGAAGCGCAGCCAGTCGCGCCGGGTGAGGCCGATGCGCAGCGCGGAAAAATACAGCCCGGCCAGATCCTTGTCGCGCCAGCGCCGCGGCGTGCGGGTGCGCACCTGGGCGCGGTGCAGGTCGATCAGCGACAGGCGCAGTTGCGCCGGGGCGGGCGGCGGGTCGAGGTGCAGCAGGAAGTGGCAGAGGTAGAAGTCGCGGTGGTTCACCCCGCCTTCGTGCATGCTGCGCGCCATCTCGGCGACGCGGCTGAGCAGCGCGCGCTTGAGCGCGACCGGTGGCGGGTTGGCGGGCCAGTCGCGGCAGTAGTCTTCCAGGCTGATCGTCGGCGCGAGCTCCTCGGTGACGATGAAGGAGTGGCGGCGCGCCGGATTGGCGCCGCGCGCGCCGTAGGCCACCGCGCGCATGGTGCCCACGCCGAGCGCCTCCAGGCGGGCGATGGCGCGCCATTCGTTGGCCGCGCCCAGCACCGGAGCACGCAGCGAGCCGAGGTTCTTGAGTATCTCGCCCCAGCCCACGCCGCGATGGATCTTGACGAAGTAGCCGCGGCCCTCGATTTCGGTGCGCAACGTGCGGCGACCTTCCAGTTCGCGGAACACTTCGCCCTGCAGCGCCTCGACCGCGGCAAAGGGGTCGCGCCCGGCCCACAGGCGGTCGAAGGGCGGGGCGAGGTAGAGCTCGCTGCTCACGCGCCGCGCCCCTTGAGGATCACGTCGGCGGCACGCTCGGGCAGACTGTAGAGGTCGGCACTGTCGGCAAAGGCCAGGCCGTTGGCGCTCCAGCGCCGGCGCGCGGGGGCATCGGCAAGCATCTGCGCCAGCGTGCGGTCCAGGGTGGCCTGCTCGAAGGGGCTGGGCACCACCGCGCCGGCGTCCGCATCGCTGATGTAGTGGGCGTAGCCGCAGACCGCGGTGGTGAGCACCGGCAGGCCGGCGACTAGCGCTTCGAGCAGCACGGTGCCGGTGTTTTCGTTGTAGGCCGGGTGGATCAGCAGGTCGGCGCCGAGCAGGAAGCGCGGGATGTCGCTGCGCCCCTTGAGGATCTGTACCCGCTCGCCCAGGCCGAGCGCGGCGGTCTGCACCCGGAAGGGCTTGGGGTCGTCCTGGCCGATGGCGATCAGGCGGGTACGGCGCGCCAGCTCCGGGGGCAGCGCGGCCAGCGCGCGCAGGCTGCGGTCCAGCCCCTTGGTCTTGAAGCCGGAGCCGATCTGCACCAGCAGCAGGTCGTCGTCATGCAGGCCGAACTCGCTGCGGAAGGCCGCGCGGATCTCGGCGGCGCCGGGCGGTGCGCGACGGTCGGCGGCGATGCCCGGAGGCAGCAGGTGGAAGCGCCGTGCGGGGGTGCCGTAGTGCTTGACGAAGAGGGGCTGCTGCACGGTGGAGATCATCAGGATCTCGGTGTGCGCCTCGGGTGCGAACACCGCGCGCTCGTATGCGGCGAAATGGCGGTAGCGCCCGCTGAGGCGGTAGAGCGGGTTGCGCAGGGTCTGCGCCTTGTCCTCGTAGCACGGGTCGGCGGCGTAATAGACGTCCAGGCCGGGCATCTTGTTGAAACCGATCACCCGGTCGGCCGGGCGACGGGCGAGGTCGTCCTGCACCCAGGCGGTGAACTTGCGGTAGCGCCCGGGGTTGGTCATGGCGCTCACCGGTACCTTGACCAGCTCGAAGCCGGGCGGCACCTCGCCCTGCCATTCGAGCACATAGACGCGGACGTCGTGGCCGCGTGCCTGGCAGGCCAGGGCGATGCGCAGGAAGTCGCGTTGCAGGCCGCCGAAGGGGAAGTACTTGTAGAGGCAGAAGGCGAGCTGCATCAGGCGTGGGCCTCGTCGAGCAGGGGGTGTAGGCGCAGCCAGACGCGGTCGGCGTCGACGCGGGTGAAGCACAGCGGCCAGTCGCGCTCGCGGTCGAAGCGCTGCAGGTCGGCAGCAGAGGGCTGGTAGGTGCAGGTCTTGGCGAGGCAGGGTGCGCAGGCAAAGTCGCTGGCCAGGTGCACCTGGCGCGGGCCCCAGGCCCCGGTGAAGCCGGGGTTGGTGGGGCCGAACAGCGAGATCGTCGGCACGTCCAGCGCCGCGGCGAGGTGGCCGAGGCCGGTGTCCACCGCCACGCAGGCGCGTGCGCCGGCCAGTTGGGCAGCGATGCCGGCCAGATTGAGGCGCGGCAGCACGGTGACCTCGGCCAGGCCGGCCGCCAGACGTTCGGCGCGGGTGCGCTCGGCCTCGTTGCCCCAGGGCAGGCGCACCGGCCAGCCGGCAGTGGTGGCGGTTTCCAGCAGGCGGCGCCAGTAGGCTTCCGGCCAGTGCTTGGTGGTCCAGGTGGTGCCGTGCAGGAACAGCAGGTAGGGGCGCGGATCGGCGCCAGCGACCTGATCCGGCGCGCCGGCCAGTACGCGGCTGCGTTCCAGACCGTAGCTGCCGGGGTCGGTGGGAATGGGGTAGCCGAGCGCGCGGGCGAACAGTTCGCGGGTGCGTTCCACCGCGTGGCGTCCGCCCGGCACCGGATGGCAGTGGGTGTAGAAGCGCGCCGCCAGCGGTTCGCGCGCCGAGGCGCGGTCCAGGCCGTGCACCGGGGTGGCGGCGTAGCGGGTGAGCAGGGCGCTCTTCAGCAGGCCCTGGGCGTCAATGGTGAGGTCGTGGCGGGTCGCCAGCAGTTCGCGGGTGAAGCGCCGCCATTCGCCGCTGGTCCACGCGCGGAAAGGCGCCTTGCGCCAGCGCCGGATGGCCACCGGGATGACGCGGTCCACCGCCGGGTGCCAGGCGGGGATCTCGGCGAAGGCCTCTTCCACCACCCAGTCGAAGCGGATGCCGGGCAGCGCGCGCGCGGCGTCGGTGAGCGCCGGCAGGGTGTGGATGACGTCGCCCAGCGAGGAGGTCTTGACCAGCAGCACCCGCATTCAGCGTGCCCTCGCCACCACGGGCTGCGCCACCACGCCGAGTTGGGCGAGCGCGGCCATCACGCTGGCCGGGGTGATCTCGTGCAGGCAGCGGGTATGGCCGAGCGGACAGGTGCGCTCGAAGCAGGGCGAGCACTCCAGGCGCAGGTAGCGGATGGCGACGCGCTCGGCCAGCGGCGGGGTGTGGTCCGGCGTCGAGGAGCCGTAGATCGCCACCAGCGGGCGGTCGAGCGCGGCGGCCACGTGCATCAGGCCGGAGTCGTTGGTGACGGCGGCCTGCGCCATGGCGAGCAGATCCACCGCGTCGCCCAACTGGGTGCGGCCGCACAGGTTGATCACCGCCTCTTCCATGCCGGCGGCGATGATGTCGCCGAACTCGCGGTCTTTGGCCGAGCCCAGCACCCAGACCTGGAAGCCCTGCTGGGCAAGGTCTTCGGCGAGCGCGGCGAAGTGGGCCAGCGGCCACTGCTTGGCGGGGCCGTACTCGGCGCCGGGCATGAAGGCCACCGCGGGGCGTTCGGCGGAAAGATTGAACTCGGCACGCAGGCGTTCCTGGTTGGCGGCGTCCGGGATCAGCTTGGGGCGTGGGAAGGGGTCGGGCAGCGGTGCGCCGGCCACCCGGCCGAGCGCCACGAAGCGCTGCACGGTCATCGGCAGCGCGGCCTTGTCGAGCGGGCGGATGTCGTTGAGCAGCCCGTAGCGCATTTCGCCGCGGAAACCGGTGCGGCGCGGGATGCCGGCGAAGAAGGGCACCAGCGCGGACTTCAGCGAACCGGGCAGGACGATGGCCTGATCGTAGGCCTGCGCCGCCAGTTCCTTGCCCAGCGCACGCCGCTTGCCGAGGCCGAATTCGCCGTGGCCGAGCGGCATGACGATGCCGCGGCGCACCTCCGGCATGCGTTCCAGGATGGCCAGCGACCAGCCCGGGGCGAGCACGTCGATCTCGCACGGCGCGCCGGCCTTGAGCGTCTTGAACAGGCTCTGCGCCATCACCATGTCGCCGACCCAGGACGGGCCGACCACCAGGATGCGGCGTGGCGCCTTGTCTGCCGCCATGGTCACAGCCCGCGCTCGGCCAGCCAGTCGAGGTAGCGCGGCACGCCTTCTTCCACGCTGAGGAAGGGGCGGTCATAGCCGGCGGCGCGCAGCGCGCTCATGTCGGCTTCGGTGAAGCTCTGGTAGCGCCCCTTGAGGTGGTCGGGGAAGGCGATGTAGTCGATGCCGCCGCGCTCCTTTGTTTCGCTGCCCTGCGCGCGGAACCACTTGATGGCCGCGTGCGCCACGTCGTTGAAGCTCTGCGCGCGCCCGGTGCCGACGTTGAAGATGCCGGAGACCTGCGGGTTGTCGAGCAGCCACAGGTTCACCGCCACCACGTCGTCCACATGGATGAAGTCGCGCCGCTGTTCGCCCGGGCCGTAGCCGTCGGAGCCTTCGAACAGGCGCACCCGCCCGGCGTCGCGCAGCTGGCCGTTGAAGTGGTAGGCGACGCTGGCCATGCTGCCCTTGTGCTGTTCGCGCGGGCCGTAGACGTTGAAGTAGCGCAGTCCGGCGACCTGGACCGGCAACTTGCCCAGCTGCGGGCGCAGGTGGCAGTCGAAGAGGAACTTGGAGTAGGCGTACATGTTGAGCGGGTGCTCGTGCTCGCGCGCTTCGCGGAACACCGGGCCCATGCCATACACCGAGGCGGAGGAGGCGTAGATCAGCCGCACGTCCTGCGCCACGCACCAGGCCAGCAGGGCCTTGGTGTATTCGTAGTTCACGCTCATGACGAAGCGGCCGTCCCACTCGGTGGTGGAGGAGCAGGCGCCTTCGTGGAACACCGCCTCGACCTTGCCGAAGGATTCGCCGGCCTTGATGCGGGCGAGGAAGTCGTCCTTGTCCAGGTAGTCGGCGATGTCGGCGTCCGACAGGTTCAGGCACTTGCGCCCGTCGGAGAGGTCGTCCACCACCAGGATGTCGCGGATGCCGCGCGCATTGAGCGCCTGAACGATGTTGCTGCCGATGAAGCCGGCGCCGCCGGTGACGATGATCATGCCTGTTCTCCGTTCGATTCGATGGCGCGCGCCGCTGCGCGCAGTTCTTCCATGCTCACCGTGGCGGTGCCCAGCTTGCCCACCACCACCCCGGCGGCGAGGTTGGCCAGCGCGGTGGCGTCGGCCAGCGACAGGCCGCAGGCCAGGCCGGCGCCCAGCACCGCGACCACGGTGTCGCCCGCGCCGGTGACGTCGAACACGTCGCGCGCGCGGGTGGGCAGGTCGAGCGGCGCTTGATTGCGCTGCAGCAGCGTCATGCCGCGCTCCGAGCGGGTGACCAGCAGCGCTTCCAGGTCCAGCGCCGCGCGCAGCGCCTCGCCGCGCTCGCGCAGGATGGATTCGGAGGCGCAGTGGCCGACCACCGCCTCGAACTCGCTCATGTTCGGGGTGATCACGGTGGCGCCGCAGTAGCGGCCGAAATCCGTGCCTTTCGGGTCGACCACCACCGCCACGCCCTGTTCGCGCGCCACGCGGATCAGGCTGCCGACCTGGGCCAGCGTGCCCTTGCCGTAGTCCGAGAGCACCACCGCGCCGCCGCCCGGCAGGGCGGCCTCGAAGGCCTGTTCGATGCCGGCCGATTCGAGCACGGCGAAGTTGTCCTCGAAATCCAGGCGGATCAGTTGCTGGTGGCGGCTGATGATGCGCAGCTTGGTGATGGTGGGGTGCTGCGGCGCTTCCAGCAGGCGGCAGGCCACGCCGCCGGCTTCCAGCTTCTCGCGCAGCAGGCGGCCGGCCTCGTCGCGCCCGACCAGGCCGACCAGCTCGGCGCGCCCGCCCAGCGAGGCGGCGTTGAGCGCCACGTTGCCGGCGCCGCCGGCACGGAATTCGTCGTTCTCGACCTTCACCACCGGCACCGGGGCTTCCGGCGAGATGCGGTTGGTGGAGCCGTGCCAGTAGCGGTCCAGCATCACGTCGCCGACCACGACGACGCGGCCGGCGGAAAAATCGGGCAGGGGAGGCAGCATAAACAGCGTGGCAGCCAGCAGGATGTAAAGTCCGCGATTATCCCATGAAGGCGGAGAATATCGCTTGCACCGAGTGGCAGCGATGTGCGCCGCGGATGCGGGGCAATGTAGGGGCGGCCTTGGCCGCGTGCAGCCTTCGGGAAACAACCGCCGCATCGCGGGCAAGCCCGCTCCTACCGGGAATAGGGCCGACGGTTCAGCGGTTGAACCACTTCAACACCACGCCCCAGCTTTCCACGTCCAGCCGGGTGACCTGGCCGCAGGCGAAGTCCAGTCCCAGCCAGCGTTCGGCCGGCAGGCCGAGGAGGTGGCCGGCGATGACGCGCAGCGGGCCGCCGTGGGCGACCACCACCACGGGCTGCGGCGGGGCTGCGGCGAGGAGGGCGTCGAGCCAGTGCAGCACGCGGGCGCTCATCTCGCGTGCGGATTCGCCGCCCGGGGCGCGGAAGCCCAGCGGGTCGCGCGACCATTCGTCGAGCGCCGCGCCCAGGCTGTCGAAGGGCTGGCCTTCCCAGTCGCCGAAGTGGATTTCCTTCAGCCGTTCGTCGAGTTGCGCGGCGCCCAGTTCGTCGGCCAGCAGGCGGGCACGCATCAGCGGGCTGGCGTGCAGTGCGTACTCGGCCGGCAGCAAGGGGCGCAGGCGTTCGGCGACTGCGGCGGCGGGTTCGGCCAGGCCGATGTCGCGCTGGCCGTAGCACACGCCGGGCGGCACGTCCGGCCTGGGGTGGCGGATCAGGTGTAGTTCCATGCGATCAGGATGCCAAGGTAACAGGCCAACTCGGTGCCCTGCTGGGCGGCGCCGAGCAGGTCGCCGGTGTAGCCGCCGAGGCGGCGCAGAAAGACGCGCGCCGCCCACACGGTGAGCGCGGCCACGGCGAGCAGCGCGCCGAGTGCCTCGAGCGGCGCCAGCAGGGCCAGCGGGGCGAGACCGAACAGTGCGGCGGCGGCCAGTTCGCCCGGGCGCAGGGCGCGCGCCAGGGGCTTCGATTTCGAGCTTTCGTCCTCGCGCACATAGGGCAGCCAGTGGATCAGGCTGGTCGAGGCCAGGCGCGACAGCGGATGCGCGGCCAGCAGCGCCAGCGCCGCGGCGGCGTGGCCGTGCGCGGCCAGTTCCACCAGCGCGGCGGCTTTGGCGAGCAGCATCAGCACCACGCCCACGGTACCGTAACTGCCGATACGCGAGTCCTTCATGATGGTGAGCACCTGCGCCTTGTCCCAGCCGCCGCCGAGGCCGTCGCAGGTATCCGCCCAGCCGTCCTCGTGGAAGGCGCCGGTGAGCCGGATGGTGACCGCCATCGACAGGATCACCGCCAGCGCGACCGGCAGCACCAGCGCAAAGGCCAGGAAGGCGCCCGCGCCCACCCCGCCCACCACCCAGCCGACCAGCGGGAAGTAGCGCGCTGCGTGGTTGAGGCGCTCCGGCGACCACGGCACCCAGGCCGGCACCGGGATGCGGGTGAAAAAGCCCAGGGCGGTGAAGAAGAGTTCGAGCTGGTAGCGCATGGCCGCCGGATCAGGCTTTGCGGTCGCTGACGCCGGCGGACTCGAAGCTCGCCATCTCGGCAAGGAAGTTCACCGCCGCCTGCACCAGCGGGAAGGCCAGCGCGGCGCCGGTGCCTTCGCCCAGGCGCAGGTCGAGGTCCATCAGCGGCTCGGCCTTGAGGTGGGCGAGTTGCACGCGGTGGCCGGCTTCCTGCGAGCGGTGGGCGAACACGCAGTAGGGCAGCAGCGCCGGGTTGAGGGCATGGGCGGCGAGCAGCGCGGCGGTGACGATGAAGCCGTCGATCAGCAGCACCATGCCGCGCTCGGCCGCGCCCAGCATGGCGCCGGCCATCATGGCGATCTCGAAGCCGCCGTATTCGGCCAGCACCGCCAGTGGGTCGGCCGGGCGGCCGCCACGCGCCAGCGCCTGTTCCAGCAGGGCGCGCTTGCGCGCCAGGCCGGCGTCGTCCAGGCCGGTGCCGCGCCCGGTGACGGTGGCCAGATCCTGCCCGGTGAGGCAGTGGGTGAGCAGCGAGGCGGAGGCGGTGTTGCCGATCCCCATCTCGCCGAAGCCCACGCAGTTGCAGCCGTTGGCGGCCAGCGCATGGGCCAGTTCGCGCCCCCGCGCGAGCGCGGCGCGCACCGTTTCGACGTCCATCGCCGGCGCTTCCAGGTAGTTGGCGGTGCCGGGGCCGAGCTTGGCGTCGATCAGGCCGGGACGGCGGCCGAAATCGTGGTTCACCCCGGCGTCGATCACCGTCAGGCCCAGCCCCATCTGGCGGCAGAAGACGTTGATCGCGGCGCCGCCGGCGAGGAAGTTCTCCACCATCTGCCAAGTGACGTCCTGCGGAAAGGCGGATACCCCGGCGCGCGCCGCGCCGTGGTCGCCGGCGAACACCATGATGTGCGGCTGGCGCAGTTCAGGGGTTTCGCTGCCCTGCAGCAGGCCGATCTGCAGGGCGAGGGCCTCCAGGCGGCCGAGCGCGCCGGGCGGTTTGGTCTTGTGATCGATCTTGTGCTGCAGGCGGGGGGTGAGGGCGGTATCGGGGGCGGGGATGGTGAAGTTCATGCAGCAGGGGGTTCCTGGTCGGGCAGGTCGCGGTAAAGGTCGGCCAGTTGCAACTGGATGGAGAGCGCGGGCAGGGCGATGGCGGCCTCGGTGCCGTCGGCTTCGGTCAGTAACCAGTGGCCTTCCGGGGTGCGGGTGTAGCACTCCACGTGGGCGCGGTCCTGGGAAAGGAAGAGCACCGTCCCCAGACTGGCGGCGTGGCGGTAGGCGGCGAACTTGTCGCCGCGGTCATAGGCTTCGGTGGAGGGCGAGAGCACTTCGGCGATCAGCGCCGGCTCGCCTTTGTCCAGCCGGCGCGCGCGGTCGGCCTCTGCGCAGGTGACGAACACGTCGGGGTAGAAGACGTTGCCGTCCGCAGCGATGCGCAGCTTCACGTCGCCCATGAACACGCTGCAGCGGGTGCCGCTTAGGGCGTTGCGCAGGGCGAAGGCGGTGTTCAGGCTGATGGTGTTGTGCACGTCCGAGCCGCCGGCCATGGCGTAGGCTTCGCCGTGGACGAATTCCCAGCGTTCGGGCTGTCCGGCTTCCCAGGCGAGGAATTCCTCGGTGGTCATGCGGGGTGTTTCGGCGGGCAGGGCCATGGCTGTCTCCCGGATGCGATATCCGCCAAGTCTAACCCTGCTTGAGGACCAGCGGCAGGCCGGCGGCGACGAAGGTGACGGTGTGCGCCAGTTGCGCGACCTGCTGGTTGAGCCGCCCGGCCTCGTCGCGGAACAGGCGCCCGAGCGGGGTTTCCGGGACCAGGCCGAGGCCGACCTCGTTGGCCACCAGGATGACCCGGCCGGGCAGTTGCGGCAGGGTGGCGAGCAGGGCGTCGCGCTCCTCGGTGAAGCGCGGCAGCGCGCTGGCGTCGGCGCCGGGCGGCAGGGCTTCGGCACCGTCCAGCAGATTGGCCAGCCACAGGGTGAGGCAATCGACGACCAGGCAGCGCCCGGGAGCGGCTTCGCGCGACAGCGTCGCGGCCAGGGCACGGGGGGTCTCGACGGTGCGCCAGGCGGCCGGACGGTCGCACTGGTGGCGGCGGATACGCGCGGCCATCTCCTCGTCCAGGGCTTGCGCGGTGGCGATGACGGTGACCGCCGCACCGCTGGCCTGCGCGCGCGTTTCGGCGTGGCGGCTCTTGCCGGAGCGGGCGCCGCCGAGTATCAGCTCTATGCTCATGAAGGGTCGTGGCGCATGATCCCAGATTGTCCATTGGGCGCACCTGCGGTGCTGTTTGGGTGCGAGGCGGCGCCCCGGCGGCCATTTCGGCGCGTCTTCGTCGCCCATGGCACTGGCCATGGGCTCCTCAGTCAGCGCCAAACTGGCTCGCCGGTGCATCCGCCTGCCCTCCAAACCCCAATGAACAATCTGGGATGATGTCGCGCTGCACAAGTGGTGACGAACGCGCTATTATCCGCCCCGCACCCGTTCAGGGTGCAACGCGTTTCAGGTGCCCCGCGGCGGTCCACGCCAAGGGGTTGAACGGGAAACAGGTGCGCGGCCCTCAGCCGCTATGCCTGTGCTGCCCCCGCAACGGTAAGTGAGCGCAAGGCGCATCAGACGGCCACTGGGTTGATCGAGACCCGGGAAGGCGATGCGCCGAGTCCGGACGGCAAGACCGCGCCGGCACAGTTCACGAGCCCGGATACCGGCCTCGAACGCACTGGCGGATGTGCCGCGGGGTGGCGGCGACGGGCGCGTTCCATATTGCTCTCGATACCCCTCGTGTGCGCATCGTTTCGACGATTGCCACGGCGTGCGGGGACGCCCGGCGTGGCACAGGGAGCATGACTCAAATGAAAATCCGTCATTCCGCGGCAGCGCTTGCGCTGGCCGCAGCCTTTCCGTGTTCTTCCGTGGCCCTGGCGAGCGCGGAGAAGACCGCCGATGCGGTAGTGGTGACCGCAACCCGCCAGGCGCAGCGCACCGACGAAGTCCTGTCCAGCGTCGAGGTGATCGAGCGCGAGCAGATCGAGCGTGCCGGGCAATCGACGCTGATCGACGTCCTGCGTGCGATCCCCGGGGTACGCGTGGCCAGCAACGGCGGGCCGGGCTCGAACACCAGCTTCTTCATCCGCGGTACCGAGTCGCGCCACGTGCTGCTGCTGATCGACGGTGTGCGCGTCGGTTCGGCGACCACCGGGCAGGCGACGCTGGAAGCCATCCCGCTGGCGATGATCGAGCGCATCGAAGTCCTGCGCGGTCCCGCCAGCGCGCTGTACGGCTCCGAGGCGATCGGCGGCGTGATCCAGGTGTTCACCCGCAAGGGCAGCAGCGGTTTTCATCCGCAGCTGTTCGCCGGATACGGCAGCGACGATACCCGGCAGGTGAATGCCTCGCTGGCCGGCGGTGTGGAGCGCTTCCGCTACAGCCTGACCCTGGGGCAGGACCGCACGCGGGGCTTTGACGCCCGCAGCGAGGGCAATCACGACACCGACCGGGACGGTTTCCGCAACGCATTCGTGAGCGCGAACCTCGCGCTCGGTTTGCGTGAGCGCGACGAGATCGGCGTGAACCTCTACCAGTCGGACGGCCGCAACTGGTACGACACCAACCTGAGCTTCGACTCCTATCTCGACAAGCGCATCGACTCGGTCGGCGTCTATGCCATCAACCAACTTTCCGAGGGCTGGCGGAGCACCCTGCGGGTGGCGCGCAGCCGCGACCGGCTCGACAACCGGGCCACGGTGGCGCGGCCGTCGGAGTTCTACACGACGCAGGACCAGTTCTCCTGGCAGCACGACATCGATCTGCCGCTGGGTGTGCTGATGGCGGCCTTCGACTACGTCAGGAGCAGGGTGGACGGCACGACGGCGTTCACCGTCGACGAGCGCACGGTCAAGGCCTGGTCGCTCGGCTGGTCGGCTAAGCTCGACGCCCACAACATCCAGGTCAACGTGCGGCGCGACGACAACTCGCAGTTCGGTGGCAAGACCACCGGCCTGCTGGCCTACGGTTACGACATCAATCCGGAATGGAGCGTGCGCGGTAGCATCGGCACCGCCTTCAATGCGCCCACCTTCAACCAGCTCTACTGGCCGGATACCGGTTTTGGCGGCGGCAGCCCCGATCTCAAGCCGGAGCGCGCGCTCAACCGCGAGATCGGCCTGCGCTGGGATGACGGCCGCCAGACGGTGGATGCGACCTACTACGACAACAAGGTGCGCGATCTGATCAGCGGCTGGCCACCGGCGAACCTGAACGAGGCGCGGCTCAAGGGCGTGGAACTCGCCTATCGCGTGGAACTGGGGAATCTCGGCGTGCAGGTGGGGGTCGACTGGCTTCGCGCGCGTGACGAGAAGACCGGCAACCGTCTCGCGCGCAGGGCAAGCAACGCGGCCTTCCTGAAGGTGGATCACCGCATTGGCAACTGGTCCTACGGCGTGGACGTGAACGGCCAAGGCCATCGCTACGATGACGCCGCCAATAAGAAGCCTCTCGGCGGCTATGGCGTGGTCGATGCCTATGTACACTATCGTCTGGCTCAGGACTGGCGCCTGGAAATGCGGGCGAACAACATCTTCGACAAGCAGTACGAACTGGCGAAGGGTTACGCGACCCCCGGCGCCAGCTATTTCGTCGGCGTGCGCTACGCCCCGCGCTAAGCCGACGTGAGCGCCGCCCGCCCGCATTTCTCGCATGCCCTCCCGTCCGCGGGGCGGCGGCGTGCTTGGGGGGTGATCGCGGGGCTGGCGCTGGTCGGTGTGTTGGCCCAGGTCTGGGCGCTGGCCGCCGGCGAGCTGGACATTCCGGCCCGTGAAGTGCTCGGCGCGCTGTTCGGCGGCGGGCAGGGCATGGGCGCGGACGTGGTGCGCGAACTGCGCCTGCCGCGCGCAGTGGCGGTGTATGCCTGTGGCGGGCTGCTGGCGATGGCCGGTGCGCTGATGCAGGTGCTGCTGCGCAATCCGCTGGCCGACCCCTACGTGCTCGGCATTTCCGGCGGCGCGGCGGTCGGCGCCCTGGCGGCGATGCTGTTCGGCCTGGCGCCGCTGCTGGTCGACGGCGCCGCCTTCGGCGGGGCGCTGGCGGCCATGCTGCTGGTGTTCGGCCTGGCGCACGGCGACGGTTCATGGACCCAGACCCGCTTGCTGCTCACCGGGGTGATCGTCGCCGCCGGCTGCGGCGCGGCGGTCACGCTGATGCTCGCGCTGGCCCCCGATACCCGAGTGCAGTCCATGCTGTTCTGGCTGATGGGCGACGCCTCCGGCGCCACCCGCCCGTGGCCGGCGCTGGCGGTGATGGCCGTCGGCCTGCTCGCCGCGCTGCCCTTCGCCCGCGAGCTCAACCTGCTGGCGCGCGGCGAACTCGCGGCGCAGGCGCTCGGCGTGCAGGTGCGCCGCCTGCGCTACCTGCTCTACGTGCTCGCTTCGCTGCTCACCGCGGTGGCGGTGACCCTGGTCGGCTCGGTCGGCTTCGTCGGCCTGGTAGTGCCGCACCTGGTGCGCTTCGTCGTCGGCAACGACCAGCGTCTGCTGCTGCCCGCGGTGATGCTGGCCGGCGGCGCGCTGCTCACCCTGGCGGACACCGCCGCGCGCACCGTGATCGCGCCGATGCAACTGCCGGTGGGGGTGCTGACCGCGCTGATCGGCGTGCCGGTCTTCCTCTTCCTGCTGGCGAGGCGTCAGCGATGACGCGGGTCGCCGCCCCCATGCTGGAAGCGGACCGCCTTGCGCTGCAGGTCGGCGAGCGCTGGCTGTGTTGCGAGTTCAGCCTTACGCTCAAGGGCGGCGAATGCCTGGTGCTGCTCGGCCCCAACGGCGCCGGCAAGACCACCCTGCTGCATACCCTGGCGGGTCTGCGCGAACCGTCCGTGGGCAGCGTGCTGCTCGGCGGCCTGCCGTATGCCGCCTGGCGTGCCACCGAGGCCGCGCGCTTCCGCGGACTGCTGGCGCAGCAGCAGCCGGACCATTTCTCCTCCACCGTGCTGGAGACCGTGCTGGTCGGGCGACATCCCTACCTCGGGCGCTGGGGCTGGGAAGGGCCGGAGGACGAGCGCATTGCGCGCGCGGCGCTGGCCGACGTGGGGTTGGCCGACATGGCCGGGCGCGACATCCTCACGCTGTCGGGCGGCGAGCGCCAGCGCGTGGCGGTGGCCGCGCTGCTCGCCCAGGCGCCGCAGCTTCTGCTGCTCGACGAGCCCACCAACCACCTCGACCTGCATTACCAGATCGCGGTGCTCGACCTGATCCGCGGGCTGGCGGACGCCGGGCGCGGCGTGGTCATGGTGCTGCACGACATCAACCTGGCGGCGCGCTACGCCGACCAGATCATCCTGCTCGACGGCCGTGGTGGCGTGCGCGCCGGGGCGCGCGACGAGGTGCTGCAGGCGGCGCTGCTGAGCGAAGCCTTCGGCCATCCGCTGCGCCGGCATGTGCTCGACGGGCGGGTCAACTTCATTCCCGACTGAATCCATGAAAACTCTCACCACGCTGTTCCGCACCCTTGTCGCCGGCCTGCTGCTGGCCGCCTCTAGCGCTGTCCTGGCCGGGGACTGCCCGCGCATCGTCAGCCAGTCGCCCTATCTGAGCGCCGCGCTCGACTGGCTGGGGCGCGGCCATTGCATCGTCGGCGTGTCGCGCTACGACACGCTCGACCTGCCGCGCACCGGCGGGCTGAAGGACCCGGACGTCGACGCCATAAAACTGCTCGCCCCGGACCTGCTGGTGGTGTCCGAAGGCACGGACGCGGCCGCCCTGCAGGACGCGCTGCCGGCCGGTGCCCGGCTGCTGCGGGTGAACGGCTTCGCCTCGCTGGCTGACGCCGAGGCGATGCTCACCGAACTGGGGCGCGCCAGCGGCGTGCGCGACGTCGATGCCCGGGTAGCCGCCTTCCGCCGCGACTGGCAGGCCGCCGCCGCACGGGTGGGCGGCAAGGGGCGGCGCGTGCTGGTGCTGTCGGCGT
>JAUVWV010000167.1 GCA_030603925.1 Thauera sp. | reverse complement strand
CCGCGGTGATGGTGATCGACGCCGCCAAGGGCGTGGAAGCGCAGACCATCAAGCTGCTCGACGTGTGCCGCCTGCGCGACACGCCCATCATCACCTTCGTGAACAAGCTCGACCGCGAGGTGCGCGAACCCTTCGACCTGCTCGCCGAGATCGAGGACGTGCTGAAGATCCAGTGCGCCCCGGTGACCTGGCCGCTGGGCATGGGCAAGGCTTTCCGCGGCGTCTATCACCTGCAGCAGGACCAGGTGCTGCGCTTCACCGCCGGCGAGGAAAAACGCAGCGAGGCCGAAGTCATCAGGGGCATCGCCAACGCCCAACTCGACGCCCTGTTCCCGATGGAGATCGGCCAGCTGCGCGAGGACGTGGAACTGATCCAGGGCGCCTCCAACCCCTTCATGATCGGCGAATTCCTAGCCGGCAAGCAGACCCCGGTGTTCTTCGGCTCCGGGATCAACAACTTCGGCGTGCAGGAGATCCTGCAGGCGCTGATCGACTGGGCGCCGCCGCCGCAGCCGCGCGAAGCGGGCGTCAACGCGAGCGGCAGCCGCATGGTGCAGCCGGCCGAGGAGAAGTTCTCCGGCTTCGTGTTCAAGATCCAGGCCAACATGGACCCGAAGCACCGCGACCGCATCGCCTTCTTCCGCATCTGCTCCGGACGCTACAGCTCCGGCATGAAGGTCAAGCACGTGCGCGCCGGGCGCGAGATGAAGCTCGCCAACGCGCTCACCTTCATGGCCAACGAGCGCGTGCTGAAGGACGACGGCGTGGCCGGCGACATCATCGGCATTCACAACCACGGCCAGCTGCAGATCGGCGACACCCTGACCGAAGGCGAGGCGCTCGGCTTCAAGGGCATCCCCTACTTCTCGCCGGAACTGTTCCGCGCCGCGCGCCTGCGCGACCCGCTGAAATCCAAGCAGCTGCAGAAGGGCCTGCAGGAACTCGGCGAGGAAGGCGCGATCCAGGTATTTGAACTGGAAGGCGGCAACATGCTGCTGGGCGCGGTTGGCGTGCTGCAGTTCGAGGTGGTCGCGCAGCGCCTGAAGGACGAATACAAGGTGGATGCGATCTTCGAGTCCGCCGACATCCACACCGCGCGCTGGCTGACCTTCCCGGACGAGCTCACCCGGCGCAACTTCGAGCGCGAACAGGTGATGCGCCTGGGCAAGGACGTGGACGGCAACCCGGTGTATCTGGCCAGCAGCCGCTACAACCTGGAGGTGACCATGGAAAAGTGGCCCAAGGTGGGCTTCCACGCCACCCGCGAGCACGGCCAGGTGCTCGGCTGAGCACTGCGCGACGGTCGCACTGAGCGAACCCGACCATGTCCGGACCCAGCGACAGCACCCGCGGCCTCGGCCGGGTCATGACCTGGCTGGGCGCGCTCGCCCTGCTCGGCGTGCTGTGGATGTTCTTCAGCAACCAGCTCGAGCAGCGCTACAACCCCAACCGCGACCTGGTGGTGATGCCCGGTGCGGCCAGCGAGCTGGTGCTGCAGCGCAACCGCATGGGCCACTATGTCGCCCCGGGCACCATCAACGGCCAGCCGGTGGTGTTCCTGCTCGACACCGGCGCCACCCAGGTCTCGGTGCCGGCCCACCTGGGCAGCGCACTCGGCCTGACGCCGGGCGCCCCCGGGCAGGTGATGACCGCCAATGGCCCGGTCACCGTGCGCAGCACCGTGATCGCCGAACTCGGCCTCGGGCCCTTCCTGGCGCGCGAGGTGCGCGGCCATCTCAACCCCGGCATGCGCGACGACCAGGTGCTGCTGGGCATGAGCGTGCTCAAGCACCTGGAATTCCACCAGCGCGGCGACACGCTGATCCTGCGCGCGCACGGCGGATAAGACCCGGATTCCGGGCTGCGGCCTGCATCCAGGCTACAGCGCCGCAGCCCGGATGGTGCCGAAGGCGCAATCCGGGAATCGCGATCAAAACAGCCGCCGCTCAGAAGGGCGGATCGCCCGCCGCCGCGGCCATGCCGGTAGCCGGCGTGTCCGCCGCTGCGCGCAGCTCGCCGCCCAGCACCTCGACCAGCGCCGGCAGCAGCAGGCGCAGTTCGCCGGTCATCAGCGCAAAACCGGCATCGAACAGCGCCTGCGCATCGGTTTCCTTGTCGTCGATCTGTTCCTTGACCACGTCGAGGAAGTCCAGGCGCTTGATCTCGGTCTTCTCGGTGAGCACGAAGCTCACGCGGTCGTCGAAGGTCAGCGCCAGACGCGTGGGCAGCTTGCCCGCGGCGAGGTGGGCGCGCACGTCCTCGCCGTCCAGCGCGTGGCGCACGTAGCGCACCGCGGCCTTCTCGTCGGCCACCGAGCGCAGCTCGGCGTCCTGGTCGATGGTGAAGTTGCCCGGCGCCTCGCCGCCGGCCAGCCAGTCGGCCATCGCCGCCACCGGGCTGCGCTCGGTGCGCACCAGCGCCAGCGGCAGGGTGTCGAGGGTCTGGCGCAGCACTTCCAGCAGGTCTTCGGCACGGGTCTGGCTGGGGGCGTCGATGCCCAGCCAGCCGCCTTCTGGATCGATCCACGCGTACATCTTGCGGCGGCGGGTGAAGGCGCGCGGCATCAGCTCCTGCTGCACCGCCTCGCGCAACTCCTTCATCTGCTTGCGGCCGGGCTTGTAGCCCTGCTGCGCGGCGAGCTCCTCCGCACGCTCGTCGGCCACCTGGCGCACCACCGAGGCCGGCAGCAGGCGTTGCTCGATGCCCAGCGCGATCAGCCACTGGCCGCCGATGGAATGCACCAGCTGCTCATTGCCGACCGGCGAGAGCCAGCCACGGCTCTCCGGATCCTGGCTGCCGCAGGGCATGAAGCGCTTGCGCGCGAGTTGCTCGTCGAGCGCCTCCAGGGAGATGTTCCACGGGGCGGGCAGTCGGTAGATCTGCAGGTTCTTGAACCACATGCTTGTCGATTCCTGATGCTGGCAAATACAAAGCCCGCGCGGCTGGCCGCAGCGGGCGGGAAAAACGGGAACGGCGCAACGAGCGCCTACTACTGCAGGCGGCCGGACTCGGCGATCATGCGGATCACCTTCAGCGTGTCGAGATCCGATTCGTGATACGCCGAGCGGACGATCTCCGCCACCTGCACGTCCTGGCTGGCGCCCTCGGGCAGCGTGGTGGCGTAACGGAAGCGCAGGAACACCTCGCCCGGCTCCGGCTCCTCGATGCTGATGGTGAGGCTGCCGCCGGCATGTTCCGCCGTTGCCGAAGACTCGAAGCGCATCCATTGCAGGGGGCGGAAGCTGACCCGGTCCTCGACCACCGCGGCGCCGAAGTGCAGTTCGCGCACCAACTCATGCTCGCCCCGCTCGACGATCACGCAGCGCTCCAGTCCGGGCAGGAAGGGTCTTGGATCCTCGGCCCGGCACAACAGCCCGAACCACACTTCCTCGCGCGTCAGCCTGCTCTGCGCCGCGTTGGCAAGATCGTTGACCTGAACCAGATGCTCGAACTTCACCCACACGCTCCCTTGCTTTACGGACCACAGTTTACCCTGTGCGGGATAAGATCGGCCCATGAAACTCGAACGACTCCTCCATTCCCAGGGTTTCGGCTCCCGCAAGGAGTGCCGCGCCCTGATCCGTGCCGGATGCGTCAGCATCGCCGGCGAGACGATAGACGACCCGTTTGCCGAACTTGCACCGGAAAACCTGCATTTCCGCGTCAACGGCGCCGACTGGCAGTATCGCGAGAAGGCCTACCTCGTGCTGCACAAACCGGCCAATTACGAGTGCTCGCACCAGCCACAGTTCCACCCCAGCGTGTTCGCCCTGCTGCCCGCACCGCTGGTCGTGCGCGGTGTGCAGTGCGTCGGCCGGCTCGACCAGGACAGCACCGGCCTGATGCTGCTTTCCGACGACGGCCAGTTCATCCACTACTGGAGTTCGGGCAAGAAGCGCGTACCCAAGGTGTATGAGGTCGGCACCGCGGAGCCGGTCACCGACGCCCAGGTCTCCGCCCTGCTGGCCGGCGTGCAACTGCACGACGAACCGGCCCCCATCCTTGCCGCAGCCTGCGAGCGCGTCGGCGAGCGGGCGTTGCGCCTGACCGTCACCGAAGGCAAGTATCACCAGGTGAAGCGCATGGTCGCCGCCGCCGGCAACCACGTGGACCACCTGCACCGCAGCCGCATCGGCGGCTTCGACCTGCCTGACACGCTGGCGCCGGGCGAATGGCGCTGGCTCGACGAGGCCGATCTCGCTCGCCTGGCAGACTTCCACCCCGCAAGGTGATCGACACGGGGCCCCGCCTCCGGGGCCTTGTCGTGCGCTGCCTGATCAACCGGTCGGACTTTCCGGCCCGGATATCCGCGGCAGCAGCGCGATGTGCTGTGCCCAGCCTCTGTTCAATCCCTCTTTTTGCCGACTGTCTGAAGCTGTTTCGGCGGACTTGACCGGCCGAGCGCGGGTTTACGGTTTTGTTTCTGTATTTAAGGTTTATATAAACAATAAAGAAGTAAACAGTGCCCCGTTTTCTGTGGATAAGGCGATAGAACTCAGTGTTCACAAGGTTTTCATGGGCTTGAAAAACGCTTGGCAACCCTGCAATACGCCTGTGGAGAGAATGTAGAGCGTTTTCCCCGCCCCCGGTTTTTCCGCCCTTATCCACAAGCCCTCCCCAGCAAACCCGTCCACTTGTTCACCGCCATGCCTGCCAAGCCCGATCAAACCGCTCCTGATTGCGAGTTCTTCTGCCGAGTTGTGGATAACTTTGGGGATATCGGCGTGTGCTGGCGCCTTGCGCGCGCGCTGGCGGCGCGCGGGCAGCGTGTGCGCCTCTGGGTAGATCACTGGCCTACCCTGCAGCGCCTGTGTCCGGCCGCCGCCGGTGGCGACGGTGTTCAGCATGCCGGGGTCGAGCTGCGCCACTGGTGCGAACCCTTCCCGGCGGTGATCCCCGCCCGCCTGGTGATCGAAGCCTTCGCCTGTGAACTGCCGGCGGTCCACCTCGCCGCCATGGCGCAGGCCGACCCGCAGCCGGCCTGGCTGAACCTGGAGTACCTGTCGGCCGAAGACTGGGTGGCCGACTGCCATCTGATGGCCTCGCCGCATCCGCGCCTGCCGCTGGTCAAGCACTTCTTCTTCCCCGGTTTCGCTGCGCGGACCGGTGGCCTGCCGCGCGAACCCGGCCTGCTTGACGCACGCCGCACCTTCCAGGGCGATGCGGCAGCCTGCCGGCGCTACCTTGCCGGGCTGGGGGGCGTGAGCATGGCGCCGGACACCTTGTGCGTGTCCTTGTTCGCCTATGCCCACGGTCGGCTTGGCGACTTGCTGCAGGTCTGGGCGGGCGGTGTGCGCCCGCTCTGCCTGCTGGTGCCGGAAGGCCGCATGGTGGTGCAGCTGGCGGATGCGCTCGGGGTGGCACCGCCGGCGGTCGGGGCGGCGGTCGTGCGCGATGCGCTGACCGTGTGCGTGCTGCCCTTCAGCGAGCAGGAAGGCTACGACCGCCTGCTGTGGGCCTGCGACCTCAATTTCGTGCGGGGCGAGGATTCCTTCGTGCGCGCGCAATGGGCCGCGCGGCCCTTCGTCTGGCAGATCTACCGCCAGCAGGAGGACGCCCACCAGGTCAAGCTCGAGGCCTTTCTGCAGCGCTACCTGACCGGGCTGACAGGGGGCGACGCGGCGGCCGTGCGGCGCTTCTGGCGGGCCTGGAACGAACTTCCGGCGCAGCAGGGCGACGCCGCCGAAAGCCCTGCCGAGGCCTGGCCTGCGTTTGCCGCCGCGCTGCCGCGCCTGCGGGTGCACGCGCAGGACTGGTGCGCCGCCCTGGAGCAGCTGCCGGATCTGCTCGAGGCACTGGCGCAATTTCCCAAAGCGGCGGTAAAATCCTGAGTTTTTAATGATTTGCAGCGGCGCTGCCGCGGCTGAAAGACTCCAGGAAACAGCATGAAAACCGCACAGGAACTCCGCTCCGGCAACGTCATCATGGTCGGCAGCGACCCGCTCGTGGTCCAGAAGAGCGAATACAACAAGTCCGGGCGCAACGCCGCGGTCGTGAAGATGAAGCTGAAGAACCTGCTCACCGGCGCGCCGTCCGAGTCGGTGTACAAGGCCGACGACAAGTTCGAAGTCGTCCAGCTCGACCGCAAGGAAGTGACCTACTCCTACTTCGCCGATCCGATGTACGTGTTCATGGACGCCGACTACGAGCAGTACGAAGTCGAAGCCGAGAACATGACCGACGCGCTGAAGTACCTGGAAGACGGCTTGGCCTGCGAAGTGGTGTTCTACAACGGCAAGGCGATCTCGGTCGAACTGCCGAACTCGGTGGTGCGCGAAGTCACCTACACCGAACCCGCGGTGAAGGGTGACACCTCCGGCAAGGTCCTCAAGCCCGCCACCATCGGTACCGGCTTCGAGCTGATGGTGCCGGCCTTCGTCGAGATCGGCGACAAGATCGAGATCGATACCCGTACCGACGAGTACAAGAACCGCGTGAAGTAAGCCGTACGCGCAGCGAGATCCGGGGCCCGCAGATTGCGGGCCCTGTTGTTTTCGAGGGCGGGTCGGGGATATCCGGACTTGAAATCGGGCTCCAAGCCTGTAGTTTTGCAGTCATGCATCGCCCCCGTCGAGCATTGCCCCTTTTCCACGGAGCCAGGAGCCCCCGATGAAACCCGTTGCGGCCGGTGTCGCAGCCGTTTTCGCCATCAGTCTAGCCGCCTGTTCCGAACAGGCCCCGAGCGAACCGCCCGCCCCGCCGGCGGCCATCGAGACCCAGCCGGCCGCACCGGTGGAGGAACGCACCCTGCCACCGGCGCAGATCGAGCCCGAGGCCGAGGCCGAGCCGCCGCCTGCTGCGCCGCCACGGGTCAGCGCGATTCCCGATCCGGCGGCCGACAGCGCCGACCACGAACGCGCGCGCCAGCCGCAGGACCGCGACGCCAAGCAGGCCACCGAGGAAGCTGCGCGGCGCTTCATGGACGCCGCGCAACGCCTGCGCGATGTGGGGCGCGATGCGGTGAGTGCGGTGCGCGAAGGCGGGCGCAGTGCCAACGACGCGCCAGCGGAGCAATAGCCAGCGGCCGGACACCTATAATCGACGTCTGACCCCAACGCCCGTCGATTACAAGAACATGTCCACCCCGCCGTCCGACCGTATCCGCATCCGCGGCGCCAGCCAGAACAACCTGCGCCAGCTCGATCTCGACATCCCGCTCAACCAGTTGCTGGTGGTCACCGGGGTGTCGGGCTCGGGCAAGTCCTCGCTGGTCTTCGACACCCTCTATGCCGAGGGACAGCGCCGCTACGTCGAGACCTTCTCGCCCTACGCGCGCCAGTTCCTCGACCGCCAGGACCGCCCGCGGGTGGACCGCATCGAAGGCGTGCCGCCGGCCATCGCCATCGACCAGACCAACCCGGTGCGCACTTCGCGCTCCACGGTCGGCACCATGACCGAGCTGGCCGACCACTTCAAGCTGCTCTACGCCCGCGCCGCGCGCCTTTTCTGCCGCGGCTGCGGCCAGCCCGTGCGCCGCGACGACCCGGAGAGCATCCTGCGCCGCATCGCGGAACTCGCGGCTGAGGGCGATCCGCGCCTGGTCGTG
>JAUVWV010000077.1 GCA_030603925.1 Thauera sp. | reverse complement strand
CGCAGGGCGAGTTCGCGGTCCAGCGCTTCGGAGCACAGGCGGGTGGCTTCCTTGCAGTTCAGCATGTGCGGCACGCTCCCTTGACGAACCAGTTGCTCTCCAGGCAGCCGCGCAGGCCGGTGCGGGCGCGGTGCAGAATGACGTGGCAGTTGTTCGCGGTGATGCCGAGTTCGGTGCAGATCTCCGCGGTCTCCAGCCCGAGCATCTCGCGCATCATGAACACCCGCGCGATGTTCTCCGGCAGGTGGTCCAGGCAGGCTTCGAACACCGCCCAGAACTGCTTGTTCTCCAGCGATTCTTCCGGCGCCGCCCAGGCCGCCGGGCGGCAGTCCGGGTGCCAGTGGCCGTTGGCGCGGAACAGGGCGTCGATGGCGCCGTCCTCGTCCTCGCCTTCGTCGTTGCTGCCGATGACCGTGCTCAGCAAGGGCGAGCGGCGGCTGCGGCGCAGGATGTCGATGATCTTGTTGCGCAGGATGCCGAACACCCAGGTCTTCAGCGCGGCGGTGCCGGCATAGCTGGCGGCATTCACCAGCGCCGCCTCGATGGCTTCCTGGACGGCGTCCTCGGCCAACTCGGCGTCGCGCAGCTGCAGGCGGGCAAAGCGCAGCATGTCCCGATGCAGGGCGGCGAGCCGGGCCGGGTCGGACAGTTGCTGGGCCGCGCTCGCATGCGGATCGGTGGCTTGGGCGCCGGTCATGGACTCTCCTGTGGACGGATCGGGTGCGCGGCCGCATTCCGCGCTGACCTGTGCTGGTCCGCCGATGGTAACGCAGCCGGGCGGGCGTGACGCCGCGGCACCGCCGGACAGGTCGCGCGAGCCGCCCGGAACCTTACAGCGCACCTCCGTCGCAGCGCGATCCGGCGTGCGACGCTGCGCGACCGGAAGAATGTCCGCAGACCGCTGTAAGGAAGTGGCCGCAGCGACGACACAGCCCATGCAAGCACACCGGCACCCGCCGGCGCGCCCGCATCCATCCAGGATCACCCACAAGGAGAGACACATGAACCGCAACACCACCAGGCAGGCCACCGCCGCCGCCCTCGCGCTCGCCCTCGGCGCCGCGCTCAGCATGTCGGCCGTGCCCGCTGCGGCGGCCGATGCCGACAAGGAACGATGCTACGGCGTATCGATGAAGGGCAAGAACGACTGCGCGGCCGGCCCCGGCACCACCTGCGCCGGAACCTCCAAGGTGGATTACCAGGGCAACGCCTGGAAATACGTGGCCAAGGGCTCCTGCGAGCAGATGAAGTCGCCGACCTCGCCCACCGGCCAGGGCCAGCTCGAAGCCTTCCAGGAAAAGAAATCCTGAGTGGCCGGCGCGGAGCGTTCGCCATGTCTACGGCCATCCATTCCGCCACGTATGACGCGGGCGCCACCGCGCTGCCGCAGCGGGCGGGTCTGGGGCTCAAGCCGGCGCATGTCCGGCAGATCCTCGACACCCGCCCGGCGGTGGGCTTCTTCGAAGTGCACGCCGAGAACTACATGGTCCCCGGCGGGCCTTTCCATGAACACCTGGGTCGCATCCGTGCCGACTATCCGCTGTCGGTGCACGGCGTGGGCCTGTCGATCGGCGGCGAGGAGCCGCTGGACGAGGCCCATCTCGACCGCCTCGCGGCGCTGCTGGAGCGCTACGCGCCGCAGGCCTTCTCCGAACACCTCGCCTGGTCCGGGCACGGCGGGGCCTTCTTCAATGACCTGCTGCCCCTGCCGTACACGCCGGCCACGCTCGCCCGCGCATGTGCCCATGTCGACCGCGTGCAGGAGCGCCTGCGCCGGCCGATGCTGCTGGAGAACCCGGCCACCTATGTGGAATTCACCGAGTCCACGCTCGCCGAGACCGAGTTCATCGCCGAGGTGGTGCGGCGCACCGGCTGCGGCCTGTTGCTCGATGTGAATAACGCCTACGTGTCCTGCGTGAACCACGGCCGCGAACCGCGCGCCTACCTGCAGGCCCTGCCGCTGGCGGCGGTGGGCGAGATCCACCTGGCCGGCTTCGCCCGCCAGCAGGACGACGCCGGCGATGCGCTGCTGATCGACAGCCACGGCTCGCCCGTGGACCGCGCGGTGTGGGCGCTCTACGAGTTCGTGCTGGGACGGCTCGGCCCCACACCGACGCTGATCGAGCGCGATAACGACATTCCGCCCTTCGAGGTGCTGCTGGGTGAGGCGGGGGAGGCCGGACGCCTGCTCGCCGCGGTGCGCAGCGAGGTGACGGCATGAGCGCTCAGGCCGGGTTCGCCGCCGCGCTGCTCGACGCCGCGCGCCCCTGCCCCGACGGGCTGGTGGCGTGGAACGGCTCGGACCCCGCGCGGCGCTTCGCGGTGTATCGCAACAACGTGGTGGTGTCGCTGGTCGATGCGCTGGCCGAGGCCTTCCCGGTGGTGCATGCGCTGGTCGGCGGCGAGTTCTTCCGCGCCATGGCGCAGGTCTTCGTCACCACGCAGCCGCCGCGCTCGCGCCTGCTGGCCTTCTACGGCGAGGGCTTCGCCGATTTCGTCGCCGCCTTCCGGCCGGCCGCGGAGCTGCCCTGGCTGGCCGACGTGGCACGCCTGGAGATGCTGCGGGTGCGCGCCTGTCACGCGGCCGACGCCGAGCCGCTGCCGCAGGCCGCCATCGGCGCGCTGCTGGCCGATCCGGCGCGCCTGCCGGGGGCAAGTTTCGGCCTGCATCCGGCGCTCGGCGTGCTGCGTTCGGCGCATGCGGTGGTGGACCTGTGGGCGGCACACCAGGTCGATGCCCCGGACCTCTCCGGGCTGGACCCGGCGCGCCCGCAGGCCGGCCTGGTGATGTGCGAGTGCGATGCAGTGACGGTGACGGAAATCCCGGTGCCGGCCGCAGCGTTCATCGAATGCCTGCAGGCCGGTGCGAGCCTGGGCGAGGCCCTGGATGCGTGCAGCGCGGACGGGGGCTTCGACCCCGCTGCGGCGCTGGGCGCGCTGCTGCGCGCGCAGGCCATCGTCTCGATCCGCGAAGGAGACAAGGACCATGAATAGTCGAACCGATGCCGCAGCCGCAGCGCTCAATCCGGCCGGCGGGCCGGCCGCCCTGGTGCGCCGTCTTGTGGCGCTGTGCGAGCGCGTGCCGCATGCGCTGATCGCCTTCCTCGGACGCTTCTCGATCGCCGCGGTGTTCTGGCAGTCCGGCCAGACCAAGGTCGAAGGGCTGGCGATCAACCTGGTTGCGGGCGAGTTCACCCTGGGCTGGCCGCGCCTGTCCGACACCGCGGTGTTCCTGTTCCGTGAGGAATACCGCTTGCCACTGATCGCGCCGGAGATTGCCGCGCCGCTGGCGGCCTTTGCCGAGCACCTGTTTCCGCTATTGCTGCTTGTCGGCCTGGCGACGCGCTTCTCCGCGCTGGCCCTGCTGGGGATGACGGCGGTGATCCAGCTGCTGGTCTATCCGGGGGCCTATCCCACCCACGGGGTCTGGGCGGCGGTGCTGCTGTACCTGCTTGCGCGCGGGCCGGGCTGGCTGTCGCTGGATCACTGGATCGCGCGCCGCCATCGCGCCTGAGCCCTGCCGCTATACGTGCCCGGTGTCCTCGCCGTACAGGTGAAAGCCGTCCCGTCCGGCGAGCTTGGTGCGGTACATCGCGCTGTCCGCACTGCTCAGCAGCTCGGTGGCCTCGCCGCCATGGTCCGGATACAGGCTGACGCCGATGCTCGCCCGCACCTGCAGTGCGTGCTCGCCGATGTGCAGGGGGTGCTGAAAGCTCTCGTGCAGCTTCGCGGCGATCAGCTCGGCGTCGTGCGGAGTCTCCAGGTTCTCGTACAGCACGGTGAACTCGTCGCCGCCCAGGCGGGCCACGGTGTCGTCGGCGCGTACGTGGCTGCGCAGGCGCTCGGCCACTGCGCGCAGTACCGCGTCGCCGATGGTGTGGCCGAGTTCGTCGTTGATCTCCTTGAAGCGGTCGAGGTCCACGAAGAGCAGGGCGAAGGGCTTGCCGCTGCGCCGTGCTCGTGCGATGGCTGCATCGAGGTAGCCGAGGAACAGGCGGCGGTTGGGCAGGCCGGTGAGCGCATCGTGATGGGCGAGGTGGTCCATCTCGTTGCGCGAGCGTTCGAGTTCGTCGATCTGCGAGGTGATCTGGGTCTGCATCAGTTCCACGCTGCGCGCCAGCACGCCCAACTCGTCCTGGCGCTTCACCGGCAGGCGGCTGGCACGCTCGCCGCGCGAGAAGGCGGTGACGGCCTGCGCCATGGCATTCACCGGGCCGGTCACCGCGCGCGCGAGCAGCGCGGACAGCACCACCGCGAGCGCGCTGAACAGCAGTACAAGCTCCAGCGCACGACGGCGTTGCTGGTCGAACAGGGCGAGCAACTCGTTGAGCGGCTGCGACAGTCCGAGCACCAGGAAACGGCCGTCGTCCGGATCGCCGAAGGGCAGGCGGACGAAGGCGGTCGCCTGGCCGGTGCGGCCGTCTGCGGCGGAGTTGACGATCAGGCTGTCGGCCTGCCCGTCGAACAGCACGCCAACCGGCGGGAAGATGTCCTGTACGAACACCCGGGCGCCGCGGTCGAACCCGAAGGTCTGCGTGACGTCCGGATGGGCGAGGATGTCGCCGTGATGGTTGGCGAGATAGACGCGGTAGTTCGCCGGCAGGGTGTCGCGCAGTTGCTGGAAGTAGCGCCGCACGTCGAGATTGATCACCACCAGACCAGCCGCCTGTCCGTCGCTTCCACGCACCGGACTGGCGACGCGCAGCACCGGCAGGTCGGATACCGTCTGCCGGCCGTCCTCGCGGTCCAGAGCGATGTCCGAGACATAGACCTCGCCGGGCTGGCGTCGCAGGGTCTCGAAGACGTAGGGGAAGTGGGCCTTCTCCTGCAGCGCATCGCCCTCGATGCGCTGCAGCGTCCCGTCGATGCGATCCACCCGCACCGTCTCCAGCCCGTGGCGCCGCGCATCGATCAGGCGCACTTGGGCATAGTTCGAGTGGACGGAGAGCAGGGATTCGAACACCTCGGCCAGCACGTCGGCGGCGATCCCATTCGTGCTCCCCGGCTGCTCCAGCGTACGCCGGGCGGCCGGCAGGCTAGCCAGCAGGCGCGCGTTGCGGTTGGCCTGCTCGAGGTAGATCTGCATGTTGTCACCCACCACGCGGGTAGCGGTGAGCAGGTCGTCCTCGGCCGCCGCGCGCAGCATGCGGGCACTGCTGGCATGCGTGTAGTAGCCGGTGAGCGCCACCGCCAGCACGCCGAAGGCGGCGAGCAGAAGGCCCAGCCGGGTGGCGATGCCGAAGTGTTTCATCGCGAGGCCTCGCGCTGCAGGGCCGCGGGCTGGTCACCGGCCATGATGTGCGCCCACAGGCGGGCGCGCCGTGCGTCGTCCTCGGGGGGCTCCAGCCAGTACAGGCGCAGGTCCTGGTGCGGGGCGCTGTCCGCCTCGGTGGTGTTGCGCAGCCCCTGCCGTGCGCTGAGGGCGCGGCTGGCAGCCGGCTGCAGCATGTGATCGATCCAGCGTTCGGCCAGCGCAGGGTCGCGTGCGCCGCGCGATACCGCCCAGCAGTCCAGCCAGGCCAGCGCGCCTTCGCGCGGCACCACATAGCCCACATCGGCGCCCGCATCGCGCAACAGCTTGAGCTGCTGGGTGCCGTAGTTGGCGAACAACAGCGCTGCGCCGTGGCGCTGGAACAGTTCCACCGCCTGTTCGGGGAGGGTGTAGAAACCGAGGACGTTGCGCCGCAGGGCGAGCAGGCGTTCGGCGAGGCGGGGAAAATCGGCCGCTGCGATGCGGAAGGGCGGCAGGCCTTCCTGCAGCGCAGCGAGCGAGAAGTTGTGGCCGCCGCCGTCGTAGGCCAGCACGCGCCCGCGGTAGCGCGGGTCCCACAGCGCGGCCAGGGAGTCGGGCGGTTGCGCGAACTGTCGGCGGTCGTAGATCAACCCCATCTCGGAATAGGTATAGGGCACGCCGTAGACCTGGCCCTCGTGAACCAGGCCGGCAATGCGTTCCAGTGCGCGAAAGCGCGGCAATTGCTGCGCGGTGTTGGGCAGGCGGGCGGGGTCGATCGGGCGCAGCAGGCCGCGCGCGACGAAACCGTCGATTTCGGCGGTGTTTGCCGCGACAACGTCGAAGTCCGCGCCGTCGTGTCGTGCCAGGCGTTCGCGCAGTTGCTCGTCCGAGCCGATGACGGTGAGCTCCACCCGGGCCCCGGTGCGCTGCTCGAAGGCCTTCACCAAGTCTGCGTCGGCATAGCCCGGCCAACTCAGCACGCGCAGCGTCTGCTGCGCCTGGGCAGGTATGGCGAAGGCGCAAGAAAGCATCATGCCCAGCACTCCGATCGTCGTCCGGAACAGCAGCATGGGCAGGCATTCGGACTGGCGGGCGGAATCCATTCGTTCACCCGAAAGAGATGGATATCTGCATTATTCGCCAGAACCGCACGGGATGGAAAGGGATTCATCGCGTACCCGAAATGGGCATGCGACGCGCCCGCGATCAGTCGTCCTCGGCGCCGTCCGGGGCTTGCCTAGCGGTCCAGTCCACCCATTGTCCGCAGGCATTGCGCGGGCCGCGCAGGCTGCCGTGCCAGGGGCCTTCCTGGCAGGGGCCGCGCAGTTGCGCAGGGTCGGGCAGGCGGGTGCTGCCGTCCGCGGCAAGCTCGCGCAGCCCGCCCCAGCGGCGGCAGGTCGGGCAGCGGCCGGGCTCGGCAGTCGGCATCGCCAGCGCGCCTAAATGCCGAAGTAGCGGCCGGGGCGGTGGTTGATCGCAATCACCATGTTCACCGCCAGCGCCCCCAGTACCGAGAGCGCCACCAGCCAGGGCGACACCCAGACCAGTGCGGCGCCGAGGATCAGGCAGTCCGCCACCATCTGCACCGTGCCGGCGCGCCAGCCCCTGTTGCGCTGCAGCCAGATCGCCAGCACGCCGATGCCCCCCAGGCTGGCGTGATGGCGGATCAGCATCAGCAGTCCGGCGCCGGCGAGCAGCCCGCCCATCAGCGCGCCAAAGGCCGGATGCAGCGTGCCCAGGCCGACCACCTGCGGCAGCACCTCGCTATACACCGAGAGCAGCGCCACCGCACAGAAGGTCTTGATGGTGAACTCCCAGCCCATCGCGCGCACCGCGAAAACGTAGAAGGGGATGTTGATCAGGAAGTAGAGCAGGCCGAAGTTCAGCCCGCTGGCGTAGTGCACCAGCAGCGTCAGCCCCGCCGTGCCGCCGATCAGCAAGCCGCCGTGCTTGAAGAAGATCACCGCCAGGGCGACGAACAGCGTGCCGACCAGCAGCGCCTGGATGTCTTCGAAAATGGTGTGGTGGGCAATCGCACTGCTTGCTGACATGGTCCGGGATCCGGCGTGTGGCCGCTTGTGGCGGCGTTCGGGGGCGGGAAAGTGGGCGGGGTGGGCCGCCAATGGCACCGCTGCAGCTTGCAGGCAGCGGCGCGGCGCCGATGATAGCGTGCCCGCCTGCAGCACGGCAGGCGGGGTTTTCCCGGAGCTTCAGCTTTCCTTCGGCGCCTCGATCATGCGCGACAGCTTCCACGCCATGCCGCCGAGCAGTGCCACTGCGAGCAGCAGCGCGCCCCACAGCATCCAGCGCCGGGTGTCGATCGGTGCGGACAGGCGCGCTTCGCCGCCGGCCAGGCGGGCTTCGCCGAGTCGGGCCTCGGCGATCGGCAGGCTGCCGGCATCCTCGCGGCCGTAGCCGGGCACCAGGCTGGTGATGGGGTAGGCGCCGGATTCGCTGCGGTGGCGCCCCCAGGCCAGGGTAAAGGGGGGCTCGCCGCGTGCGGCGAACACCAGCGTGTGCGCCACCCAGCCGACTTCGACCACCGGCAGTCCGCTGCCGAGGCCGCCGCCACGGGCATCCACGCGCAGCATCAGTTCGCCGGCGGGCTGCACCATCAGGTCGGGGTTGCGCGTCTCGCGGCCGTCCTGCGTCAGGCGGTGGACGTTGTGGCGGCCCAGCGAGCGCCACTGGGCGTCGGGGCGCGAGCGGGTGAACAACTCCATCGGCACCACGCTGTTGGCTTGCGGCAGTTCGATGCGCACGCGGTCCACCGGGATGGCGCCGGGCAGGGCGAAGAGGTATTCCAGCCGGCCGCCGACTTCGCGCAGCACCGGGGGTTCGAGTGCCAGCCAGCTGCGTTGCGCCTCCTGCGCGGCGGGTACCGGCTCCACCCGCACGGCAGCGAACACGTGTTCGCGCAGGCCTGCGGGCGGGGCGCCGGACCAGGTCAGGCGCAGGTATCTGGCCTGGGTGGCGGGCCATTCGATGCGCAGGCTGGCGAGTTCGTGGTTCTCCGCCTGCAACTGCAGCAGCGGCGCGCTGGCCACCAGGGTACGCCACTGCGCGAGGTCGTTGCTCGCTTCCACCCGCATGCGGCCGGAAAACTGCCGCTCGGGTTCGGCCAGCACCAGCTCCAGGGCCTGGAAGCGCTGCCCGAGCTGGCTCACATCGACCAGCCAGGCACCGGCCGGGCCGCGCGCGCGGCCGGTTTCCGGCCCCAGGCTGACCACCGCGCCGGCCTCGCGGGTTTCGCGGCGCAGGTTCAGGGCCCGGCCGGCGTCGGCGGCCGTGCCGAGGGCGAACAGCGGCATCTCGAGCGGCCGTGCCGGGGTGTGCAGCGCCAGCGCGCGCGGTTCGACGGCGTGCGGCACGACCTCGCCGCCGGCGTTGAAGACGCGCAGGTCGGCGAGGTCGGCATGCGTGAGCTTGCGATACACCGCCGGCGGCAGCGCGATGCGCTGGAAGGGCGCTTGCTGGCCGATCTCGACGGGCGCGGCATAGGCATAGTCGTCAGGCTGCTCGTGCTGCGCGGCGAGCACGAGCGGCGCGAGTGCCGTCATGCACAGGATGCACAGGTAGCGGGCAGGCGCGAATCTCATCTTGCAGTCTCCACGGATCTCGGGGGGACGGGGGCGAACCAGCCGATCACCAGCATCAGTACACCGACACCGATGAAGGACACCACGCGTTCGATGCCGCCTATGTTCGACAGGTCCACCAGGAACAGTTTCACTACCACCACGGCCATCAGCACCGCGCCGGCGAGCCAGGGCGCACGCTGCGCGCGGCGGGTGGCGAGCAGCATCACCGCCAGCGCGATCGTCGTCCAGAAGATCGACAGCGCGGCCTGTACGAGGCGCGAGGCGAGCAGCACGTCGATGTCCCAGGGGATGCCCGCGAAGTGATGCAGGCTGCGCAGCAGCGTGCCGTTGGCCAGCGCGAAGCTTAGCAGGCCGAGCAGCGCCGGGGCGAGCGGGTGGGCGAAGGTGTGTGCGCCGGCCAGCCCGGCGCGGCGCAGGCCGGCCAGCCACCACAGGGTGAGCAGCACGGCGCCGCCCAGACCGAGTTCCAGCGGATTGAGCAGCGGCAGGTAGGGCAGCGGGTCGGCCCGTCCGTCATGCGCCCAGTTGGCGAGCTGGCCCCACAGCAGGAGGAAACCGGCCACCGGCGCACCGCCGCGCAGCAGGTAGGCGCGCCGATGTGCGAGCAGGGGCCATTGCGGCGCGTGCAGCGACACCAGGGCGGCGAGCAGTGCGCCGGGCGCCAGCGCCATGCCGATTACCGCCCAGGCCGAGGCGCCGTCGACCAGCGTGTCGATGCCGCGCGCCGCCGCCAGCCCGCCCACCAGGGCCAGCACCCACACGCCCAGTGCATGCAGCCAGCCGGCGGCGCGCGGCTGGGCGCCTTCGTGGCAGCGCAGGGCGTACAGGTGGGCGCCGAAGGCCGCCGGCCAGGTGAGCCAGCCCAGGGCGGCAAGCGGGTTGCGTGCGTTGTCCAGCGCGCCGAGTGCGGCCAGCGCGATCAGCGGGCCGATCGCCAGGCTGGCGGTGCCGCCGTGCGCCCAGGCGCTGCGGCGCGCGAAGGCCGCGAGTGCGCCAGCCGAGCAGGCAAGGAAGAGGAGGAAGGCGTTGGCTGCCAGCGGGTAGGCCAGATGGCGGTCGATCTGCAGCGCGCCGGCCGCTGCCCACCAGCCCAGGCCCCAGGTGAGGAGGACCGGCGCTACCGCGTGTTCCAGCCTATGCACCGCGTCGCGCTGACGGTCGAGATACCAGGCGCTGAACAGCCCGGCAAAGGCGATCAGGCTGCAGCCGAGAAACTGCGCGTTGAGCAGCGGCAGCGTGCCGCCGCCCGGCAGGTCGAGCAGGAAGGCTGCGCCGGCGCCCAGTTGCAGCAACACTGCAAAGACGCGCGCCGCCAGGCGCGCCTGGCGCACGCCGATCCACAGGATGGCGGCCGCCTCCAGCGCCCAGGCCGCGGCCGTCCAGCGGCCTTCGAAGGCAAGCGGCACGGCGAGCGTGGCGAACACCACGCCCAGCGCATAGAAGGCTTCCACCAGCAGGCGCAGGCGCTCGCCGGCGCGCTGCCAGAGGGCGCGCGCGAGCAGCAGGTAGAAGGCCGCGAGCGCCACGGCGCTGAAGGCCGCGCCATACTCGAAGGCGCTCACCAGGCGCAATTGCAGGCCGAAGGCGATCAGCGGCGTGCCGAACACCAGGGTGGCATCGACGTAGGCCTCGGAGGGCGTGAGCCCGGGCGTGCCCGGCCGGCCCGCCGCGCTGCGGCGCAGGGCGTAGCCCAGCGGGACGGCGACGTACATCAGGAAGTACAGCAGCAGGAAGGGTTCGACGCTGGCGAACAGCTCGGCGCGGTAGTACTGCGCGCCCCACAGCGCACCGATGGCGAAGGTGAACACGAAGCCGAGCAGGTTCAGTTCGCGCCAGGTGCGCTGCCAGGCCAGCGCCAGTACGCCGGCATTGAGCAGCGCGTAGTAGGCAAACAGCAGCACGTGGTTGCCGCTGCCGGTGGAGGCGAGCAGCGGCGCGAGGAAACCGCCGCAGGTGCCCAGCATGGCCAGCGAACGCCCGTCCTGCAGCAGGGCGAGGATGCCGGCACACAGCGCGATGCCGGCGAGCAGGGCGAAGGCGGCCGTTGGCGGGATCAGCTCGTACAGGCGCAGGGCGGCGAACACGGTGAGGTAGAGCAGGCCCACCGCGCCGCCCTGCAGCGCCAGGGCATAGCCGCTGCGCCGCAGGCGCAGCCGCCAGCCCAGCACCAGCATGACGATGGCGCCGGCCACCACGCCGGTGAGGCGCAGTTCGATGGGCAGCTGGACGCGTTCGTAGGCGTACTTGAGGAAGAAGGCGACGCCGAAGAACAGGATCACGATACCGATGCGCACCACGGTGTTGCCGCCGAACAGCCAGTCGCGCAGCACGCCCGGCAGGGCAGGGGCGGCGATGGCCGGCGGACGCGGCAGCGGGGTGGGGCGCGGCAGGGCGGGGGTGGCCGGCGGTGGTACGGGGGATGGTGCGGCGTCGGCCGGTGCCTGTGCCGGGAGATCGAGGTCGAGTTCGAGGAGTGCGGTATCCGGCGCGGCCGTGCGCGACTCCGATTCCATTGCGGCGGCCTGTGTGGAGGGCTGCGCAGCGGCGGGCCGTGCCGACCCGGCCGGGCGTCCGGCGGATTCCAGTTCGGCCACCCGGCGGGCGAGGGCATGCCCGGACTGCTCGAGCATCGCCAGCCGGTCCTCGATGCGCCGCAGGTCGTCGTCGCTGCGCGCCGGCTGCTTGCGCCGCGCGACGCGTGCGCCCAGCAGGCCGCCGAGGAAGCCGACCAGCAGGATGCCGCCGAACAGGGCGAGAATGAAGCCTGTCATCGTTCGCTTCCCGATGGAATGATCCGATCCCGCAGGCATGGCTGCATGCGTGCGGGCTTCTTGCACCCGGCATGGCCGGTGTGCGCCGTGGCGCAAGAATACTCCGGCTTGCTGTAAGTTATCCGTGCTGCACGTCGACGAATGCGCGAGTATCCGTCATCTGCCTCCGGGGTATTGCATCGATGCACTTCAAACGCCTGTTCATCCTGCTGGTATTGCTGGCTGCCATCGCCGCCTTCTTCGCGCTGGACCTCGGCGACACCCTCAGCCTGGAGGCCTTCAAGGCGCGCCAGGCGGACATCGAGGCCTGGCGTGCGGCCAATCCGTGGCTGGCTGCGGGGGCGTTCTTCGCGCTGTATGTCGCGGTCACCGCGCTGTCGCTGCCCGGCGCGGCGGTAATGACGCTGGCGGTGGGCGCGGTGTTCGGCCTGCTGTGGGGCACGCTGCTGGTGTCCTTCGCGTCCACCATCGGCGCCACGCTGGCCTTCCTGGTATCGCGCTTCCTGCTGCGCGACTGGGTGCAGGCGCGCTTCGGCGAGCGTCTGCGGGCGGTCAACGCCGGGGTGGAGAGAGACGGCGCCTTTTATCTCTTCACCCTGCGCCTGGTGCCGCTCTTTCCCTTCTTCGTCATCAACCTGGTGATGGGGCTCACGCCGATGCGCGCGCGCACCTTCTACTGGGTGAGCCAGCTCGGCATGCTGGCCGGCACCGTGGTGTATGTGAATGCCGGCACCCAGCTCGCACAGATCGACTCGCCCGCCGGCATCCTGTCGCCCGGCCTGCTCGGCGCCTTCGTGTTGCTGGGGGTGTTTCCGCTGCTCGCGCGCAAGGCGGTGGACTGGGTGCGGGCGCGCCGGGTGTATGCCGGCTGGCAGCGTCCGCGGCGCTTCGAGCGCAACCTGGTGGTGATCGGTGCGGGCAGCGCCGGGCTGGTGACCGCCTATATCGCCGCCGCGGTAAAGGCGAAGGTGACCCTGGTGGAAAAGCACCGCATGGGCGGCGACTGCCTGAACACCGGCTGCGTGCCCTCCAAGACGCTGATCCGCAGCGCGCGCCTGGTGGCCGAGCTGCGCCGCGCGGGCGAATTCGGCATCGAGGCCGGCACGCCGCGGGTGGACTTCGCCGCGGTCATGGAACGGGTGCAGCGCGTGGTGCGCGCGATCGAGCCGCACGACTCGGTGGCGCGCTACACGGCGCTGGGCGTGGAGGTGCTGCAGGGCGAGGCGCGCATCGTCTCGCCCTGGGAGGTCGAGGTGCGCGACGCGGAAGGCGGCACGCGCCGGCTGAGTACGCGCAGCATCGTCATCGCCACCGGGGCGCGGCCCTTCGTGCCGCCCATCCCCGGACTGGCGGAGGCCGGCTACCTGACTTCGGACACCGTGTGGTCCCTGCGCGAACTGCCGGCGCGCCTGCTGGTGCTGGGCGGCGGGCCGATCGGCTGCGAACTCGCCCAGGCCTTCGCGCGGCTGGGTTCGCAGGTCGCCCAGGTGGAGATGCTGCCGCGCCTGCTGGCGCGCGAGGACGAGGAGGTTTCGGCGCTGGTCGAGGAACGCTTCCGCGCCGAGGGCATCGTGCTCTGCCTGCAGCACGAGGCTGCGCGGGTGGTGGCGGATGCAGAGGGCAAGCGCATGGTGGTGCGCGACCTCGCGCGCGGCGGTGCGGAAAAGGAGATCGGCTTCGACGCGGTGCTGGTGGCGGTG
>JAUVWV010000047.1 GCA_030603925.1 Thauera sp. | reverse complement strand
CTCCGAGATGGCCGGCACCTTCAACATGATGCGTGCCAACGACCTGATCTGGTCCTTCGTGGTGAACAACTACCTGATGGGCAAGGACCCCTTCCCCTTCGACCTGCTGTACTGGAACTCCGACTCCACCCGCATGCCGGCGAAGATGCACAGCTTCTACCTGCGCAGCATGTACATGGAGAACCGCCTGGTGGAGCCTGGCGGCGTGGTCATCGACGGCGTGCCGATCGATCTGGGCAAGATCAAGGTGCCGTGCTACTTCATCTCCACCATCGAAGACCACATCGCGCCGTGGAAGAGCACCTACATGGGCGCCCGCCGCTTCGGCGGCCCGGTGCGCTTCGTGCTGGGCGGCTCGGGCCACATCGCCGGCATCGTCAACCCGCCGGCGGCCAACAAGTACGGCTTCTGGCTCAACCCGGCGGCCAAGCTGGCCGATTCGGCCGACGAGTGGTTTGCCGCCGCGCAGCAGCAGCCGGGTTCGTGGTGGACCGACTGGCAGGCCTGGGTGACCGCACACGAGCCCGAGCAGGTCGCGCCGCGCGACCCGGCCAAGGGCAAGCTGAAGGTGATCGAGGACGCGCCGGGCAACTTCGTCAAGGTGCGCATCGACGCCGGCAAGGCCGCCTGAGCGAGCCGCCTGCGATTTGAACCGGAAGGGGGCGGCAGCCCCCTTTCTGCTTTAGCGCTGCGCTTCGCGTGTAGACACCGCGTCGAGCTCGTCGACGCTCAGTTGATCGGGATCGTAGGCCGGCGGCGGCGTGCGCGGCTGCAGGTTGAGCGCCTGTGCAATGAACGGTGCCTGGCTGCGCGCAGCCTCCGCGGTGAGCGCGTTCTGCTGCGCGACGAACAGCAGGGCGACGATGAAGAACAGGTGGTTGGCGGTCTGCAGCCACTCGCTGGCGAGCGGGCGGTGGTCCTTTTCGATGGGCATCATGGTTCTCATCCGGCGGGTGGCAGGCAAACGCGTACCCCGGTCCGACGCCGGCACACGCCCTTTGGTTCAATCATAGACACGCCCAGACGCAGCGACGCACCATGACCCGCCCCCTCGTACTCGACACCAATACCGTAATGGCCCTGTGGTTCTTCGAAGACCCGCGCCTGGCCGCCCTGCGCGACGCGATCGAGGGGGAGGCTCCGGCGCTCGCCAGCCGTGCCGATGCGCTGGAGGAACTGCGCCGGGTGCTGGCCTATGCGCAATTCGCCATCCCCCCGGCGCGCCAGGGCGAACTGCTCGACGCCTACCGGGCGCGCCTCACCCTGGTCGCGCCGCCCACCGCGGACGCCGCCCTGCTGCCGCCCTGCCGCGACCCCGACGACCAGAAGTTCCTCGAGATCGCGCGCGATGCGCAGGCCAGCGTGCTGCTGACGCGCGACAAGCTGCTGCTGCGCCTGCGCCGCCACCGCCTGATCCGCCCGCTGTTCGACATCTGCCCGCCGGACGGCTTCAGCCTTCCGGCAGACTGAAACCGCGCCGGCGAGCCGCTCAGGGGCGGACGGCACCGGCGGCCAACGCCTGGCGCAGCGCAGCGAGGTAGCGCAGGCCGGCCGCCGCCCGGCTGCCGTACCAGGAGCACATCTCGCCGTCGATCAGGCTGGCGGGCCGCCCGGCCAGCGCCTCGACCTCGGGCAGGTGCTGTTCGCCGAAGCGGTACGGTTCGGTGGACAGGAAGACCCGTGCGACGCGCTGCACGCGCGGGTCGGCCCAATCCACGGTCGGGTAGCGCAGCGCCGTCTGCCCGCTCAGGTTGTGCCAGCCCACCGCGGCGAGCGTGGCGGCGATGTAGGTGTCGTGTGCCACGCTCATCCAGGGTTCGCGCCAGATCAGGTAGAGCACCTCTTCGGGCGGCAGCCGGTCGCGCAGCGCGTGCGCCGCGCCGAGCGCGGCGTGCAGCTCATCGCAGAGGCGCTCGGCCGCCGCCTCGCAGCCGAACAGCGCGCCGAACAGGCGGTAGAGGCCGAAGTTGTCTTCCGGCGTGCACGGGTGGGTGACGATCACGTGCGGCACGATGCGCGCGAGCGCCTCCACGGTTTCGTAGCGGTTCTCGTCGATGTTCACGATCAGGTGGGTGGGCGCCAGCGCCTGCACGGCCTCGATGCGCACATCCTTGGTGCCGCCGACCTTGGCAAGCTGGCGTACGATGTCGCGCGGATGGATGCAGAAGCCGGTGCGCCCGACCAGCCGGTCGGCGAGGCCGAGATCGCACAGCATCTCGGTCAGCGAGGGCACCAGCGAGACAATGCGCACAGTGCCCTGCGCGGGGGCGTGAACCTTGCCGGCGGCATCGGTCAACAAGACAGCAGGATCGGTGGTCATCGCTTCATCACGCTGGGCGGCTTGCTTGCAAGCTGCGATTGTAGGGCTTCCGCACGCCCATTCGACACGGGGAGTACACAGCCATGCGCATCGGCGTTCCGCAAGAGGTCAAGGTGCACGAGTACCGCGTCGGGCTCACCCCGGGCAGCGTGCGGGAGGCCTGCGCGGCCGGTCACGAAGTGCTGGTGGAACAGGGCGCCGGGGCCGGCATCGGGGCGGACGACGCGGCCTACCGCAGCGCCGGCGCGCGGGTGGTGGAAACGGCCGCCGAGCTGTTCGCCGCAGCCGAGATGATCGTCAAGGTGAAGGAGCCCGTGGCGGCCGAGCGCGCCCGCCTGCGCGCCGGGCAGTTGCTATTCACCTACCTGCACCTCGCCCCCGATCCGGCCCAGGCGCAGGATCTGCTCGCCAGCGGCGTGGTGGCGCTGGCGTATGAGACCGTGACCTCGCCCGCCGGCGGCCTGCCGCTGCTCGCGCCGATGTCCGAAGTGGCCGGCCGGATGAGCGTGCAGGCCGGCGCGCACTGTCTGGAGAAGGCCGCCGGCGGCAGCGGCCTGCTGCTGGGTGGCGTGCCGGGTGTGGAGCCCGCGCGGGTGGTGATCCTGGGCGGCGGCGTGGTGGGGGCCAACGCCGCGCTGGTGGCGCTGGGCATGGGCGCGCGGGTCACGGTGATCGACCGCTCGCTCGAGGTGCTGCGCCGCCTGGCCGAACGCTTCGGCCCGCAACTGGGCACCCGCCACGCCAGCCGGCATGCGGTGGCCGAATCGGTGATCGGCGCGGACCTGGTGATTGGCGCGGTGCTGCTGCCCGGTGCGGCCGCGCCGCGCCTGATCAGCCGCGAGATGCTGCGCAGCATGCGCCCGGGCTCGGTGATCGTGGATGTCGCCATCGACCAGGGCGGCTGCTGCGAAACCTCGCGCCCGACCACCCATGCCGAGCCCACCTATGTCGAGGAAGGCGTGGTGCATTACTGCGTGGCCAACATGCCCGGCGCGGTCGCGCGCACCTCCACCTACGCGCTCAATGCCGCCACCCTGCCCCACGTGCTGGCGCTGGCGAACAAGGGCTGGCGCAACGCACTGGCGGACGATCCGCACCTGGCCGCCGGGCTCAACGTGTGCGCCGGACACATCACCCATGCCGGCGTGGCCGCCGCACTGGGCCTGCCCTGCCGCCCGCTGCACGCCGCGCTGGCCGGCTGAGGCGCCCACACCGCGCAACGCCGCCATCGGCACGCGCCGTAGCATCATTGACCCGGCAACGAAATCCGCCGCACCGTGCGCCCTTCGACAGACTCAGGGCGCCAGGCGCAGCGGCAGCGCAGCCAGGCGGGAGTCGAGCAGGCGCTGCTGGCGGTCCGCCGCACGCACCAGGCTGTCGCGCAGCCGGCCGACCAGCACCGAGGGCGCCGCCCCCAGCGCGCTGATCATGTACAGGCCGAAATCCAGTACGGGTTCGATGCGCATCAGCAGGACGCGCGCCGGGTCCAATCCAGCCGCCGTATAGCCGTCGATGAAGGCGTAGCCCAGGCCACGCTCGACCAGTGTTGCTGCCAACGCATAGGTCTGCACGCGCAGCACCTGCGGCGGCGTCCACTCGGCCGCGGCAAGACGCGCGGCGAGGCGCTCGCCGAGCGGCGTGGCCTCGGCCAGCGCGATGTAGGGGCGACCTTCCAGCCAGCCGCGTTCGGCCGGGCGCAGCACGCCGGCAGCCCAGGCGCGCGGCACCGCCAGCACCATCTCGCCGCTGCACAACCGGGCGAGCGCCAGCGCAGCCTGTTCGGGCGGTTCGATGGCAAAGCCGGCATCCACCTCCCAGGCCAGCAGATGGGCTTCGATCTCGCGCGTGTGGCTGGCCCACAGGTCGCACTCCACCTTCGGGTGGGCCGCGCGCATCGCCGCCAGCGCGTCGGGCAGCAAGCTGGTGGCAAGCGACGGGGTGGCGGCAACGCGCAGCAGACCGGAGGCGCCACGCCGCAGATTGGCCGCCAGCGCCTCGATGCGCTCGATCTCGCCCCAGGCACGCTGTACTTGGGCGAACAGCGCGCGTGCCTCGGGAGTGGGCAGCAGGCGGCCACGGCTGCGCTCGAACAGCGCGAAGCCCAGCCCCAGTTCGGCGTGACGCAGCACACGCGACACCACCGGCTGCGAAACGTTGAGCATGCGCGCAGCCTCGCTGCCGGAGCCGGCGATCATGACTGCACGGAAGACCTCGATGTGGCGCAAGCGCATCCTTCACCTATGTCCTGTAGGCATATGTACCGCCATGATTCACAACTCCTCGCACTTGTGCAATGGCTATAGTCGGCGAATACATCACCTGCGGGAGGCATCATGGAAATCATCGTCGTCGGCGCCGGCATCGTCGGTCTGAGCACCGCCTGGGCCCTGCGCGAGGACGGCCACCAGGTCACCGTGGTGGACCGCGCGCCGGACGTGGGCAGCGGTACCAGCCAAGGTAACGGCGGGCAGTTGAGCTACCGCTACATCGCTCCGCTGGCCGATCCGGACATCCTGCTCAAGATCCCGGCCTGGATGCTGGGGCGCGACGCGCCGGTGCGTTTCCGTCCGCGCTTCGACCCGCAGCAGTGGCGCTGGATCATGGACTTCCTCAAGGCCTGCAACGGCAAGGACAAGCTGCATTCGGTAGCCCACCTGCTGCCGCTGGCGCTCTACAGCCAGCGCCTGATCCACGACCTGGTGGACCGCCACGGCATCGACTTCGACTACCGGCGCAACGGCAAACTGGTGGTGTACCGTGACCCACGGAGCTTCGCCTCGGCACGCGCCCTGCTGGCCAGCCAGGCGGCGCTGGCCAGCGAACAGGAAGCGCTCGACGCACAAAGCTGCATCGCGCTGGAGCCGGCCCTGGAGGGCCTGCGCGGACAGATCGAGGGCGGCATCCTGACGCGCAGCGAGGAAGCCGGCGACTGCCACAAACTGTGCCTGGCGCTCGCGCAACGCATGCAGGAAGGTGCGAATCCGGTGCGCTTGCTGCTCGGGCGCGCGGTCAGCGCGCCGATCCTGCGCGCCCGCCGGCTGGCCGGCCTGCGCCTGGGCGGCGACGGCCGGGCGGACGAGACGCTGCCTGCGCAGGCCTGCGTGCTCGCCAACGGCGTGGGCGCCCCGGCGCTTGCCCGGCAGTGCGGCGTCGAGTTGCCGGTGTACCCGCTCAAGGGCTACAGCATCAGCGCCGCGGTGCGCGACGCGGCCGCGGTGCCCGCGCTCAGCGTGACCGACTTCCAGCGCAAGATCGTCTACGCACGCCTCGGTGATCGCCTGCGGGTCGCCGGCATGGCGGACATCGTCGGGCACGACGAAGGCGTTGCTGCCGACCGCATCGCCACGCTGGTACGGGAAACGCGCGAAACCTTCGGCGCAGGGGTCGATCTCAGCAACATCGCGCCGTGGGCCGGGCTGCGCCCGGCGACCCCGACCGGCCGGCCCATCCTGGGCGCCAGCGGTATCGCCGGACTATGGCTGAACGTGGGCCACGGCGCGCTCGGCTTCACGCTGGCGACAGGCAGCGCACGCCTCCTGGCCGATCGCATCGCGGGGCGCGAAACGGCCGTTCCCGATGCCGGTTTCGCACTCGCGGCGAGCCGGCCACTGGGGGCCGGACGGCTTTCCGCATGACGGAATGCTTGCGCGGAAAGGTTTTGCTCGATAACTTCGGGCTATCCCTAGCTGACAGCCGGGGAGGAAACATGCCAAGCTGAACCACTTTCCGTCCCCAGAAAGGAGTGGGGGGCTTCCCAAAAGGAGGCTTGACAAACGGGATCGTCCAATCGTGTGATGAATCATCAGGAGGAAAGCATGAAGAAGAAACTGACCGCACTGGCCGCCGCGTTCGCCCTCGTCGGCACCCTGGGCGCCGCACCGGCCCAGGCCCAGCAGAAGTTCGTCACCATCGGCACCGGCGGCGTCACCGGGGTGTATTACGCCGCGGGCGGCGCGATCTGCCGCCTGATCAACAAGGACCGCGCCCAGCACGGCATCCGCTGCTCGGTGGAGAGCACCGGCGGTTCGGTCTACAACCTGAACACCATCCGCGCGGGCGAGCTGGATTTCGGCGTCGCCCAGTCCGACTGGCAGTACCACGCCTTCAACGGCAGCAGCTCGTTCAAGGACGCCGGCGCCGACAAGGACCTGCGCGCCGTGTTCTCGCTGCACCCCGAGCCGTTCACCGTGCTGACCCGCAAGGAAGCCAACATCAAGACCTTCGACGACCTGAAGGGCAAGCGCTTCAACGTCGGCAACCCGGGCTCCGGCACGCGCGCCTCGATGGAGGAACTGCTCAACGCCATGGGCTGGACGCTGCGCGACTTCTCGCTGGCCTCCGAACTGAAGGCCGACGAGCACGGTGCTGCGCTGTGCGACAACAAGATCGACGGCTTCTTCTACGGCGTCGGCCACCCCTCGGCCAACATCCAGGATCCGACCACCACCTGCGGCGCCAAGCTGGTCTCGCTGACCGGTCCGGCGGTGGAGAAGCTGATCGCCGAGCGTCCGTACTACGCGGTGGCCACCATCCCGGGCGGGCTGTATGCCAACAACCCGGACGCCACCACCACCTACGGCGTGCTGGCCACCTTCGTCAGCTCCACCAAGGTGCCCGTGGACGTGGTCTACACCATGGTCAAGGCGGTATTCGAGAACTTCGACGAGTTCAAGCGCCTGCATCCGGCCTTCGCCAACCTCGACCCGAAGGACATGATCAAGAACGGTCAGTCCGCACCGCTGCATGAAGGTGCCGTGAAGTACTACAAGGAAAAGGGCTGGATGTAAGCCCCCGGACGGGGCGGTCGCAAGACCGCCCCGTTTTCCGTTCACTGCGCCGTCCCCGCCTGCCACGAGCCGGCGTGCGGACCGACCATCCTGCGCTCACTCCGGGAGGTGCGGACCATGATCCGCTCTGACTCTGGCAACGACAACAAGACTGCCACCCCACACCACGACCTGAGCGACGACGAACTCAAGCAGATTGTCGCCGAAGCCGATACCGGCGGCCGCAAACCCACCGGCCTGGCCGCCCACTTCCTGCTGGTCGCCGCCATCACCTGGTCGCTGTTCCAGCTCTGGATCGCCTCGCCGGCACCCTTCTCGCTCGGCATCTTCATTCTCAACGACACCGAATCGCGCGCCATTCACCTGGCCTTTGCGGTGTTCCTCGCCTTTGCCGCCTATCCGGCGCTGAAGTCCTCGCCGCGCGCCTACGTGCCGCTGCTCGACTGGGGACTGGCGCTCGCAGGCGCCTTCTGTGCAGGCTATCTGTACCTGTTCTACGCCGAACTCTCCACCCGCCCGGGCCTGCCCACCACCATGGACCTGGTGGTCGCGGTGGCGGGACTGGTGCTGCTGCTGGAGGCCGCGCGGCGCGCGCTCGGCCTGCCGATGGTGATCCTCGCGGTGGTGTTCCTGATCTACATCTTCTTCGGCCAGTACATGCCGGAAGCCATCGCGCACCGCGGCGCCTCGCTCAACAAGGGCATGAGCCACCTGTGGCTCACCACCGAAGGCGTGTTCGGCGTCGCGCTGGGCGTTTCGGCCGGCTTCATCTTCCTCTTCGTGCTGTTCGGCGCGCTGCTGGAAACCGCCGGTGCGGGCAACTACTTCATCAAGTCCGCCATTGCCCTGCTCGGCCACCTGCGCGGCGGCCCGGCGAAAGCCGCCGTGGTGGCCTCGGCCTCCACCGGCCTGATCTCCGGCTCCTCGATCGCCAACGTGGTGACCACCGGCACCTTCACCATTCCGCTGATCAAGCGGGTCGGCTACCGCCCGGACAAGGCCGCCGCGGTGGAAGTGGCCTCCTCGGTGAACGGCCAGCTGATGCCGCCGGTGATGGGCGCCGCGGCCTTCCTCATGGTCGAATACGTCGGCATTCCCTATACCCAGGTGCTCAAGCACGCCATCCTGCCGGCGGTGATCTCCTACATCGCACTGTTCTACATCGTGCACCTGGAAGCCATGAAGGCCGACCTGCAGGGCATCCCGCGACGCAATCCGGCACCCTGGCAGCAGACCCTGATCAGCACCACGATGACGATCTCGGGCCTGATCATCCTCGCCGCAATCGTGTATTTCGGCTTCGGCTGGATCAAGGATCTGGCCGGCGAGGCCTCCTTCATCATCGTCGCGATCCTGATGTTCGTCGCCTATGTCGGACTGATCGCCTACAGCGCGCGCTTCCCCGAGTTGCACATGGAAGACCCGAAGGAGGTGATGGAATACCTGCCCGAGGTCGGTCCGACGCTGAAATCCGGCCTGCACTTCCTGCTGCCGGTGGCCGCGCTGATCTGGAACCTGATGGTCGAACAACTCTCGCCCGCACTGTCGGCCTTCTGGGCGACCATGTTCCTGATCTTCATCCTGGTCACCCAGCGTCCGTTGTTCGCCTTCTTCCGCAAGACCGGGCATCTGGGCGCGGCCACCCTGCACGGCCTGCAGGACCTCACCACCGGGCTGGCCACCGGCGCGCGCAACATGATCGCCATCGGCATCGCCACCGCGACCGCCGGGATCATCGTGGGCACGGTGACGCTGACCGGCATCGGCCTGGTGATGACCGAGCTGGTGGAGATCATCTCCGGCGGCAACCTGATGATCATGCTGGTGATGGTGGCGGTGATCTGCCTGATCCTCGGCATGGGCCTGCCGACCACCGCCAACTACATCGTGGTATCCACGCTGATGGCACCGGTGGTGGTCGAACTGGGCGCGCAGACCGGCCTGCTGGTACCGCTGATCGCGGTGCACCTGTTCGTGTTCTATTTCGGCCTGATGGCCGACGTCACGCCACCGGTGGGGCTGGCCTCCTACGCCGCCGCGGGCATCGCCAACAGCGACCCGATACGCACCGGCCTGACGGCCTTCGGCTACAGCGCACGCACCGCGATACTGCCCTTCATGTTCATCTTCAACACCCAGTTGCTGATGATCGGCATCACCAGCTTCTGGCAACTGGCGCTCACCGTGGCCAGCGCGATCGTCGCCAGCATGACCTTCGCGGCCGCCACCCAGGGCTGGTTCTTCACCCGCAACCGCTGGCACGAGGCCCTGCTGCTGATGCTGGTGACCTTCAGCCTGTTCCGCCCCGGCTTCTGGATGGACATGGTCTATCCGCCCTACGAGGAACTCGAAGGCGGGCAGTTGATGCAACTCGCCGAGCAAGCCCCGAACAACGCCAATCTGCGCATCTGGATCGAGGGCGTGACGATCGAAGGCCGCGAGATATCCAAGGGCGTGCTGCTGCCGCTCGGCCCGGCGGCCGACGCCGAAGGCCAGCCGCTCAACGCGCGCGCGCGCCTCGCCTTCTCCGGCCTGACGGTGATGGCCTTCGGCGAGGACCTGCAGATCATGGGGGTGAACTTCGGCTCGCAGGCCGCACGCCTGGGCATCGAACAGGGCTTCGTGGTGCAGGCCGTCGAGCTGCCGGTCGAGCGTCCCGCCAAGGAGTGGGTGTTCGTGCCGACCGTGCTGCTGCTCGGCCTGATCGTCTGGCTGCAGCGCCGCCGCGCGGCACGCGAGAAAGCCGGCACGCCGGCTGTCCGGGCGGCCTGAGGGACGCGCAGGGGCGGCGGCGTATCGGCCGGCCGCCCCGTCCTCAGATCAGCGACCCCCCGGCGACGATCGCACGCGCATCCTTCTCGGTGATGCGCACCGTGGCATTGGCGATCACATGCGCCACCAGCCAGTCGGTGAGGCGTTCGGCGCCGTCGCCTTCCAGGGTGAGGAAGCGGCACCCGGCCTGCCCGCCGCCGACCTCGTGCAGGTAATTGACCACCTGCGCCTCGCCGCGAATCTCATCCGGCACCCCGCCGCGCACCAGCACGAAGGAGAAGCTCCTGCCCGACTGCGGCGGCGTCGAGGCCGGGTAGGCGAAGCCTTCCAGCGACAGGTCATTGAGCTGCAGCTTCTCACCATCGATGATCACCCAGAAGCACACCTGCCCCCAGCGCGTTGCCAGAAAACGCTGGCGCCCGCGCCGTTCAACGGTCTCATCGGCCATTCGAGTCCTCCTCAGATTAGGCGCCGATCATAAACCATCGTGCCGGCCGGGGTCACCCCGGCGGGCCGTTCACAGCGGCAGACCGCGCGGCTTGCGCCCGGCCCGGGCGAACAGGGTATCGAACAGGGCGGCGGGCAGCACGCGCAGCAGGCGCGCCACCAAACCCATCTGCCAGGGCACCACCGACCAGCGGCGACCGGCGGCGATGGCTGCAGCGATGCGCCGCGCGGCCTCGTCGGCAGGCAGCAGGAAGGGCATCGGGTAGGGATTGACGGCGGTCATCGGCGTGGCGACATAGCCCGGCGCGATGGTGACCACCTTCACCCCGCTGCCATGCAGTTCCACGCGCAGGCTTTCGAGATAGCTGATGCTACCCGCCTTGGAGGCGCTGTAGGCGCCCGCGCCCGGCAGGCCGCGGATGCCGGCCACCGAGGCGATGCCCACCAGGCGGCCGCTGCCGCGCGCGCGCATCGGCGCGACGAAGGGCTGGAAGGTGGCCACCATGCCGAGCAGGTTGGTGCGCAGCACCTTGTCGAAGGCCTCGACGTCCTCGGCGTACTCGGTCAGCGTACCCACCGAGACACCCGCATTGGCGATCACCACGTCGGGCACGCCGAATTCGCCCATGAAGCGCGCAGCCGCCGCGCGCATCGCAGACGGATCGCCGCAGTCGGCGGGCAGGCAGAGGTGTTCGCCGGGCAGTTCCGCAGCCAGTGCGGCGAGCGCATCGGCACGACGCGCCACCAGCCCGAGACGCGCCCCGCCCGCGGCGTAATGGCGCGCCAGGGCGGCGCCCAGCCCGCTGGATGCGCCGGTGATCAGCACGCACGGCGGACGCTGCGCGCTCATCGCCCGCCCGCCGTGCGCAGCGTGGTGCAGGAGATCAACCCTTCCTGCGTTCGCTGCGGATGCGCGCGATCAGCTGATCGACCACGCGCAGCGCGCCCTCGTGGCCGCCGGCCATCGAGCTGGAGGTGATGTACTTGCCGTCGACGGCCAGCGTCGGCACGCCATTGACCCGCATCGCGCGCGACAGCTGGTCGCCACGCTGCAGCATGGACTGCACGCCGAAGGACTTGTAGGTGTCCATGAAGCGCTTCTCGTCGGCGACCTTGCCGGCAATCCACCCACGCACCCCGGCCTCGGTGTGCAGCGGCACCTTCTGCTGCTGCACGGCGACGAACACCTTGTCGTGCAGCGCCTCAATGTCACCGCTGACCTCGGCGGTGTAGTACAGCCGCGCCAGACCTTCGAGCTGCGGGTTGTTCCACATCACCGGCACGTGGCGCAGCAGCACGTCGGCGGGCTGCTCCTTGGCCCACAGGTGGAGCAGCGGGGCGAGGTTGGAGCAATGCGGGCAACCGTAGTGGAAGAACTTGATGACTTCGATGCGCGCCGGATCGTCGGTCGGCTGGGCGGGATTCAGGACGGTATAGCCCCCCTGCTGCGCCAGCGCCCCGGCGATCGGCGAGGAAAGCACGCCGAGGGCGGCCAGTTGCTTGAGAGCGGTGCGACGATTCATGCTGTTCTCCGGTTGGGTGACGGCGGATAGACGGTGCGCCGGCGATTACGTTCCATGGCCCGCTCAGGGCGTGGCGCGCACCACGGTGGCGGTGAACCCGCCCTCGGCCAGGCGCGAGCGCATCGGCGCCATTTCATCGGGCTTGGCGAAGGGGCCGATACGCACCCGGTGCACGATGCGTCCGTCGGCCGTCTGGCCGCGCTGCGCGCTGGCCTCGATGCCCGACAGCGCGAGGCGCGCCTTCAGGTTGTCGGCCTCGGCCGGATCCTCGAAGGCGCCGACCTGCAGGAACAGGCGCTCGACCGGCGCAGGCGCGGGCTGCGGTGCGGGCGCCGGTTGCGCCACCTCGGAAGCGTCGCCCTGCGGCAGGATCTTGTAGAACTGGAAATCCTGCTTGACCACCGGACGGTCGCCCGGTTTGCCCGGCAACGCCACCGGCGGCTGGTCGCCGCCGCCGAGGCGCGGCGAACTGGGGGCGGCCTGGAAGGGATTGGCGCGGGTGAAGTACCACGCCGCGCCGGCGGCAAACAGCGCCCCCAGCACCAGGCCGATGAAGATCCCGATGACGATGCCGCCGCCGCTGCGGGCCGGCTGGCGGGCCGATTTCTGTCGCGTGTTCTGGTCGCGGCTCACAGACTTCTCCGAAGACTACATCGAGGCCGGTGCGGACACGCCGAGCAGCGCCAGACCACCGGCCAGCACCTGCTTCACCGCCGCAGCCAGCGCGAGGCGGGCGAGCTTGAGCGCCTCGTCCTCCACCCGCATGCGCTCTGCGTTGTACCAGCTGTGGAACTCGGCGGCCAGGTCCTTCAGGTAGAAGGCGATCTGGTGGGGCGCGTAGTCCGCCGCGGCGTTCTGCACCAGTTCCGGATAGCTCGCCAGGCTGGCACACAGCGCCAGCTCGCGTTCGTTCTGCAGGCGCCCCAGATCGGCCGCCGCCAGTTCCGCCGCCTCGCCGTCCCACTGCGCGAGCACCGAGCACACCCGGGCGTGCGCATACTGCACGTAGTACACCGGGTTCTCGTTGCTCTGGCTCTTCGCCAGGTCGAGGTCGAAGTCCAGATGCTGGTCGCTCTTGCGCAGCACATAGAAGAAGCGGCAGGCGTCGTTGCCGACTTCCTTGCGCAACTCACGCAGGGTGACGAACTCACCCGAACGGGTAGACATCGAGGTCTTCTGCCCGTTGCGGTACAGCACCGCGAACTGCACCAGCGCCACCTCCAGCTTCTCCGGCGGAAGGCCGAGCGCGGCGATGGCGCCCTTCACGCGCGGGATGTAGCCATGGTGGTCGGCGCCCCAGATGTCAATGATGCGGTCGAAGCCGCGCTCGTACTTGTTCAGGTGGTAGGCGATGTCGGAGGCGAAATAGGTGTACAGGCCGTTCTCGCGCTGCACCACGCGGTCCTTCTCGTCGCCGAAGTCGGTGGAGCGGAACCACTTCGCGCCGTCCTGCAGGTAGATGTGGCCGGCCTTCTCGAGCTGGCTCACCGCACGCTCGACCAGGCCGGTGTCGAACAGGCTCTGCTCGGAAAACCACTTGTCGAAGCGCACGCCGAACTCGGCCAGGTCCTCGCGCCCGTCGCTCAGCTGTTCGTTGAGGGCAAAGCCGTGCACCCACGGGTAGTCCTCGCCGAGCAGGCGCTTGGCGTTGGCGATCAGCGCATCGAGGTGCAGCTCGCGCTGCTGCTTGGCCTCGTCGTCCTTGCGCTCGGCGGTGGGCAGTCCGGGCGTGCCGTCGAGCACCTGCGCCAGCGTCACCCTGGCGAAGCGGTCCTGGTGGGCGTCGCGCAGTTCGCGCGCCATGTCGATCACGTAGTCGCCCTGGTAGGCATTGGGCGGAAAAGCCACCTCGATGCCGAAGAAGGCCAGATAGCGCAGCCAGGTCGACAGCGCCAGGATGTCCATCTGCCGGCCGGCGTCGTTGACGTAGTACTCGCGGGTGACCTCGTAACCCGCACAGGCCCGCAGGTCCGACAGCGAAGCCCCGTAGGCCGCGCCGCGCCCGTGGCCGACGTGCAGCGGGCCGGTGGGGTTGGCGGAGACGAACTCCACCTGCACCTTCACGCCCTTGCTCGCACCGCGCCCGTAGGCGGCGCCACGCGCCAGCACCTCGCGCACCACCGCAGTCTTGGCATCCGCCGCGAGGGTGAAGTTGATGAAGCCGGCGCCGGCCACTTCGGTCTTTGCCACCAGCGGCGATGCGGGCAGCTCGGCCAGCAGCAGCGCCGCCAGTTCGCGCGGGTTGCGGCGCAGCGGCTTGGCCAGCTGCAGCGCGAGGTTGGTGGCGAAATCGCCATGGTTCGCCTGCTTGGGGCGCTCCAGCAGGATGACGGCATCGGCCTGGTCGGGCGCCACGCTGTTCAGCGCGGTACGCAGCAGTTCGGTGAGGAGGACTTTCGGATCGGCGCTCATGGCACTCGCAGGGACGGAAAAAGCGCTGAATTATAACGGATTGCACCCGCGCCCCCGGTAAAGGCACGTAACATCGCGCGCCACCGCCCTGGCGGGGGCCCCGCGCCACGATTCACATCACGGTTCGCACGACGATTTGCGCGGCGCGCTCGACGGCGCGCCGCCGAGTCCGATAAAGTCCGTCCTTTGCCCTTCCGCCTGCCCGCCCGTGCGCCTGTTCCGCCTGCTCAAGATCGTCTCCGTCGGCCTGCGTTTCGGCCTCGACCGCATGGTGCTGGACGCCGACAGCAGTGGGCGCCTGGCGCGCCTGTGGACCGTGCTGTTCTTCTGGCGGCGCTTCCGCGAGCCGCGCGCGGTGCGCCTGCGCCGCGCACTCGAATCGCTCGGGCCGATCTTCGTCAAGTTCGGCCAGATGCTGTCCACCCGGCGCGACCTGCTGCCGCCCGACCTGGCCGACGAACTGGCCCTGCTGCAGGATCGCGTGCCGCCCTTCCCCACTGCGCAGGCGCTGGCCCTGCTGGAAGCGTTCTACGGCAAACCGGTGGACGAGGTGTTCCGCGATTTCGAACGTACGCCGGTGGCCTCCGCCTCGGTCGCCCAGGTGCACTTCGCCCGCCTGCCGGACGGCACCGAGGTAGCGGTGAAGGTGCTGCGCCCGGGCATCGAACGGATCATTGCGCACGATCTGGCGCTGCTGGAAGTGGCCGCGGTCCTGCTCGAGGCGGTATGGGACGAGAGCCGCCGGCTGAAGCCGCGCGAGGTGGTGGCCGAATTCGCCAAGCATCTCGCCGACGAACTGGACCTGATGCGCGAGGCCGCCAACTGTTCGCAGTTGCGGCGCAACTTCACCGACTCGCCGCTGCTGATCGTCCCCGAGGTGTACTGGGACTGGTGCGGCAAGTCGGTGATGGTGATGGAGCGCATGCACGGCATCCCGATCTCGCAGACCCCGGCGCTGCTCGCCCAGGGCACGGATCTGTCGAAACTGTCGCGTGCCGGGGTGGAAATCTTCTTCACCCAGGTTTTCCGCGACGGCTTCTTCCATGCCGACATGCACCCCGGCAACATCTTCGTCGCACCGGACGGGCGCTACATCGCGCTCGACTTCGGCATCATGGGCACCCTCACCGACGTCGACAAGAACTACCTGGCGACCAATTTCCTCGCCTTCTTCAAGCGCGACTACAAGCGCGTCGCGCAGGCCCACATCGACGCCGGCTGGGTGCCGGCGAAGACCCGCGTGGACGAGTTCGAGAGCGCCATCCGCGCGGTGTGCGAACCGATCTTCGACAAGCCGCTGAAGGACATCTCCTTCGGCAAGACCCTGCTGCGCCTGTTCCAGACCGCGCGCCGCTTCGAGATGGAAGTGCAGCCGCAGCTGGTGCTGCTGCAGAAGACCCTGCTCAACATCGAAGGTCTGGGCCGCCAGCTCGACCCCGAACTCGACCTGTGGAAGACCGCCAAGCCCTTCCTGGAACGCTGGATGGACGAGCAGATGGGCTGGCGCGCGGTGCTGCGCGGGGTGCGCGAGGAAGCCCCGGCATGGGCCGGCACCCTGCCGCAATTGCCGCGCCTGGTGCATCACGCGCTCACCGAACCGTCGCGCCAGCAGGCCGCGATCCGCGAGGAACTCGGCCGCCTCGCCGCCACCCAGCGCCAGCAGGGCCGCGTGGTGATCCTGATCGGCCTGCTGCTCGCGGTGCTGGTCGGCATCGAGCTGGTGCGCCTGCTGGGCTGAACGAATCCGCCCGCCCGTCATCAAACGGGCATGCCGGGCGCGTGCGCTCCTTGCTGCAGCGCCGCGGCACCGCCTCGAACAGACGACAGGCAGGCGATCATGACCCACACCACCCCGCTCCCCCATGGGCCGCGCGGCACGATACGGGTGATCGGTGCGGCCGCCGCGCTCGGCGCACCGGACACCGGCCCCGCAGGCGCCCCCGACGCACTGCTGGCCGCCGGCCTGGTGCATCACCTGTGCGAACGCGGAGCGCCGACCGAGGCCGATCCCGTGCTGCACGCCTACGAGGCGCCGCCGATCAGTGCGGCGATGGACGAACGGCTGGTCGCCGCCGGCGCCTACGCGCACCGCCTGGCCGATCATCTGGCGGCGCTGCCGGCGGACTGCGTGCCGCTGGTGCTGGGCGGCGACCACGCGGTGGCGGCCGGCACCTGGCGCGGCGTGGCGCGCCGCCTCAAGCCGCGCGGCGCGCTCGGGCTGATCTGGATCGATGCCCATCTCGACAGCCACACCGAGCACAGCACGCACTCCGGCAACATCCACGGCATGCCGCTCGCCGCCCTGCTGGGCGAAGGTGCCGCACCGCTCACCAGCGTGCCCGGCCCGGTGCTCGACCCGGCCCATGTCTGCGTGATCGGCGCGCGCGCCTGGGAAGCGGAGGAGCTCGAACGCCTGACCCGCCTGGGGGTACGCATCTTCGGCATGAGCGAGGTGCGCCGGCGCGGGCTCGACGCCGTGTTCTGCGATGCGCTCACTCTGGCGCGCAGCGGCACCGCCGGTTTCGGCGTCAGCCTGGACCTCGACGCACTCGACCCGCAGGACATGCCGGCCGTGCTGTGCCCCGAGCCGGGCGGGCTGCGCGCGCGCGAACTGGCCGACGCGCTGCACGTGCTGCGCAGCTGCGGCGACCTG
>JAUVWV010000399.1 GCA_030603925.1 Thauera sp. | reverse complement strand
TCTGCCACGGCATCTCGCATGTGGTCGGCTCCATCGAGGTCGGCAAGCTCGCCGACCTGGTGCTGTGGCGGCCGGCCTTCTTCGGCGTCAAGCCCAGCCTGATCCTCAAGGGCGGGGCGATCGCCGCTGCGGCTATGGGCGACCCCAACGCCTCCATCCCCACCCCGCAGCCGGTGCACTACCGGCCGATGTTCGCCAGCTACGGCAAGGCGCTCACCCGCTCGCTGACCTTCGTCTCGCAGGCCGCGCTGGCCAACCCGGCAGTGGCCGCGCTGGGGCTGGCCAAGCCGCTGGAGGCGGTGCGCGGCTGCCGCACGGTGCAGAAGGCCGACATGGTGCACAACGTCACCACGCCGGCGATCGAGGTGGACCCGGAAACCTACGTGGTGCGCGCCGACGGCGAACTGCTCACCTGCGAGCCGGCCACCGAACTGCCGATGGCGCAGCGCTATTTCCTCTTCTGAACGGGAGAACGACCATGCTGAACACCCACCACCCCGCCCCGGCCAGCGCAGCGGCCGCGCCCGCCGCCGCCATTCCAGCCGAAACCGCCGTCCGGAACCCCGCCATGCTGCTGATCGAAACCCTGTATACCGGCCACGCGGTGGCCGGCGAGCATCTCGAACTGTCCTTCGAATACCGCACCAAGAGCCGCCTGCGCGCGACACTGAAATCCGGCGAGGAGGTCGGCCTGTTCCTGCCGCGCGGCACCATCCTGCGCGGCGGCATGAAGCTCGCCGCGGCCGACGGGCGCATCGTCGAAGTGATCGCTGCCGCCGAGGAGCTGCTCGAAGTGCGCTGTGCCGATGCGCTGGAACTGGCCCGCGCCGCCTACCACCTGGGCAACCGCCACGTCGCGGTGGAACTGGGCGAAGGCTGGCTGCGCATCCAGGCCGACCACGTGCTGGAAGGCATGCTCGCCGGCCTGGGCGCACAGGTGGCCAAGGTCACCGCGCCCTTCGAGCCCGAGGCCGGCGCCTACGCGCATGGTCACCAGCATCCGGGCGAAGGCGCCAGCGCCGCGCGCATCCATGTGATGGGCGGCAGCTACTGAGATCGCCCCGAATGCTGCCACTGGTCCGCCTGCTGCAACTGGTCAGCCCCGCGCTGCCGGTGGGCGCCTACACCTATTCGCAAGGCCTTGAATGGGCGGTGGAGATCGGCACGGTGGCCACCGAGGCCGACGCCGCGCGCTGGATCGGCGATTTGCTGGAACACGGCACCGGCGCCTTCGAAGCCCCGCTGGCCGCCCGTCTGCTCGCCGCATGGGCGCAGGCCGGGGAGGGTGGCGCGGACGAGGGCGAGGCGCTGGCCGAGGTCGCCGCGCTGAACGCCGACTTCCTCGCCAGCCGCGAAACCGCCGAGCTGCGCGCCGAGACCGTGCAGATGGGCTACTCGCTGGTCCGCCTGCTCAGCGGCCTGCCGGCCTTCGCAGATCTGCCCGGCTGGGCGGCAAGGCTGGAAGCCATCGACGAACCGGCCTTTCCCACCGCCTGGACCGCCGCCGCGGCCGCCTGGCAGGTGCCGCCGGGCGAGGCGATAGCCGCCTACCTGTGGGCCTGGGCGGAGAACCAGGTGATGGCTGCGGTGAAGGCGGTGCCCCTGGGGCAAAGCGCCGGCCAGCGCCTGCTCGCCGGCCTGGGCGGGCGCATCCCGGCGGTGGCCGAACGCGCGCTGGCGCTGCCGCGTGGCGCATGGAGCAACTTCTCGCCCGCGCTGGCCATCGCCAGCAGCCGGCACGAAACCCAATACACCCGGCTGTTCC
>JAUVWV010000122.1 GCA_030603925.1 Thauera sp. | reverse complement strand
GGATCTTGCGGTAGCCATAGACGCGCCCACTGGCCTCCCAGCATTGCGCAATCAGCGCGCCAACGCGATCGTCGTCAGCCGAGCGCTCGGAGATGGGTTGCTGCTTCCACGCGTAGTAGCCACTCGGATGCACCGCCATCGTCGCGCACAGGCGACGCACCGGGTAACGCGCTGCATGGGCGTCAATGAAGGCGTACTTCACCCGGACTGCTTGGCAAAGTACGCGGCGGCCTTTTTAGGATGTCGCGCTCCTCGGTCACGCGCCGCAACTCGGCCTTCAGCCGCCGGATCTCGTCGGCCTGGCTGTCGTGCTGGGCACGCTGCCCCGCGGGAACGGAATAGCGCTTGATCCAGGTGTAGAGGCTATGGGCGCTCACGCCGAGCCGCACCGCCACTTCGGCGACCGGATGCCCTCGCTCGGTCACCTGCTTGACCGCTTCGATCTTGAACTCTTCGGTGAAGCGCTGCTGCGCCTTCGTCGTTTCCATCAACACCTCCATGACGCCTCATTGTGAGGCAAAAGGGTGTCTAGGAAACCCGGGGCGATTCATTCAGCCCCGCTTCCCCAGCCCGGTGCGCAAGCCCGCCCAAAGTCCGCACAGGCCCGCCAGGCCAACGATCTGGCGACGAAGCAATCTCACCGCCGCGCCGGGCGGAGAGCCCCGCGCCGCCCTGCTCGCCAATGCAGCCTGCGGTAGTAATCCGGCCTCACGTAGTACGCGTCGGCTGCCTTCAGGCTCAGGTCGGGCTCTTCGCCGGCCAGACGCTGGAGGGTCTGTAGTTCCTGGCCGGGAACTTCGAACGCTTCGTCCTCATGCCACCCGAGGCGGCGCCTGAGCAGGTGCAGCCAGCCATCGCTCTCAGCCTGTTCGGCAAGATGAAAGGCGATGCGGTTGTGGGCGATCGCCAGCACCTGCTCGTCGCTCAGCGGCTCGGCCATGACCGCCTGCCTGGCGCGCAGGATGCGCACGGAGGTACGGCGGCCGCGCGCGCCGAAGAGGCCCCCGAAGCGGATCAGCTTGCGGGCGGGTTCTTCTTCCAGATTCCAGTAGTTCGGCTTTGTCTTCACGGAAGGGGCTCCCGGTTTCCGCGCCGGGCGCGCGGAATGCCAAAAGAATATCCGCTACGACCCGACTCTGGAACCGCCGATCAGCCCTTCACCACCCGCACCCGGCCCGCCGCCAGCTTGGCCCGCTCGCGCGCCTCCTCCACCGTGTCGCCATTGGCCACCGCCACACCCATGCGGCGCTTGGTGAAGGCTTCCGGTTTGCCGAACAGGCGCAGGTCGCTGCGCGGCACGGCGAGCGCTTCGGCCACGCCTTCGAAGGCGACGCCGGCCTCGTCCATGCCGCCGTAGATCACCGCGGAGGCACCGGGTTCGCGCAGAGCGACGTCCACCGGCAGGCCGAGAATGGCGCGGGCGTGGAGTTCGAATTCGGAGAAGCGCTGCGAGCACAGGGTGACCAGGCCGGTGTCGTGCGGGCGCGGGCTGACCTCGGAGAACCACACCTGCTCGCCCTTGATGAAGAGTTCCACGCCGAAAAGGCCACGCCCGCCCAGGTTGCCGGTGACCGCGGCGGCGATTTCGCGCGATTTCTGCAGCGCCACCGGGTTCATCGCCTGCGGCTGCCAGGATTCAACGTAGTCGCCACCCACCTGGACATGGCCGATGGGCTCGCAGAACCAGGTCTGCACGGTGCCGGCTTCGTCGCAGGCGCGCACTGTGAGCTGGGTGATCTCGTAGTCGAAGTCGATGAAACCTTCGACGATGACCCGGCCCTGATTCACCCGCCCGCCGGCGGCCGCGTAGTCCCAGGCGCGGGCGACGTCGTCCGGTCCGCGCACGGTGGACTGGCCCTTGCCGGAGGAGGACATCACCGGCTTGACGATGCACGGGTAGCCGATGCCGCCGTCGATGGCGGCCTGCAGTTCGGCCAGCGAATCGGCAAAGCGGTAGGGCGAGGTGGGCAGACCGAGTTCTTCCGCGGCCAGCCGGCGGATGCCTTCGCGGTTCATGGTGAGCTGCGCGGCGCGCGCGGTGGGGATGACCTCGGCCAGGCCCTCGGCCTCGATCTGCGCCAGCATGTCGGTGGCGATGGCTTCGATTTCGGGGACGATGAGATGCGGGCGTTCCTGCTCGACCAGGGAGCGCAGGGCAGCGCCGTCGGTCATGGCGATGACGTGCGCGCGGTGCGCCACCTGATGGCCAGGCGCATTGGCGTAGCGGTCCACCGCAATCACCTCCACGCCCAGGCGTTGCAGGGCAATGATGACTTCCTTGCCCAGTTCGCCCGCACCCAGCAGCATCACGCGCAGCGCACCGGCCGACAGCGGTGTTCCCAGTCTCATGATCGTCCTCCACGAATTCAGGGCGCAAAGATCCACCCTCATCCCCGACCCGTCAAGGGCGGCGGCGCTGCGACGCTTCCGGCGTGCACCGCCGTAGTGCAGAATGGACAGTTTCGTCCTCGGCATCCTCCCCGATGCACCGTCTCCCCTTCCACCTCGTCGCCACGCTCGCCAGCCTGCTGCTGGCGCTGATCTTCCTGACCGTCGGGGTGCTGTTCTGGCAGCACGACCGGCGCGACCTGGACGACAGCCTGCGCAAGGAATCGGCGGCACTGCGCACCAGCTTCGAGGTGGCGCTGGCCGACCTCGAGCAGCAGATGCTCACGCTGGCCTCGATGGTAGCGGCGGACCGCGACGTGCGCGACCTGTTCCGACTGGGAAAGCAGGCCGTGGAGGAGGAGGGCGGCGGCGCGGGCGGCCCGCGCAGCGCCCGCCTGCGCGCGGCCCTGTACGAACAGGTGGCACCGGCGTGGACCGACATGCAGCAGCAGTACGGCCTGCGCCAGTTGCATTTCCAGTTCGGTCCCGGCTCGCTGTCCTATCTGCGCGTGCATACCCCGGAGAAGTTCGGCGACCGCATGGACGGCCTGCGCCACATCATCGAGGACGTCAATCGCGACCAGCAGCCGCGCACCGGCTTTGAGACCGGACGCATCTATTCCGGGGTGCGCGGCGTGGTGCCGGTGTGGCATGTCGCGGCCGACGGCACGCGCAGCTATGTCGGCGCGCTGGAAGCCGGCACCTCGTTCGACACCCAGCTGAGCCGGCTCGACCGGCAGATCGGTGCGGGTTTCGCGGTGCTGCTCAAGCAGCAGCACGTGGAGGACGCAGTGTGGGAGCCCTACCGCCCGCTCAACGGCCCGCGCTCGGGCAGCGGCTGCGACTGCTATCTGGAAGCCAGTTCGCGCGAAGAGGTGCGCGACTGGATGGAACAGGGCCTGCTGCCCCGCCTGCCGAGCCCGGAGACGCACTCCTACCTGCTCGAACGCGACGGCACCAGCTGGCACCTCACCCGCTTCCCGCTGCGCGACTACCTGGGCACGCGCGACCCGGCGCGCCCCTGGGTCGGTTCGGTGCTGGTGTGGCGCGACGCCGGAGCCACCCTGACCGCATGGAAGCGCCATCACGTGCTCACCCAGTCGATGCTGTTCGGCGCCTTCCTCCTCGCCCAGGCGCTGCTGCTGTGGCTGCTGCTGGCCACCCGGCGCAGCCTGCAGAAGCGCATCGACGAGGCCACGCGGGCGCTGTCGGTGAGCGAGGACATGCTGCAGCGCGCCCAGTCGGTCGCCCGCCTGGGCAGCTGGGAGATCGATCTCACCCACACGCGCATCGCCTGGTCGGCGGAGACCTACCGCATCTTCGGCATCGAACCAGGAACACCGGCCGATTACGCGCAGTTTCTGCGCCAGGTCCATCCGGACGACCGCAAGGCGGTGGACAAGGCCTGGCGTGCCGCACAGCAGGGCGCGCCCTACGACATCGAGCACCGCATCATGGTCGGCGGCGAAATCCGCTGGGTACGCGAGCGCGCGGAGTTCGTCCGCAACGCGCAGGGCCAGCCACTCTCCGCCCTGGGCACGGTGCACGAGATCACTGAACTGAAATGCATGGAGCTGGAGCTGCGCGCCAGCGAGGAGCGCTACCGCAGCACCTTCGCCGCGGTGGAGGACGGCCTGTGGGAATGGCACGTACCCACCGACCGCATCGTATGGGACGAGCGCAGCTTCCAGATGCTGGGCTACGCGGCCGATGCGTTCACGGTGAACTACGCCACCTGGGAGCGCCTGATCCACCCGGACGATCTGGCCGCCACCGCACAGGCGGTGCAGGAGCAGCTCGCCCGCGGACAGACCTTCGTCGTCGAATTCCGCTACCGCTGCGCCGACGGGCGCTGGCTGTGGGTACAGGGCCGCGGCAAGGTGGTGCAGTGGCATGACGGCGCCCCGCTGCGGGTGGTGGGCACGCACAGCGACATCTCGGCGCGCAAGCGCGCGGAAGAAGCGCTGCGCACCGCACAGGCGCGCCTGTCCACAGTGATCGAGAACTTCCACGGCGGCATCCTGCTGGAGGGCGAGGACCGCGCCATCCTGCTCAGCAACCAGACCTTCTGCGAGCTCTTCGTCCCGCAGGCCACGCCGGAGACCCTGATCGGACGCGATGCGCTTGCGGTGCTCGCCGGGGCGGCCGAGCGTTTCGCCCAGCCGGCGCGCGCCGTCGAACGGATCGAGCGCATCCTCGCCGAGCGCAGCGCCGCGGTCGGCGAGGAAATCGACCTGGCCGACGGCCGCGCGCTGGAGCGCGACTACCTGCCCATCCTCGCCGAAGGCCGCTTCTTGGGCCATCTCTGGCTGTACCGCGACATCTCCGAGCGCAAGGCGCGAGAACGCGAGCTGCACCGCATGGCCACCACCGACCTGCTCACCGGCCTGCCCAACCGCCGCCACTTCCTGGAGCGCGTGGAGCAGGAACTCGGCCGCTTCCGCCGCTTCGGCACGCCGGCCACCCTGCTGATGATCGACATCGACCACTTCAAGCTGGTCAATGACCGCCACGGCCACGCCGCGGGCGATGCGGTGTTGCGCCACTTCGCCACGCTGGCGGCCGACAGCCTGCGCGGCATCGACCTGCTCGGCCGCCTCGGCGGCGAGGAGTTCGCCGCCCTGCTGCCGGGCACCGATGCCGAGGGCGCCGCCCTGCTGGCCGAACGCCTGCGCCGCAGGATCGCAGAACAGCCCTGCGAGAGCGGCGGCGTGCGGATCGCGATCACCATCAGCATCGGCCTCACCGCGCTGCAGGCGGACGACGACGGCAGCGATCTGCCGCTGGCGCGGGCGGACGCCGCGCTCTACCGTGCCAAGCAGAGCGGGCGCAACCGGGTCGAGCGCGCGCCCGCCGGGGTGTGCACGCGCGACGCAGCCGGCTGACGGCCGCTTGTACGCCGGGGCGCTGCGCGGCACACCGGGCCACCCAGTACCCCGATTGCGCTGCGCTGCATCCGGGCGACGGATCGTGCAAGAGCTGAGTCGGATGCCGCGCGCAGTCCGGAACCGCCGTCAAGGCAAGGGCATCACCCTCCCCTCGCCGCGCACCGCGCACACGCGCTGCACCACCGCCGCGCGCGGCGCGGCCACTTCGCCCTGTTCGAAGGCGACGATGGCGTAGCCATGCGCCAGACGTTCCAGCAGCTCTCCGGGGCGCAGCAGGAAGTCCGGATTGCCCGGCTTGCCGAAGCGCTCGTTGCCCAGCATGAAGGTCTCGTAGATCAGCACGCCGCCGGGCGCGAGGCAGGCCAGCAGATCGGCGAAGCGCGGGCGGTACAGGTAGTTGGCCACCACGATGCCGTCGAACTGCGCCCCGTCATACGGCCAGGGCCCGCCCTCCAGGTCGGCCAGGCGGGTCGTCACCCCGGCCACGCCTTCGAGCGACTCCAGCGCGCTGCGGTCGCGGTCCACCGCCTCGACGCGGTAGCCCTGCCGCGCCAGCCAGCGCGCATGCCGCCCGCCGCCGCAGGCCAGGTCCAGCACCCGCCCGCCGGGCGCCACCAGCGGCGCGAAGCGCGTCACCCAGGCGGAGGGCTGCGATACGCCGGCGTGCATCAGCGGTCGATCCCGGCCAGGTGCACGGCCTTGATCTCCAGGTATTCGTCGATACCGTGGCTGGAACCTTCACGCCCCAGCCCGGACTGCTTGACCCCGCCGAAGGGCGAGACCTCGTTCGACAGGATGCCGGTATTCACGCCCACCATGCCGTACTCCAGCTCCTCGGCGACGCGGAAGATGCGCCCGACGTCGCGCGAGTAGAAGTAGGCCGCCAGGCCGAACTCGGTGTCGTTGGCCAGGCGGATCGCCTCTTCTTCGGTATCGAAGCGGAACACCGGCGCGACCGGGCCGAAGATCTCCTCGCGCGCCACGCGCATCGCCGGGCTCACCCCGGTGAGCACGGTGGGCTGGTAGAAGGTGCCGCCCAGCGCATGCCGCGCGCCGCCGGCCAGCGCGCGCGCGCCCTTGCCGACGGCATCGGCCACCAGCTCCTCGACCTTGGCGATGGCCGCCGCATCGATCAGCGGGCCGATGTTCACGCCCTCTTCCAGCCCGCGTCCGACCTTGAAGCGTCCCATCGCCTCGGCGAGCCGCGCGACAAAGCGGTCGTGGATGCCGGATTGCACCAGCAGGCGGTTGGCGCACACGCAGGTCTGCCCGGCATTGCGGTACTTGGAGGCCAGCGCGCCTTCGACCGCGGCATCCAGATCGGCATCGTCGAACACGATGAAGGGCGCATTGCCGCCGAGTTCCAGCGACAGCTTCTTGATGGTGGGCGCGCTCTGCGCCATCAGCAGGCGGCCGACCTCGGTGGAGCCGGTGAAGGAGAGCTTGCGCACCACCGGGCTGGCAGTGAGTTCGCCGCCAATCGCCACCGGGTTGCCGGTCAGCACGTTGAACACCCCGCCCGGAATGCCGGCCTGCTCGGCCAGCACCGCCAGCGCCAGCGCGGTGAACGGGGTCTGCTCGGCGGGCTTGACCACCACGGTGCAGCCGGCGGCCAGCGCCGGGGCGACCTTGCGGGTGATCATCGCGGCAGGGAAGTTCCACGGCGTGATCGCGGCGCACACACCCACCGGCTGGCGGATGGCGAACAGGCGCCGGTCGGCGCCGGTGGTCGGGATGACCTCGCCGTTGCAGCGCTTGGCTTCTTCGGCGAACCACTCTACGAAGGAGGCGGCATACATCACCTCGCCGCGCGCCTCGGCCAGCGGCTTGCCCTGCTCGGTGGTCATCAGGAAGGCCAGCTCGTCCGCCGCGCCGACGATCAGTTCGAACCAGCGGCGCAGCAGCGCCGCCCGTTCGCGCGCCGGACGGCGGCGCCAGGCCGGCCAGGCCGCATCGGCCGCGGCAATCGCGCGGCGCGTTTCGGCCGCGCCCATGTCCGGCACACGGCCGACGATCTCGCCGGTGGACGGGTCGTCGACCTCGAAGGTGGCGCCGGAATCGGCAGCAACCCAGGCGCCGTCCAGGTAGGCCTGCTGGCGGAACAGCGGGGATTCGGAGAGTTTCTGCATGACTTCCTTCCTGCAATGGAGAAGAGGCCGGCTCCCGCCGGGCGGGTGCCGGCCAGCACGACGATTCTATCTCGTATGCTGGCCGCTGCCCGGCACGCGGGCCGGGCAGGTGTCACGGCGGACCTGCGGCCGCACTCGAACGGGCGTACGATATGTGATATAGAACTTGCCACCATGCGGCCAAGGAGACGTCGTCCGACGACGGATGCCCAGTGATGCGGTACGTGCCCCGACTCCCGCGCCTGGCGTCCGCGCTGGTCGCCAGCCATCTGCCCGCCGCGCACGCGGCGGACATGGCTGCCGGCGCCGGCAATGCCACCGCCGTGCTGGCCGCCGCAATCGTACTGGCCGCGCTGATCCTCGCCGTCCCGCTCAGCTTGCGGGTCCTGCGCGACTGGCAGGCCGCACGCCTGCTGCGCGACGCCCACGAGGCCGAACGCCAGGCCACCGAACGCGCGCTGCGCGAGAGCCGGGCGCGCTACGAAGAGGTGGTCGAGTCGGTCAATGAGGTGATCTTCCGCACCGATTCGAGCGGCCGCCTGACCTTTCTCAACCGGGCCTGGGAGCACATCACCGGCTATCCGGTGGCCGACAGCCTGGGTCGCGAGCTGTCCGGCTTCCTGCACCCCGACGACGTGCCCGCCGCGCGCACCAATCTCGAGGAAGTCGCCGCGGGGCGCCGCACCGAATGCCATTGCGAGATGCGCCTGCGCACCCGCAGCGGCGAGGTGCGCTGGATCGAGGCCGCCGGACGCGCGGTCCATGACGGTCTTGGCGAGCCGCCCGGGCTGGCCGGCACGCTGGACGACATCTCGGCACGCAAGGTCGCCGAACTGACGCTGAAGAACCTCAACCAGGAACTGGAAAGCCGCGTACGCGTGCGCACCGCCGAGCTGGAAGCCTCCAACCGCGAACTGGAAGCCTTTTCCTATTCGGTTTCGCACGACCTGCGCGCACCGCTGCGCGCGATCGACGGCTTTGCGCAGATCCTCGAAGAGGAACTGGAGGACAAGCTCGAGCCGTCCTCGCGCGCCCACCTGGAGCGCATCCGCAAGGCCACGCAGCGCATGTCGCAGCTCATCGACGACCTGATCGGCCTGGCGCGCCTGACGCGCCAGCCGCTCAACCGCGAAACCGTGGATCTGGCCGAGATCGCCGCGCAGATCATCGACGAGCTGCGCGCCGAGGAGCCCGGGCGCCAGGTCGAGGTGCAGATCACCCAGCGCCTGCTGGTCAACGCCGATCGCAACCTGATGCGCATCGTGCTGGAAAACCTGCTGCGCAACGCCTGGAAGTTCTCCTCGCTGCAGGCGCAGCCGCGCATCTCGCTCCATGCCGAGCGCGACCGCGACCGCCGGGTGTTCTGCATCAGCGACAACGGCGCCGGCTTCGACATGGCCTTCGCCGCCAACCTGTTCCGCCCCTTTCACCGCCTGCACAGCAACAACGAGTTCGCCGGCACCGGCATCGGCCTGGCCACCGTACAGCGCATCATCCAGCGCCACGGCGGACTGATCTGGGCGCAGGCCAAACCGGGCCAGGGCGCGCAGTTCTATTTCACGCTCAGCAACTGAATATGTGCGCGAACTGCATCACGTGGCAAAAGCGCAACGCAGTGGGGCGTAGATTTGACTTGTGTCACAATCCGTCATTGTGCACTGCACTATCCTTGCAGCCGCAACCGCCCCGCCCACCAGGCGCGGAACGGTCCGGAGGGCCGGATAAGGGTCCCAGCCGGCACGACCAGACGAATACACCGTAACGGGTAAGCGCACCATGAAAGAAAAGCACTATCTCACGCCATTGCTCGAACCCCGCTCCGTAGGCGTCATCGGCGCCAGCGAGCGCGAGTCCTCGCTCGGCAACGTGCTGATCCGCAACATGCTGGAGTCCGGCTTCAAGGGCCGGCTGTTCGCCATCAACCCGAAGCACGAGACCGTGCTCGGCGTCACCTGTTACAAGTCGGTGGAGGAAGTCCCCCACCGCCTCGACCTCGGGGTGATCGCGGTGCGCGCGGAGAAGGTGCCCGCCATCGTCGACGCCTGCGGGCGCGCCGGGGTGAAGGCGGTGATCGTGCTCTCCGCCGGCTTCTCCGAGACCGGCCCGCGCGGCGCCAAGCTGGAACGCCAGGTGGTGGAGGCCGCGCGCCGCCACCGCATCCGCCTGCTCGGCCCCAACTGCCTGGGCATCATGCGCCCGGAACTGGGCCTCAACGCCACCTTCGCCCACGCCAGCGCCAACAAGGGCAGCATCGGCCTCATTTCGCAGTCCG
>JAUVWV010000405.1 GCA_030603925.1 Thauera sp. | reverse complement strand
CGGCCCCGACGCCACCGACCTGCATGCAGCGCTCGCAAGCGCGCTGCCCGACGATCTGCCACGCGCGCGCCTGGCGGCACGCCTGATCGGCGGTCATGTCGCGGCACTGCTGGGTCGCCGCCCCGCCACCCACGCCCTTCCGGAGCGCGCAGCGTGAACACCCCTGACCACACCCCTCACCGACTGATCGACCATGCCGGGCTGCTCGCCCTGGCCCGGCCACGGCCGGACGCCGCAGCCAAGCTCGCAGCCACGCCTTTTCCCAGCGACCACCTCGGTGACCAGGCCCTGCATGGTGCCATTCTCGGCAGCCCGCATCCCCATGCGCGCATCCTCGCCATCGACACCCGCGCAGCTCGTGCGCTGCCCGGGGTACACGCCGTCCTCACAGCCGCCGACATCCCCGGCACCCCCTGCTATGGCTTGCGCCATGTGGATCGACCAGTGCTCTGCGCCGACAAGGTGCGCTGCATCGGCGATCCGGTCGCAGTGGTCGCGGCCGACACGGCCGAACAGGCACACGCGGCAGTGACCGCCATCCGGGTCGACTACGCCTTGCTGGCGGTGGTTGACGACCCCTTGCATGCGCTCGAAGCGCAGGCCGAAGCGGTGCATGCCGGTGGCAATCTGTTGCACCACCTGCACCATGCCCACGGCGATCTGGGGGCTGCCGTCGCCGCCTGTGAGCATGTGGTGGAGGACGAATACCACAGCCCGCGCCAGATGCATGCCTACCTCGAAACCGAGGGCGGCATCGTCGAGCATGACGACGACGGCCGCCTGGTGGTGCGCTTCGGCTGCCAGAATCCGGAACGCGACCGTCAGGTGATCGCCGGCATCCTCAATCTGCCGCCAGACCGCCTGCGGGTGATCGGCACGCCGGTGGGCGGCTCGTATGGCGGCAAGGACGAACTCACCATCCAGCCGCTGGCCGCGCTGCTCGCGCTGAAAACCGGACGTGCGGTACGCCTGCATCTGAATCGCGGCGAATCCACCGATCTCGGCGTCAAACGCCACCCAATGCGGATGCGCCTGCGCAGTGGTTGCGACGCCGACGGCCGCTTGCGCTTCATCGAGGCCGACATCCTGGCCGATACCGGCGCCTACGCCACCCACGGACCGGAAGTGCTCGATGCCGCGATCGAGCACGTGGTCGGCCCCTACGCCTACGACGCGGTCAGCCTGCGCGGCCGCCTGGCCTACACCAACAATGGCATCGCCGGGGCCTTCCGGGGTTTTGGCGCGGTACAGACCCAGTTTGCGCTGGAGCGCCAGATCGATCGCCTGGCCGCACTCGCCGGCTTCGATCCCTTGTGTTTTCGCCAGCGCAACCTGGCCGCACCCGACGCACCCGGCCCGCTCGGCCAGCATGTGCTGCCCTTCGACGGCCCGCACCGCGCACTCGACGTGCTGCGCACCCATGCGCTATGGACGGCCCCCCATCGTCATGCCGACGGCCGCTATCTGTACGGCACCGGGCTGGCGCTGGTCCATCGCAGCGACGGCTTCGGCAAGGGCGGGCCCAACGCCGCGCGGCTGGTCCTGGCGCTGGCCGCCGATGGCAAGCTGGAACTGCGCGCGGGCTTTACCGAAATGGGGCAGAACCTGATCGGCGCCGCCACCCGGATGATGGCCGATCATCTGCATTGCGCCGAAGACGATGTGCGCATCGTGCTCGGCGACTCTGCGCTCACCCCGG
>JAUVWV010000215.1 GCA_030603925.1 Thauera sp. | reverse complement strand
GCGGTGAAGGCCGCCGCTGGCCGGGCGCGCTGCTGCCGCGCGCGGCCGCGCTGCGCACGGCATGCGCAATGCTGGCCGTGTTGCTGTTCAGCGCCGCCGGCGAGTACTGGAACACGGCAGCACGCGTCAGCGTGCAGCAGGAGCTCGATACCGCCTTGCTGAGCGACGACCTGCCGATCGACGCCTATCTCGACACGGAGTTCAAGGCATGGCTGCAGCGCGCCTCGCAGTCCTGATCCTCGGGCTTGCGCTGCTCGCACCGGCTGGCGCGGTGACGCCCGCGGGCGCACCGGCGTGGCACGAGCTGAGCGCCGCGCAGCGCCATGTGCTGGCGCCGCTGGAGGCGGAGTGGGCGACCCTTGACAGCGCCGGGCGGCAGACCTGGATCGGCGTCGCAGAGCGCTATGAGGACCTGACACCCGACGAGCAGGCACGGCTGCAGCGGCGCATGCGCGAATGGGCGCGCCTCAGTCCGGATGAACGCGAACGCGCACGCGACCAGTACCGCGCCTTGCGCAGCATGCCGCCCGAGCAGCGCGAGAGCCTGCGTGAAGAATGGCAGCGCTACCGCAGCCTGCCACCCGAAGAGCGCCGCCGGCGCGCCACCGAAGGAAGTAGTCGATGAGTTCAAGAACACGGGGCCGCGGCGCGGCCGTCCAGGCCGCCGCCCCGGCTGCCGCGCGCATGGTGGTCGAACCCGCCGGCCTGCGCCGCCGCCTTGCGAGCATGCTGTACGAATCCTTGCTGCTGATGGGCGTGCTCGCGCTGCTGTTCATGGTGCCCTGGCTGGTGCTGGGCATCGTCTTCGGCGTGACCCCGCCGGGCTGGCTGGCCTGGCTGCACGTGACCGGTGCGCTCGGCGCGTATTTCGTCTGGTACTGGCGGCGCGGCGGGCAGACCCTGGCGATGCAGACCTGGCGCCTGTGCATCGTCGATGCCGGCAGCGGCAAGCTGCCCGATCTGCGTCAGTGCGTGTTGCGCTACCTGCTCGCCTGGCCCTCGCTGGGGCTGTGCGGCGTCGGCCTGCTGTGGGCCTTGATCGACCGCGACCGCCAGTTCCTCCACGACCGGCTGACCGGTACCTGCATCGTGCTGCTGCCGGGCAAGGTCGGCACACCGCGTTAGCGGCCGCGCCCGCCGTCGGTTCTCCCGGGCGGCGTTTCAGCGCGCTGTCATCCTCGCTTGCTATCATCCTTGCGCCGCCCGTCGGACGGCGCCCCGGCTGAACTTCCCGCCGGGGCAGGGAGTCCCTTACAGCTGGCTGCACCGGCGGCCGGCTGTCGTCCCGTGAAGGCAATGATCCAGGTAGAACGATGAACGAGCGCTCCGCGACACCCTCCCAGACCCTCCCCTTCCATGCCGAAAGCGCCGAGGCCGTGCTGCAGGCGCAGGGCGTGCACGCGCGCCAAGGCCTGAGCGTGGCCGAGGCGGCCGAACGGCTGCAGCGCCACGGCCCCAACACCCTGCCACAGCCCAGGCGGCGTGGTCCGCTGGCGCGCTTCATGCTGCAGTTCCACAACGTGCTGATCTACGTGCTGCTCGCCGCCGGCGTGGTCACCGCGTTGCTTGGACATCTGATCGACAGCGGGGTGATTTTCGGGGTGGTGGTGATCAACGCCATCATCGGCTTCATCCAGGAGGGCAAGGCCGAGCGCGCGCTCGATGCGATCCGCAACATGCTCTCGCTGCACGCCCAGGTGCTGCGCGACGGCCAACGCCACGAGATCGCCGCCGACGAGTTGGTGCCGGGTGACATTGTTTTTCTCGCCTCGGGTGACAAGGTGCCGGCCGACCTGCGTCTGATCGAAGTGCGCAGCCTGCGTGTGGAGGAAGCCGCGCTGACCGGTGAATCGCTCGCCGTGGAGAAGGAAGTCGAGGCGGTGGCGCCCCAGGCGGTGCTGGGCGACCGCAGCTGCATGGCCTATTCGGGTACCCTGGTGAGCTTCGGCCAGGGCGCCGGTGTGGTGATCGCCACCGGTGGGCAGACCGAGATCGGGCGCATCAGCGCGATGCTCAATGCCGTGGAGGAAATCTCCACTCCGCTGCTGCGCCAGATGGCGGTGTTCGGCCGCTGGCTGACCTGGGTGATCCTCGGTGTGGCCGGCGCGGCCTTCGCCTTCGGCACGCTGCTGCGCGGCTATTCCGCCTCCGAGATGTTCCTCGCCGCGGTGGGTCTGGCGGTGGCGGCGATTCCCGAAGGGCTGCCCGCCATCATGACCATCACCCTGGCGATCGGCGTGCAGGGCATGGCGCGGCGCAACGCCATCATCCGCCGCCTGCCGGCGGTGGAGACGCTGGGGTCGGTGACGGTGATCTGCTCGGACAAGACCGGCACCCTGACCCGCAACGAGATGACCGCACAGCGCGCCATCCTGGCCGGCCGCAAGGTGGTGGTGGGCGGCGTGGGCTACGCGCCGCACGGCGGCTTCGAAGTCGACGGGCGCACAATCGAAGTCGAGGAACTGCCTGCACTCGCCGAGCTCGCGCGCTGCGCGCTGCTGTGCAACGATGCCCGCCTGCGCCATCAGGACGAACACTGGCACGTGGTCGGCGACCCCACCGAAGGCGCGCTGCTCACCCTGGCGCACAAGGCCGGGCTGGAAGAGGCCTTCGAGTGCGAAGCGCTGCCGCGCACCGACGTGATTCCCTTCGAATCCGAACACCGTTTCATGGCCACCCTCAATCACGACCACGAGGGACGCGGGCTGGTGTACCTGAAGGGCGCGCCCGAACGGGTGCTGGAACTGTGCGCGGCGGTGCGTGGTGCGCAGGGCGACGGGGCGCTGGACCACGAGTGGTGGCGTGCGGCAATGGACGAGGCGGCCGCCGACGGCATGCGCCTGCTTGCGCTGGCCGTGCGCGAAGCGGAGGACGGTCTGCGCGCGCTCACGTTTGCCGAGGTGGAACGCGGCGGCTTCACCCTGCTCGGCGTGCTGGGCCTCTCCGATCCGCCGCGCGAAGAGGCCATCCGCGCGGTGGCGCGCTGCCGCAACGCCGGCATCCAGGTGAAGATGATCACCGGCGACCATGCCGCCACGGCACGCGCGATCGGCCAGCAGCTCGGCCTGGCCGGCGAGGTACGCGCCATCAGCGGTGCCGAGATCGAAGGCATGAGCGATGCCGAACTGCAGCGCGTGGTCGGCGAGACGGAGATCTTTGCGCGCGCCAGCCCCGAGCACAAGCTGCGTCTGGTGCAGGCCCTGCAGGCGCGCGGCGAAGTGGTGGCGATGACCGGCGACGGGGTGAATGACGCCCCCGCGCTCAAACGCGCCGATGTGGGCGTGGCGATGGGGCGCAATGGCACCGAGGCGGCCAAGGAGGCTGCCGAGATGGTGCTGGCGGACGACAACTTCGCCTCGGTGGCGGCAGCGGTGGAGGAGGGGCGCACGGTCTATGACAATCTGCGCAAGTCGGTGGCCTTCATCCTGCCGACCAACGTCGGGCAGGCCGGCATCCTGGTGGCGGCGATCCTGTTCGGCATGACCCTGCCGATGACCCCGGCGCAGATCCTCTGGGTGAATATGATCACCGCGGTGACCCTGGCGCTCGCGCTGGCCTTCGAGAGCCCGGAGCGCAACATCATGGGGCGCCCCCCGCGCGACCCCGCCGAGCCCATCCTGACGCGCTTCCTGGCCTGGCGCGTGGTGTTCGTCGGCGTGCTGCTGGTGGCCGGCGGACTGGGCCTGTTCATCTGGGAGCTGGAGCGCGGGGCCAGCGTGGAGTTCGCGCGTACCGCAGCGGTCAACGCGGTGCTGATCGGCGAGGTGTTCTACCTCTTCAACGTGCGCAGCTTCACCGATTCCATCCTCAACCGCGAAGGTTTCCTCGGCAACCGCTACGTGCTGCTTGCCATTGCCCTGCTGCTCGTCTGCCAGGCGCTGTTCACCTACCTGCCGGCCATGCAGACCCTGTTCGGCACGGAAGCGCTCGATGTTGCCGCGTGGTCGCGTATCCTTGTGTTCGGTGTGCTGGTGCTGCTGGTGGTCGAGGCAGAGAAGGCACTGATCAAGAACATGAACCACGGCCGCAGGGCCAGAACCGCATAATGAAAACCGAACACGCCCCCACCATCCAACGCACCGACTACGCCCCGCTGGCGTGGACGGTCGCCCGCATCGACCTGCACTTCGCGCTCCATCCGCAGGCCACCGTGGTCACCAGCCGGCTCGCCTGCGTGCGCAACCCGGATGCCGCGTCCGGCCCCATCCTGCTCGACGGCGAGGAACTGGAGACCCTCTCGCTCACCGTGGGCGGGCTGGATCCGGCGCCCGGCACGGTGCGGCGCAGCGAGACCCGCATCGAGATCGACGCGGCCGGCGACGAGGTCGAGCTGGAGATCGTCACCCGCATCAACCCGCAGGCCAATACCACGCTCTCAGGCCTGTACCAGTCGCGCGGCGGCTTTTTCACCCAGTGCGAGGCCGAGGGCTTCCGCCGCATCACCTGGTTCCCCGACCGCCCCGACGTGATGGCGCGCTTCACCGTCACCCTGGAAGGCGACAAGGCCGCCTGCCCGGTGCTGCTCTCCAACGGCAACCTGGTCGAGCAGGGCGAACTGCCGGACGGGCGCCACTATGCGCGCTGGGAAGACCCGTTCCCCAAGCCGTGTTATCTCTTCGCGCTGGTTGCCGCCGACCTGGTGGCGCTGGAGCGCCGCGAGCTGACCGCATCGGGGCGCGAGGTGCTGCTGCAGGTCTGGGTGGAGCAGGGCAATCTGGACCGCAGCGCCCATGCCATGGAGTCCCTGGTGCACGCGATGCGCTGGGATGAGGAGACCTTCGGCCTGGAGCTCGATCTCGACCGCTTCATGATCGTCGCGGTGAGCGACTTCAACATGGGCGCGATGGAGAACAAGGGGCTCAACATCTTCAACGCCAAGTATGTGCTGGCCAAGCCCGATACCGCCACCGACACCGACTACGAGCACATCGAGAGCGTGGTGGCGCACGAGTACTTCCACAACTGGACCGGCAACCGCGTGACCTGCCGCGACTGGTTCCAGCTCACCCTGAAGGAAGGGCTTACGGTTTTCCGCGACCAGCAGTTCTCCGCCGACATGCTGGCGCGTGCGGCCGGCCCCGCAGGCGCCGCCTCCGCGCGCGCGGTGAAGCGCATCGACGACGTGCGGGTGTTGCGCGCGGCGCAGTTTCCGGAGGACGCCGGCCCGATGGCCCACCCGATCCGTCCGGAGCGCTATCAGGAGATCAACAACTTCTACACCGCCACGGTGTACGAGAAGGGCGCCGAGGTCATCCGCATGCTGCACACCCTGCTGGGACCGGAGGGTTTCCGCAACGGCATGGACCTCTACTTCAGCTATCACGACGGCCAGGCGGTGACCTGCGACGACTTCGTCGAGGCCATGTCGGAAGCCAACGGGCGCGATCTCGACCAGTTCATGCGCTGGTACGGCCAGTCCGGCACGCCGCGGCTGCAGGCGCGCGGCGAATGGCATGCCGCCGACGGCAGCTACACGCTCAGCCTGAGCCAGCACACACCGCCCACCCCGGACCAGGCGGAGAAGCTGCCGCTGGTGATTCCGGTGGCGGTCGGCCTGATCGGCCCGGACGGGCGCGACCTGCCGCTGCAGCTGGATGGCGAGACGCACGCCGGCCCCGCCACCCGGGTGCTCGAGCTCACCACCGGGGCGCAGCAGTGGCGTTTCGTGGGGCTGCCCGCGGAGCCGGTGCCCTCGCTGCTGCGCGGGTTCTCCGCGCCGGTGATCCTGGAACTGGCCGAAGACGACGCGCGTCTGGCCTTCCGCATGGCGCACGATGCCGACGCCTGCAACCGCTGGGATGCCGCCCAGCGCTACGCCGAGCGCGTGTTGCTCGCGCTCGCCGACGAGGCTGCACAGGGGCGCCCGCTGGTGGTCGCGCAAGCCTTTGTCGACGCCTTCGCCCG
>JAUVWV010000294.1 GCA_030603925.1 Thauera sp. | reverse complement strand
GCCAGCAGGGCTTCGGCCAGCGGGCCGATGCCGGCCTCGCGGGCGATCTGCGCCTTGGTGCGGCGCTTGGGCTTGTAGGGCAGGTAGAGGTCTTCCAGGCGCTGCTTGGTGTCGGCGTTCTCCACCTCGGCGCGCAGCGCGTCGCTGAGCTTGCCCTGTTCGGCAATCGACGCGATCACGGTGGCGCGGCGCTCTTCCAGTTCGCGCAGATAGCCCAGGCGTTCTTCCAGGTTGCGCAGCTGGGTGTCGTCGAGACCGCCGGTGGCTTCCTTGCGGTAGCGCGCGACGAAGGGCACGGTGGCGCCTTCGTCCAGCAGGGCGACGGCGGCGAAGACCTGGCGGGGCTGGACGCCCAGTTCGGTGGCGATGCGGTGTTCGATGGGTGGCAGCATGCGAGGACGGGTGAAGCGGAAACGGGGCGGCGATGGTGCACCAGATGGCGCGGCGGAGGCAAGGCCGCTCGCCGGCGGCCCCGGGGCGGTCTTCGGTTTGTAGGAGCGGGCTTGCCCGCGATACGGCGTTGATCTTCCCGCAAGCCGCAGCGCGGCCAAGGCCGCTCCTACAGGGTGATCAGGGTCTGGCGGCCGACCCAGGATTCGCCGGCGGCCAGTTCGATGCGCTGGCGGGCGGCGGCGGCCTCCACGCACAGCATGCGGCGGAAGTCCGCCGGTGCCATGTCGGGGAACTGCGCGATGCCGTCTTCCCACGGGTTCCAAACCACCACGTCGGGGAAACCGTCGGCATTCACGCCGAGCGCCGCACCGGCGCCGCGCAGCAGCAGCGGGCGGGTCACGTCGTGGTACACGCGGTCGAGCGCGCCGTCGACCATCAGCACGTCGCCGGAATCGCGCCGCACCGCGTTGTCGTTCAGGGCGTCGCGGTACTCGAAGCCGTGCAGACCTTCCAGACGGCACTCCTCGACCTCGGGCACGCGCAGGTAGGTGTGCAGCGCGCCGCTGAAGGCGAAGGGCGCATGGCCGCTGTTGATGACCTCCAGCTCCAGGTCCAGCCGGCCGTCCTCGATGGCGATGCTCAGCTCAAGGGTGAAGGGGTGCGGCCACAGTGCGCGCGTTTCCGGGTTGTCGGTGAGCTGCAGGGTGGTCAGGGCAAAGTCGTCCCCGGTGCGCTGTTCGGTGACCGACCACGCGGCAGTGCGCGCAAAGCCGTGGCGCGGCAGCTTGCCGAGCGTGGAGAACTGCGGAAAGCACACCGGCACGCCGCCACGGATCGGGCTCTTGCCGTCATACACTGCGCGCTCGCTCAGGTACAGGCGTTCGCGTCCGCGTGCGGGGATCCATGACAGCAGCTGGCCGCCGTGCAGGGCCACGACCGCGCTGGCGCCCGCCGAGGTGCTCAGGCGCAGGGCGGGAAGCCCCTGGAATTCGATGGTTTCGATGTTGCCGGGCATGCTCTTGTGGGTGGCGGGTTGGATGCCGGGATGATACCGCGGGTTGCGTGTTGCGGACGGATGATCGCGGCCAAGGCCGCTCCTACGGGTGGCAATTGGGGCCGGGGACCGGTAGGAGCGGCCTTGGCCGCGATCCGGGCGTTCAGTCCTGCAGCGCGAGCACGCCGAGCTTGACGGTGTTGTCTTCGGGGTCGTTGGAGAGCACGAAGCCCAGGCCCTGGACGAACTTCAGCATGCGTTCGTTGTTGGACAGGAAAACCCCGTTCATGTAGGCCAGGCCGCGGTTGCGCGCGGTCTCGATGAGCACGCCCATCAGCCGGCGGGCCAGGCCGCGATGCTGCCATTCGTCGGCCACCACCACGGCGAACTCGCAGGACTCGCCGTCCGGGTTCACCGCGTAGCGGCATACGCCGATCTCGGTCTCCACGCCGTCGACGTCGATGGTGGCGACGAAGGCCATCTCTCGGTCGTAGTCGATCTGGGTGAGGCGGGCGACCATCGCGGGCGGCAGCTCGCGCATGGTGTTCATGAAGCGGTAGTACTTGGTCTCCGGCGAGAGCTTGCGCACGAACTCGATCTCCAGTTCGGCGTCTTCCGGCTTGATCGGGCGGATGGTCACCTCGGTGCCGTCGGGCACGGTCCACTTGCGCGTGAGCTGCGACGGATACGGGTGGATCGCCATGTGATCGTAGCCGTCCGCGGTGGGCGAGACGTTGTCGGCGATGATGCGGCAATCCACCGCCACCGCGCCGTTCTCGTCCACGATCAGCGGGTTGATCTCCATCTGGTGGATCCACGGCAGCTCGCAGACCATTTCGGAGACACGCAGCAGCACCAGTTCCAGTGCGTCCATGTCCACCGCGGGCATGTTGCGGAACTCGTCGAGCAGCGGGGCGACGCGGCTCGAGCGGATCAGGTCGCGCACCAGGAAGTTGTTGAGCGGCGGCAGGGCCACCGCGAGGTCGCGGTTGGCCTCCACGCGGTTGCCGCCTTCGCCGAAGGTGATCACCGGGCCGAACACCGGGTCGCGCTTGACGCCGACCACCAGCTCGCGGCCGTTGCGCTTGAGGATCATCGGCTCGATGGCGACGCCGTTGATGGTCGCATCCGGCTTGTTCTTGCGCACCTCGTCGAGGATCTCCTGGTAGGCGGTGCGTACCGCCGCCAGGCTGCCGAGGTTCAGGCGCACGCCGCCCGAATCGCTCTTGTGGATGATGCTGGGTGAATCGATCTTCATCACCACCGGCAGGCCGATCTCCTCGGCCAGTACCATGGCCTCGGTGGCCGAACGGGCCACCACGGTCTGCGCGATGGGGATGCGGAAGGCCGCCAGCAGGGCCTTCGATTCCATCTCGTTGAGCGCCTTGCGGCGTTCGGCCAGCGCGGTTTCGATGACCAGGCGGGCGCTCTCGATGGACGGCGGATTCAGATGCGACAGCGAGGCCGGCGTCTGCATCAGCAGCTTCTGGTTGCGGTAGTAGGCCGAGATGTGGCTGAACAGCTCGACGGCCGGCTCCGGCGTGCGGAAGGTGGGGATGCCGGCCTGGATGAAGAGCTGGCGGGCTTCCTGAACCAGGTTCTCGCCCATCCAGCAGGTCACCACCGGCTTGTCGGCGTTCTTCTCCAGTTCGATGATGGCCTTGGCCACTGCGGTGGGGTCGGTCATCGCCTGCGGGGTGAGCATGACCAGCACGCCATCCACGTTGGGGCCTTCCAGCACGGCCTGCACCGTCTTGCGGTAGCGCTCCACGTCGGCGTCGCCGAGGATGTCCACCGGGTTGCCGTGCGACCAGCCGGCCGGCAGGGCGGCGTTGAGCTTCTCCATGGTGCCTTCGGAGAACTCGGACAGCGGAATGCCCAGGTCGGCGCAGCGGTCGGCGGCCATCACGCCGGGGCCGCCGCCGTTGGTGATGATGGCCAGGCGGTTGCCGCGCGGGCGGAAGTGGGAGAACAGCGCGTTGGCCGCGGCGAACAGCTGGCCCATGTTGTACAGGCGGATCACGCCGGCGCGGCGCAGCGCGGCGTCGAACACCGCGTCCTCGCCGACCTGCGCGCCGGTGTGCTGCAGCACCGCCTTGGAGGCGTCCGGGTGGCGGCCGACCTTGATCAGCAGCACCGGCTTGACGCGCGCGGCGCCGCGCAACGCGCTCATGAAGCGGCGCGCGTCGCGGATGCCTTCCACGTACAGGAAGATGCTCTCGGTGCGCGGGTCCGAGATCATGTATTCGAGCACTTCGCCGAAGTCGATGTCGCTGGACGAGCCCAGCGAGACCACCGCCGAGAAGCCGACGTTGTTCGGTTTGGCCCAGTCCAGGATGGCCGCGCACAGCGCGCCGGACTGCGAAATGAGGCCGATGCTGCCCTTGTTGGCGCTGGCGTGGGCGAAGGTGGCGTTGAGGCCCAGTTCCGGGCGCATGATGCCCAGGCAGTTGGGGCCGAGCAGGCGGATGCGGTGGC
>JAUVWV010000151.1 GCA_030603925.1 Thauera sp. | reverse complement strand
TTGGGTTCGAAGCGGACAACGCAGAGTCAGGCGTAAAGGGTTGACCGTATTCGAAGTCTATCCTGCGGGACAAAGCGTACGGCTTGATATCCTCAGGTTTATTCCCGGCGGTATGAAGCAAGTGTGACGGAATCGACGCACGCGTTGAGTTATTGCTTTCTAGGCTCGGGCGCAGTAATTGAGTTGGCTCCAAGTCGACAATTTTCTTCTTGGATTGAGATCGCCACATGCAGGAGCGAAAAAGTGTTCTTTGACCGAGCCCGAGGCGGCGAGCTTCACTCAATGGCGTTCCGTATGACTTGTATGTATAACGCGCGCGTTTAACGAGTGAAGCGCCGGTTGAGATTAGTCTTACGTCGATCGCCGGCCCTCGGATTGCTCGCGGAAAATTTTTGGATATAAGACCCTCCGCGAACGCCCGCTTTGTTTCGCGGACTCGTAACGGATTTTCAAAGTCTGTGGAGCATGCAATCCCGTGGAATGAAAGAGCACCGGATTTCTCCACTTCGATGAGCCCGCTGAACGCGATTGATTGTCGACGTGCTGCATTGAGCGCTGCATCAATCAGCGAAAGAGCAGCTGACGGCGGCCCGCCTGGCGTGATTGTTACGAAGTAGACAGGTCGGCCGGCATCGATAGCCGGCGCTGCAACACGAATGAGCTCGTTGATCTTGTTTGACTTGATACGATCTCTTCTTCGATCTACGTTTCCGAACATTTGATCGCGAGACCGTCGGTCCGACTCAAGTCGCTGCTCTGCTGTTGTCAACTTGGTCGAAGTTTTGAGTCTGTGGCAGCTCCAAAGTGCGCGGTCATGACGCAATAGGCGGTTCCAGTAAGATGCCATGTGCTGGCGAGAGAACTTCTTGCCTTCGTGATGGCGTTGAATCTTCTCAACAATTTTCGGATGAAACGCATGGATTTCGCGGATCGAATCAAGCATGCAACTCGATCCCCGACGATGCTTTCGGACGGCCTCAGCGAGTCGCTCGGGGACGCCGGGTGAATTATCGGAAACTGCAGCTCCGGCTCGATAGATCGATGTACCCATTGATGCGATAAAAGAAACGATTAAAAGCCATGCGGGCCCGGGTAGTTCGTTCTTTTATTCAAGCCCAGAAATCTGGTAGGAGTAAAGGTTTGCTCAACAATATCCGTCTATTAAATCTAATCAGTAGGTTGTCAGATATTTTTGACTAAGTTGCTTGCAAAGCTTTTCAAATGGAAATCGGTCGAAATAGAATTTGCGCTATCTGGGTCTGTTTGAGGTGCAGAAATGCCGGCAAGAGTGTTGGAGTCTGAGGAGATTCTTTCTGAAGTTGAGGTGGCGGTCATGGTGAAGGCGGATGTGCGAACTATTCGGCGCGCGCGGCAGCGCGGAGAGCCGATCTTTCCGTACGTGATGGTCGGCGATATGCCGCGGTATTCGCGAACAGTCGTGCTTGAACAGTTCGCGAAGTGGCCCGGAGTTGACTCGAGTTCCGTGGCTGCTGTTGGCGCGACCATGGTTGCTCCCAAGCCAAGAGTTGGTCGTCCGCGCAAAGTCAGTTGATTCGTAGATGCAACAGGGGCGTGGCTGGCAGGTGGCGCCTTCAGTGAGCCTGTGGGGTCGGCACAATGACAATGTGCGATCGTGCCGGCCCGATAGGTTGGCTGGCTGGCATAATCCCCAATTTGCCTGCTGTTGAACCCGGATACCCATGCTCAGACTCGAAGAGGTCAGGAAAGACGCCGCGCTTGCCGGGATCGAACCGGGCCAGATCGTTCGCGTCATCGCCGTTGAGCCGGTTGGCACAGAAGCGCTCACCGTCGTCTACAAGACCCCTGATGGCCGCTTGGGCGAGCGCATGGTGTTTCGCAGCGACGAAGCATTGCTGGCGCTGGCCGAAGAGGGGCGCCCGTGGGCCTTCGATGCACCGGGCGAAGCCTTCAAGCTCGCGGCAGAGGCGTGGCGCATCAACCTAGCCCACCTGTTCGACCCGATGATGGCGGTACAGACCTCCAACGTCGAACCGCTGCCGCATCAAATCACCGCCGTCTATGAGTCCATGCTGCCGCGCCAGCCGCTGCGCTACGTGCTGGCGGACGACCCCGGTGCCGGCAAAACCATCATGGCCGGCCTCTTCATCCGCGAGCTCCTGATGCGCGCCGACGCCCGCCGCGTGCTCATCGTTGCGCCGGGTAGCCTGGTCGAGCAGTGGCAGGACGAGATGCGCGAGAAGTTCGGGCTGGAGTTCCGCATCTTCGGTCGCGACCTCGTCGAGAACAGCGCCAGCGGCAACCCGTTCGAGGACACGGACCTGCTCGTAGCCCGAGTCGATCAGCTCTCGCGCAACGAGGACCTGCTCGCCAAACTTGAACTCACCCGCTGGGATCTGGTGGTGGTCGATGAAGCGCACAAGCTCTCGGCGAGCTACTTTGGCAACAAGACCAACAAGACCAAGCGCTTTCAGCTCGGCGAACTGCTCGGTGGCATCGCTCGGCATTTCCTGCTGATGACGGCGACGCCGCACAACGGCAAGGACGAAGACTTCCAGCTCTTCCTGTCACTGCTGGACTCGGACCGTTTCTACGGCAAGTTCCGCGACGGCGCACACAAGGTGGATGTGTCCGATCTCATGCGTCGCATGGTCAAAGAGGAGATGCTGCGCTTTGACGGCACCAAGCTCTTCCCGGAACGGCGCGCCTACACGGTGAATTACCGCCTCTCGGATCTGGAAGCCGCGCTGTACACCGCCGTCACCGACTACGTGAAGACGGAGATGAACCGCGCCGACCAACTCGAAGACGGCGCCCGCCGCGGTACGGTCGGTTTCGCGCTCACCGCGCTGCAGCGCCGGCTGGCTTCCAGCCCGGAAGCCATCTATCAGTCACTGCGCCGTCGTCGGGCCAAGCTGCAACGTCGGGTCGAGGAAGAGAAGCTGCGCCAGCGCGGTGAAGTGCTGGCGGACAGCGTGTTCGCCAATGGCGCCGGCGACGATATCTGGGATGCACCCGACAACCTCACGCCTGAAGATTACGAAGAGTTCGAGGAATCCGTCGTCGATCAGGCCACTGCCGCGCGCACCATCGTAGAGCTGCAGGCCGAGATCGTCATTCTCGACGCGCTGGAAGAGCAGGCTCGCCAAGTGGTGCATTCCGGCCAAGATCGCAAGTGGGACGAACTCTCGCGCCTGTTGCAGGACACGCCCGAGATGCACGACGCCGATGGCCGTCAGCGCAAGCTCATCGTCTTCACCGAACACCGCGACACCCTCAATTACCTCGCCGTAAAGATCCGCGGCGTGCTCGGCAGCGAAGAGGCGGTGGTGCTCATCCACGGCGGCGTCAAGCGCGAGGACCGGCGCAAGGTGCAGGAGCTCTTCCGCAACGATCCGGTGGTGCGCGTGCTCATCGCAACCGACGCGGCCGGCGAAGGCGTGAACCTGCAGAACGCCAATCTGATGGTCAACTACGACCTGCCCTGGAACCCCAACCGAATCGAGCAGCGCTTCGGCCGCATCCACCGCATCGGCCAGACCGAGATCTGCCACCTGTGGAACATGGTTGCCAATGAAACGCGTGAAGGCGACGTCTTCCAGCGTCTCTTCGACAAGCTCGAAGTCGAACGCAAGGCCCTGGGCGGGCGGGTGTTCGACATCCTCGGCGAGGTGTTTGAGGAAAAGAGCCTGCGCGAACTCCTCATCGAGGCCATCAAGTACGGCGAAGACCCCGCGCGCAAGGCCGAGCTCTTCCGCAAGATCGAAGGCGCCCTCGACACCGACCACCTGCAGAACATCATCCGCCGCAACGCGCTGTGCGAAGAGGTCATGGACCCGCAGCGTCTCTACGCGGTGAAGGAAGAGATGGAGAAGGCCGAAGCCCGCAAGCTGCAGCCCTACTTTATCCGCGCCTTCTTCAATCAGGCATTCCAGTCGCTCGGGGGCGAACTGCGACCGCGTGAAGCCGGCCGCGCCGAGATCACCCATGTGCCGGCCATCATCCGCGAACGCGACCGCCAGATCGCAGGCAGGGACAGGCGTTACAACGAGCCGGTGCTGCGCCGCTACGAGCGCGTCTGCTTCGAGAAAGACCACGTTCGCGTCCCCGGTCGGGCGGAGGCCAAGATGGCGAGCCTCCTCCACCCCGGCCACCCGCTGATGCAGTCCGTCACCGACATCGTGCTGGAACAGCATCGCAACAAGCTCAAGCAAGGCGCGGTGCTGGTCGATCCGGCAGATATGGGGCTCACGCCGCGGCTGATGTTCATCGTCGATCACGCGGTGAAGGAAGGCGCGGACCAAAACCGCATCGTGTCGCGCCGCATGCAGTTCGTGGAGATCGACCCTGCAGGCGAGGCCATCCATGCAGGCTGGGCGCCACACCTCGATCTGGAACCCATCGCCGCCGACGATCTGGCCCGCATCCGCGACGTGCTCGATGCCCCCTGGGTCGCCACCGGCCACGCCAACCAGCTCGAACAGCGGGCGCTCGCCCACGCCTCCACCCATCTCGTGCCCGAGCACTTCGAGGAAGTCCGCGCCCGCCGCGTGCAGCAGGTCGACAAGACGCTCGCCGCAGTGCATGAGCGGCTGGTAAAGGAGATCAACTACTGGCAGGACCGCTCGATCAAGCTCAAGGACGACGTCGCCGCTGGCAAGCAGCCACGCCTCAACTACGACAACGCCCTGCGCACCCTGGACGAGCTCTCCGCCCGGCTGCAGACTCGCACCGCCGAGCTGCAGGCCATGCGCCATGTCATTTCCAGCACACCCACCGTGGTTGGCGGCGCGCTGGTCATCCCCCAGGGGCTGTTGCTGCAACGTCGCGGTGAACCCGGCTGGAGCGCAGACGCCGCCGCCCGCGCCCGCATCGAGGCCATTGCCATGCAGGCGGTGATGAATGCCGAGCGCGCCCTCGGGCATGAGGTCATCGACGTGTCCGCGCAGAAGTGCGGCTGGGACGTTACCAGCCTGCCCAAGCCTGTCGATGGTCGCCTGCCGCCCGCCCGCCACATCGAGGTCAAGGGCCGGGCCAAGGGCGCCACCACCATCACCGTCACCCGCAACGAGATCCTCTACGGGCTCAACCAGGCCGACAAGTTCATCCTGGCGGTGGTGCTGGCCGATGGTAACAATGCAGAAGGCCCGTTTTACATTCGGCGTCCCTTTACCCAGGAGCCCGACTGGGCTGTCACCAGCATCAATCTGGATCTCAACGAACTGCTTGGCAGGAGTACGGCCCCATGCGCTTGAGCAAGATCACGCTGCGCAACTTTCGCTGCTTCGAGCACCTTGAGTTGAATCTTCATCCACGCCTTACGGTGCTGGTTGGTGAAAACGGCGCAGGGAAGACTGCGGTACTCGATGCCATTGCCAGTGCGCTTTCGCCCGTCATGACTTACCTGTCCTCAGCGAACCAGAGGCTGAGCGGGCGAGGCATTCAGGACGGAGATTTCCGCGTCGAGGAGTGGCCGCAATTCGGCGGTAAGGCACGCTGGGGAATGGCGAACATTACTCAACTGCAAATGGAGACCTTTGATGGCCTGGCCTGGGACGTCTGGCGCGCCTCGACAAAAGGCAAGAAGCCTGAGCAAACAATTGGCCAGACTGAACTGAAGCACTACCTTCAGCGCATTGCGGAAAGTTACGCCACCGAACACCCCAGATTGACACCTGTCATCGCGTACTACGGTGACCGGCGCGGCAATATCGGGGTGCCTATACGTCTTCGCGCAGCCAAGCAGAACTACGGCTACCCGGCCGCTGCGCTGATTGGCGCGCTGGATTCCATGAGCGACTTCCGTGAAATGCTGGCCTGGTTCGACCAGGAGGAGGCTGCTGAACTCCGGGAAAACAAGGGCGTGGTTGATGAGGATTTTGCCGAATCGCCCACGCTTGTCGCGGTTCGAATAGCGATTGAAGAACTGCTTGGCGGCGCCTACTCGAATCCGCACTTCAACCGCGACCACAAGTTCCTGCTGGAACGCAAGTCAGATGGCGCGTACCTCATGGTGAGTCAGCTCAGTCAGGGCTATCAGAGCATGCTGGCCTTGGCGATGGACTTTGCCCGGCGGCTGGCCATTGCCAATCCGCAGCTTCAGTATGGGAGCGTCGATTTTCAGCGCCATTTTCTTGATCTGCTGGGCGATGCCGATCACCTGCTGGTCGAGTCTGGCTATCAAGATTCAGTCAATCCATTCCAGTCGGCGCTTGCCATGGGCGCACCGGCCATCATGCTGGTCGACGAAATCGACCTGCACCTGCACCCAAGCTGGCAGCAGCGGGTGCTGGACGACCTGATGCGCACTTTCCCGCTTACCCAGTTCATCGTCACCACCCACAGCCCGCAGGTGCTGACCACAGTGCCCTCCGAGTGCATCCGCATTCTGAGGGATGACAAAGTCTATTCCGCACCGCCCGGTACTGAAGGTGCTGAACCGGGACGGATGCTCAGGCAGGTGCTTGGCCTTGAGGATGTCCGCCCTCCCGCTAATCAGGCAGCTCAGGAGTTGAGGGAGTACCTCGCACTGGTTGATAGAGACCAGTGGAACAGCCCGCGTGCGCAGGAACTGCGCCGGAAGCTGGATGAGCGCTATCAGGGACAGGAGCCGGCCCTGCTGGATGCTGACCTGCAGATAGAAAATCGCAAATGGGAGCTGGGGGAGTGAAGCGCGTTATCAGGCTTGATGAGCCAGCTGACCTGACGGGGTATCGTGCGGACAATCCGGTAGGTACTTGGGAGCAGATGCGGGCCGACGCAGTGGGTCGTGTGGCTTATGAAGCTGTCCGGCTGCAGTTGCTCAATGGGCAGGGCGGCCTATGTGGTTTCTGTGAGATTGGTCTGCATGACATTGATCCGCTCAAGTGCCGGGTCGAGCATTTCCACCCCAAATCGGACACCTCGACAGCGCATAACTGGGCGCTTGACTGGCAGAACATGCTTGCTGTCTGCATGGGAGGCTCCCAGCGTCATCAGCAACCGCCCCATGCGCTGGAACCACTGCCCGAGAACCTCAGCTGTGATGCGCACAAGGATCAGATGATCCAGACCCAGAGGCTTGCAGAACACTGTGAGGGCTGGATCATTGATCCGCTCGATCTGCCTGCATTTCCCAGCCTGTTCTTTCTGGAAAAGAGCACCGGTCGGCTACTGCCCGATGAACAGGCTTGTGCCGGCATCGCGTTCCCGGGGAACAAGCACCGAGGTACGCAGGAACTGGTGCAGCACACCATCGACATGCTCAATCTGAACTGTGACCGCCTGTGCCAGGCGCGTACGCGCGTTCTCTGGGACATTGAGCGGAACAAGAAAAGCTTTCGCCTGCAGAACATCAGCCCCGACGAAGCCTTGCGCACGCTTGCCGAACGCTACTTGCGCCAGCGTTGGCCGGGCTTTTTCACCACCATTCGCTTATGTCTCGGTACTGCTGCCGAGCAGTACCTGACCGACGCCGGATTCCAAGGTTGATCGTGACCCCCATCAAAACCCCCAAAAAACTCATCGAAGTCGCCCTCCCGCTCGACGCCATCAACGTTGCAGCTGCGCGCGAGAAGTCGATCCGCCACGGCCACCCGAGCACCCTGCACCTGTGGTGGGCGCGCCGGCCGCTGGCTGCGGCGCGGGCGGTGATCTTTGCGCAGATGGTCAATGACCCCGGCTACGAGCGCCACCTGGGGCGCGGGGTGAACAAGGAAAAGGCCGCCATCGAGCGCGAGCGCCTGTTCAAGATCATCGAAGACCTCGTGCAGTGGGAGAACACCAACAACGAGGGGGTGCTCGCCCACGCCCGCGAGGAGATCTGGAAGAGCTGGCGCGAGACCTGCGCGCTCAACAAGGGCCACCCGCAGGCGGCCGAGCTCTTCAACCCGGACAAGCTGCCCGCCTTCCACGACCCCTTCGCGGGCGGGGGCGCGCTGCCGCTGGAGGCGCAGCGCCTGGGGCTGGAGAGCTACGCCAGCGACCTCAACCCGGTGGCGGTGACCATCAACAAGGCGATGATCGAGATTCCGCCGCGCTTTGCCGGCCGCGCGCCGGTGGGGCCGCGCATCCCCGGCGACAAGCAGGGCAAGCTGGCTGAAGACTGGTCCGGCGCCAAGGGTCTGGCCGAGGACGTGCGCCGCTACGGCGCCTGGATGCGGGCGGAGGCGGAAAAGCGCATCGGCCACCTGTACCCGAAGATCGAAGTCACC
>JAUVWV010000288.1 GCA_030603925.1 Thauera sp. | reverse complement strand
GCGGTCTTCCAGCAGGCGGCGGTTGGGCAGGCCGGTGAGCGGGTCGAAGTAGGCGAGGTGGCGGATGTGCGCCTCGTTCTCCTTCAACTGGCTGATGTCGCTGAACACCGCGGCGTAGTTGGTCAGCTTGCCGTCGCGGTCGCGGATGGCGGTGATGGTGAGCAGCTCGGGGTAGAGCTCGCCGCTCTTGCGGCGGTTCCAGATTTCGCCCTGCCACTGGCCTTCGGCCTGCAGGCACTGCCACATCGCGGCGTAGAAGGCGGCGTCCTGGCGGCCGGAGTTGAGCAGCGACGGGTTGCGTCCGATCACTTCGTTCGGCTCGTAGCCGGTGAGCCGCGTGAAGGCCGGATTGACCGAGACGATGCGTGCGTTCTCGTCGGTGATCAGGATGCCTTCGAGCGAGGTTTCGATGACCTTCTCGGCCAGATGCAGGTTGCGCTGCGAGGTGTTGAGCGCCATGTCGCGCTCGCGCAGGGCATGCTGCAGTTCATGCACGTAGACCAGCTCCATGCCCGACAGGATGTCGCTGAAGCTGACCACGTCGGCCAGGCTGCCGTCAGCGCGCATTACGCCCACATGGCGCACGCGGCGGTCGGCGAGCAGGCAGCGCACGTGGTACAGGCTGGCATCGTCGGGCACGGTGATCAGCGGCTTGCTGGCCAGTTCGCCCACCGGGCGGTTGCCGGCGCGGCGGGCGACCAGGCGGGTGAGGTCGCGCTCGGTGAGGATGCCGAAGCCACCATCGTCGTAGGCGATGACCACGGCGTCGATCGACGAACTGCGCATGCGCGCGGTGGCGTCTGCCAGCGTCGCGTGTTCGGTGAGCGGCTGCAGGCTGCCCTTGATGACCGAATCGAGCTTGCGCAGCTTGAGGTAGTGTTCGATGCCCTGGTTGAGCACCACGTCGGTCTGCGAGACGATGCCGCAGCGCCGGCCGTCCTCGTCCACCACGAGGTAGTGGCGCATGTGCTCGTCGCGGAAGCGGATCGCCAGTTCCTGCAGGCTGAGGTCGCGCGTGATGGTGCGCACCGGGGCGCTCATCACCTCGCGGATCGGGCGGTTGAAGCTTGCGGGATCGTCGAAATTCACGCCGAGCGCGTCGCGTTCGGTCCAGATGCCGACCGCCTGGTCGTTGTCGACCACCAGGATGGAGCTGACACGGGCGCTGCTCATGCGATCGGCGGCCTCGAACAAGGCGAGGTCGGGGGCGCATTCCAGGATACTGGGACGCACGATCTGCCCGACCGACACTTCGGAGGAGATCAGTGCGCTGAGCAGGGTTTCTTCTGCCTGTTCGGGGTGTGAGACGGTGTCATCCATCGTGGAGCGAGTGTGCATGTTGCCGGGGCAGGGCGGAAAGCCCGCGTGGCCGGAAAGTACCGCTTTTGGCGCATGCCGGCGATAGCCTGATCCGGCGCATCACCATATCACCGCGCGGCAAGTCCCGCCACCGGGCAGCGCAAGGATTTGTCGATTGTCGAAGGCGATGGACGGCGCGCTGCACAAAGCGCAATCCGTCTGCGGTAAGCTCTATCCGAATGTACTGTCCAGAAAAGGAGCGGAAGGATGAAATGGAGTGACCAGCCCGACCCGATGAAGGCCCTCATGGCGCCGTATTCCGATCTGCCCGGCATCTGGATGTCGGCGTGGATGCAGCCCTTGTCCGCCTGGCAGGGATGGACCGAGTTCGTCGGCGGGCAGTGGCAGCAATGGCTCGACACGCTGGCGCGCATGCCCAGCCCCTGGTTGCCCGCGCTGGCCGAGGAGCGCGACGGGCAGCCGCCGGCGATCGACTTCTTCCTGCCCTGGCTGCCGGCCGCAGGCGGGGAGGCCGCACAGCCCGGCGCAGCAGGCGCGGCGAAGGCCGCATCGACGGGCACGGCCGTGGCGCCGAAGACCGCAACGCCGAAGACCTCGGCGCCGAAGACTGCGGCTCGGAAGCCCGCGACCGCGAAGCCCTCGACCGCGAAGCCCTCGACCGCGAAGCCCTCGACCGCGAAGCCCGCCGCCTCGAAGGCCGCTACCCCGAAGCCCGCTACCGCGAAGGCCGCCACCCCGAAGGCCGCCACCCCGAAGGCCGCCACCCCGAAGGCCGCTACCGCGAAGCCCGCTACCCCGAAGGCCGTGAAACCGCCGGTGGTGCGCTCCGCGGCCGCCGCGCCGGGTGCTGCGACGCCGCAGCCCGCCGCGGCCGAAGCGGTGCAGGGCGCCACGCCGGCGGCGAAGCCGAAGCGTCCGCGGCGCCCCGCAGGCGCGGCGTGAGCCGGTGCGCCCGGATCAGTCCTTGAAGAAGCGTTGCACCGCCTGATCCGGCAGGTCCATGCCGGTCTGGCGGGCGCGCTGCAGCAGTTCCCAGTAGTAGCGGTAGGAGGCGCGGTCGTGCAGGCGGCCGGCGTGCTGGATCGGCCCCCAGGCGCCGTCCTGCGCCGCGCCGAGGATGGCCGCGGCATCCTCCACTTCGGAGAAATCGGGGCGCATGGCCTCGACGATGGGCAGGATCTGGTTGGGGTGGATGCTCCACATGCGCAGGTAGCCGAACTCGCGGCGCGCGCGCTGGGCGTCGGCGCGGATCACCGCAGGGTCCTTCAGTTCGGTAGTCACGTTGTGCGCGGGCACCACGCCGCAGCCCAGCGCGGCGGCGGCAATCTCCACCTTGGCGCGCACCACCAGCGGGTGCTCGAACTGCCCCGGGCTCTTCATTGCCGCGCCGGGGATCGCGCCGTGGTGGGCGGAGACGAAGTCCATCAGGCCGAAGTCGAGCGACTCCACGCCGTCCAGCGCGCCGATCTGCCACACCTCGCGCAGCGCCCCGTGGGTTTCGATCAGCACGTGTACCGGGAGCGCGCGGCCGATGCCGGCCGCGGCCTCGATGCGGCGCAAGGCGCCGATCTGCTCGGCGGCATCGGCGGCCGAGCGCACCTTGGGCAGGGTGACGAAGGCGAGCCGGCGGCCTGCTCCGGGCACCAGGATCTCCAGGTCGGCGAGCCAGTGCGGATGGGTGATGTCATGGATGCGCACGCCGACGCGGCCATGGCGGTTGTCCGCGCCGTTGACCACGTCCACCACCATCTGCGCGTGCTCCGCTTCGGCGCCGGCGCGTGCGCCGTCCTCGCAGTCGCAGGTGAGGTCGAACAGCGGCCCCAGTTCGTTCTGCAGGGCCAGTGCCTTGCGCATCAGTTTCTCGGAGCCCGCGTAGTGATCCACCGCGGGCAGGGCGGGAAACGGCTTTTCGCCGGCAAACAGGACGTCGCGCGGGTGCTGTGCGGAGCTCATGGGCGATTCGATGGCTGTGGGTGAAGCCGCCAAGCATAGCAGTGGCGAGGGTCTACGAAAAAGGCGCACGGCCGGAGCCGTGCGCCTTGTGTGCTGCAGTGCCGCGAGGGGCGGATCAGCCCAGCAGATCCTTCACGCCTTCGCGCTCTTCGAGCAGTTCGTTGAGCGTGTGGGTCATGCGCTCGCGCGAGAACTCGTCGATTTCCAGGCCCTGGACGATCTTGTACTCGCCGTTCTCGGTGGTGACCGGGAAGCCGTAGATGATGCCTTCCGGGATGCCGTAGGAGCCGTCGGACGGGATGCCCATGGTGACCCATTCGCCCTTCGAGCCCAGCACCCAGTCACGGATGTGGTCGATGGCGGCGTTGGCAGCCGAGGCGGCGGAGGACAGGCCGCGCGCTTCGATGATGGCGGCGCCACGCTTGCCGACGGTGGGCAGGAACACGTCGCGGTTCCAGGCTTCGTCGTTGATCAGGCCCTTCACGGCGTCGCCGTTGGAGGTCACGAAACGGTAGTCGGCGTACATGGTGGGCGAGTGGTTGCCCCACACCACCAGGTTCTTCAGGCTGGACACTTCACGGCCGGACTTGGAGGCCAGCTGCGACAGCGCGCGGTTGTGGTCCAGACGCAGCATGCCGGTGAAGTTCTTGGCCGGCACGCGACCGAACTTCTGCGCCACTTCCTTGGCGATGTAGGCGT
>JAUVWV010000130.1 GCA_030603925.1 Thauera sp. | reverse complement strand
CCCAGCAGGTAGATGGAACCGGCATAGCCCAGGAAGGCGATCATGCCGGCCATGGAGATGAACGACGCGGCGCTCATCCAGTCCGCGGCGGTGGCCATGCCGTTGAACACGGCGGGCACGCGCCGCCCGGCGACGTAGTATTCCGAGACGTCCGAGGTGCGGCTCATCACGCCGATACCGGCGTAGATGACGATGGTGGCGAACAGGAAGATGTGGCCGATGGCCGCCTGGGACATGCCCAGGTACTCGCCGATGGCGAGCAGCACGATGAAGCCCAGGAAGCTGCCGGTGTACCAGCCGTAGTACCGGCGCAACTGGTGCGAGAACTGGGAGCCGCTACTCATCGCGCCCCGTGCCGGCCGCCGGTCGGCATCAGTACTTCAGCCTCGCGTAGTAGGTCTTCTCGGCCGCCTCGCGGGCCTCGCTCAGGGTGCGGATGCCGCGCTCGGCGAGCAGCGGGATGAGCTTGATCAGCACCTCGGCAGTGACCACCGCGTCGGCCAGCGCGGTGTGCCGGCCGTCGTTCCTGAGGCCGAAGCGTTGCGCGATGGCGTCCAGGCTGTGCGACTCCTGGTTGGGGTGCACCACTGCGGAGAGCAGCAGGGTGTCGAGCACCGGCTGGTCGAAACGCAGCCCGGTGGCACCTTCCTTCAGCTGCAGGAAGCGCATGTCGAAGGCAGCGTTGTGCGCCACCAGCACGGTGTCGGCGGAGAACACGTGGAAGGCCGGCAGCACCTTGTCGATGGTGGGCTGGCCGCGCAGCATCTCGGGGGTAATGCCGGTGATCTCCACCGCCTGGCGCGGCATGTGACGGCGCGGGTCGACCAGTTGCTCGAAGGATTCCTGGCGCAGCAGCTTGCCGTTTAGCACGCGGGTGGCGCCGATCTGCACGATCTCGTCACCCTCGGAGGGGTTCAGCCCGGTGGTCTCGGTGTCGAACACCGTGTAGGCCAGCTCGGTGAGCAGGCGGTCGTCCAGCGCGTGGGCGCGCTCGGACCACGAGAACAGGTCGAAGTCGTAGTACTCGGGACGGCTCTCGACGCGGCTCAGGTTGCCCAGCTCCTCCTGTTCCTGCGGCACCGCGGCGGGCAGCAGGATGCGGAAGAAGGCGCGGTGGCGAACCTTTTCGCGCTCCAGCCACATTTCGCCGCCGTGCCGGTCGATCACGTCGCGCACCGCCAGCGGGCTGTTTTCGCCGGCAAAGCGCATCGGCTCGAGCTCCCAGCTCATCACCGTTTCGGTGCTCATCGCCTGGCCGGACCAGATCAGGTCCAGGTGCACCAGACGGCCCGAACCGGTGAGGCGGAAGCGCACCTCGCGCACCTCGAATTCGTCCGACAGGCGGCTGGCAAGGTAGGTCAGCGCCTGCAGCAGGGAGAAGCTGTCCACGCGCAGCCACAGGCTCTCGTCGACGTCCTCGATCTTGGTGGGCAGGCCGAGCACCGCTTCCACCCTGCCCTGCGCGGCGGCCAGCAGGTCGGCACCGAGCATGTCCTCGAGCGGCCAGCGCGACTTCAGTGCGTCGGCGAATTCGGTGGCGGCGCCGTCCAGACGCGCGCTCATGGACTGCACCTCGTCGCGGATGACCTTGCGGAAGCGCTCGCGCAACTCGCCCTGCAGGTCCGGGTAGTCCAGCATCTCGGCCGCGGCACGCACGTTGGCGAGCGAGGCGCGGTTGCCCTCGGTGAGGGTGTGGATCATCTGGTCGCGGCGCGATTCGCTTTCGAAGTCGCGCGTGATGTTGTCGAGCAGCAGGATGAAGCCGGTGACCACGCGCTCGGCCGCTTCGCCGCCCTCGCCCGCCGCCTCGGGGCTGGAGAGCACGGGCGACATCTGCACGCGGATGAGCTGGCCGCCGCGCGTCGCGGTGACGAAGTTGGCCACCGCCTGCGGCGCCTTGCGGCGCAGGCGCTGCTGGATGGTGTCCAGCGCGTGGGAGATCAGGTTGCGTTCGAACACCGCATAGATCGAGCGCCCGAGACCGATCAGCTCGCCGCCGCCTGCGACCCCGGGGGCCTCCGAGAGCACGCGGAACTGGGCGCGCGCGCGGTTGTTGTAAAGCAGGATGCGGCCATCGAGGTTGCACACCACCACGCTCTGGGTGAGCTCGGACATCAGTGCGGCGAGGCGGTTCTTCTCTTCCTCCACGCGGCCCTTGGCGCGTTCGATCTGCGCCTCCACGTCGTCCATCATCTCGTCGCGCTGCTGCGCCAGTTCGTTGGCCACGCTCACCACCGCGCGCACTTCCGGCGGGCCGGAGGGCTTGGCACGGAAATCGCGGTTGGCGCTGAGCATCAGGCGCAACTGTTCGCCCAGGCGCTCCAGGCCCTTGACGTACTGGCGGAACAGGTTGCGCACCACCAGCACGCCAAGCGCAAAGCCGAAGGCGGTGATCAGCGTGCCCAGCGGCAGGTGGGGTGCGATGACCTGCAGCAGGGTGTCGCGCTCGGCGCCCTGGGTGCCGGCCCAGATCAGGATTGCCGTCAGCAGGAACGGCCCGGTCATCAGCATGCCGAGCACGATCACCGCGAGAATGAATCGGGAGCGTGCCGGCATGGATCAGCGCTCCATCAGCATGCTGCGCACCTTCTCCACCAGTTCCTTGGTGGAGAAGGGTTTGGTCATGTAGGCATCCGCGCCCATCGCCAGACCCTTGGCCACTTCGGTGTCGCGCCCCTTGGCGGTGAGCATGAGGATGCGCACCGCGCCGAGCGCCGGATCGGACTTGACCTCCTGGCAGACCTCGAAGCCGCTCTTCTTCGGCATCATCACGTCGAGCAGCACCAGGTCGGGCTGCTCCGCGCGGATGCGGGTCACCGCCTCCTCGCCGTCGTTGGCGATGGAGACCTCGTAACCCTCGCGCTTCATCAGGAATTCAAGCGAAATGACGATGTTCTGCTCATCGTCGACGATCAGTATCTTTTTTGACATGTATGCCTCTCTCTCCCGCTCGCTATTCTATTTCATTGTGCGGCGCCGCTGCGGATTCCGCGGCCCGCTCGCCCAGCGGCAGGGCGAAGGAGAACCGCGCGCCGCCGCCCGCTGCCGGGGTCACCCACAGGCGTCCGCCGAAATGTTCGACGATCTGCTTGCTGATCGGCAGGCCCAGGCCGGTGCCCTGCGGGCGCGACCGTTCGTCGCCGCCCTGGCGGAACTTCTCGAAGATCACCGGCAGGAAGCCGGGCGGGATGCCGGGGCCGTTGTCGGTGACATCCACCCGCACTTCGCCCTCACCGTAGGTCAGCTCGACCTTCACCCTGCCCTCGTTCTCCGGCACGAACTTGGCCGCATTCGCCAGCAGGTTGAGCATCACCTGCACCATGCGGTCATGGTCGGCGCGCAGCAGCGGCACCGCGTCCGGCAGCGAGAGCTCCACGGTGGCGCCGCGGTCGCGGAACAGCTGGGCGGTGGTGCTCACCGCATGCTCCACCAACTGACGCATGTCGATGTCGGAGTTGTGCCATTCGGCATGACCCGATTCGATCTTGGCCATGTCCAGCACCTGGTTGACCAGGCGGGTCAGGCGCTCGGTCTCGGAGACGATGATGCCGAGGAAGCGCTTGCGCTCGGCCAGATCGATCTTCGGGTCGTCGTGCAGCATCTCGGAGAAGGCGCGGATCGAGGTCAGCGGGGTGCGCAGCTCGTGGGTCACCGAGGACATGAAGTCGTCCTTCAGGCGGTCCAGCTCCTTCAGCTGCTCGTTGGCATGGCGCAACTCGTCGGTGGCCGCTTCCAGCGCACGCGACTTCTCTTCCAGCTGGTGTGAATAGGCGCGCACCTGCGAGGCCTCGTCGAGGATGTTCATCACCTCGTCGAGGCCCAGCGGCTCTTCCTGCGCCACCGAGGACACCATGACCCGTGCCGAGGCGCTGCCGATGGCGCCGGCCAGCAAGGTCTCGGCGAAATGCACCAGGCCGGCGTCGGCCTTCAGATCCTCGACCCGCGCCACCCCGCGTGCCCGCGCGTCGGCGGAGAACGCCTCCTGCGCGCGGCGGATGCCGAGAAAACGCGCCACCAGCGGCTGCAGGACGGACACTTCGGCACTGCCGCGCCAGAAGGTGGCCGGCATCACCGCTTGGCCGCGACGGAACACGTCGACGAACAGCGTGGCCTGGCTGGCCTCCTGCCCGGTGGGCGAGCGCAGCACCGACACCAGCACGTAGCAGCCGATGTTGGCCGTCATGCTCCAGAACAGCGCGTGGCTGATGTTGTCCAGCCCCTGCAGGCCGAAGAGCTGCTCGGGCTTCAGCCAGGCCAGGCCGAACAGGCCGTGTTCGAGGAAACCTGGGTCGAGCCAGCCGGACTTGGCGAAGGACGGCAGCAGCAGCGTGTAGGTCCACAGCAGGAAGCCCGCCGCCAGACCGGCGAGCGCGCCGTCGCGCGTGCCGCCGCGCCAGTACATGCCGCCCAGCATCGCCGGGGCGAACTGCGCCACCGCAGCGAAGCTGATCAGGCCGATCGCCACCAGCGCGTAGGCCTCGCCGGCCAGGCGGAAATACAGGTAGCCGAGCAGCAGCACGCCGAGGATGGCGCCGCGCCGGATCACCAGCAGCAGGCCGGTGAGGTCCGGGTAGGCGGCCTGCTTGAAGCGCCGCAGGCGCAGCAGCAGCGGCATCACCAGGTCGTTGCACACCATGGTGGACAGCGCGATGGTTTCCACGATCACCATGCCGGTCGCCGCCGACAGGCCGCCGACGAAGGCCAGCACGGCGAGCCACTCCTGGCCGTGCACCAGCGGCAGGGTGAGCACGAAGGTGTCCGGATCCACCGTGCCCTGGCCGAACAGCAGCAGGCCGCCGAGGGCGATGGGCAGGACGAAGATGTTGATCGCCAGCAGGTAGGCAGGAAACACCCAGGTGGCACGCCGCAGGTGCTGCTCGTTGACGTTCTCCACCACGGTGACCTGGAACTGGCGCGGCAGGAAGATCACCGAGAGCATCGCCAGCAGGGTCAGGGCGAACCAGCCGCCATAGCCGCCGCCGCTGCCGTCCAGGGTGAACAGCCCGGCGAGTTCGGCATCGGCGAAGGCGCGCGCGAAGATGTCGCCGAAGCCGTCGAACAGGCCGTAGGTGACAAACAGGCCCACCGCGAGAAAGGCCACCAGCTTGACGACCGATTCGAAGGCGATCGCCGCGACCATGCCCTCGTGGCGCTCGGTGGCATCCAGATGGCGGGTGCCGAAGAACACGGTGAACACCGCCAGCACCAGGGCGATGTACAGCGTGCTGTCCTGCAGCCAGCTACCGGCATGGATGGCGCGATAGGCCGCGTCGTGCTCGCCGATCATCAGCGCGTAGCCGCTGGAGATGGCCTTCAGCTGCAGGGCGATGTAGGGCACGGTGCCGACCACGGCGATAATGGAGACCAGCCCGCCGAGCAGGTGGCTCTTGCCGTAGCGCGAGGCAATGAAGTCGGCGATGGAGGTGATGCGGTAGGTCTTGGCGATGCGGATCATCTTCAGGATGATCAGCCAGGACAGTGCGAAGCCCAGCGTGGGACCGAGATAGATGGGCAGGAACCACACCCCGCCCGAGGCGGCCCGCCCGACGCTGCCGAAGTAGGTCCACGCGGTGCAATACACTGCCAGCGAGAGCGCGTAGGTCCACGGGTTGGCGATGATGGAGCGGCCCTGGTCGGCGCGCCGGTCGCCGAAGTAGGCCACCGCGAAGAGCAGCAGCAAATAGGCGAAGGAGACGCTGACGATGAGGCCGCCGGATATCATCCGCGCGCGCTCCTCAGCGCGCCCCGCGTTCGGCGATCCAGGCGACCAGCGCGATCAGCGCCGCCCACACCACGAACACGTAGACGTAGAGCAAGGGAAAGCCGAAGGCCAGTTCGAGCCGGTCGAACAGCGACAGCACCGGATAGTTGAACAGCAGTCCGCCGGCAAGAAACACCGCCACCAGCCGTTGTCCCGCGAGCCCTCTGCGCATCATGCACCTCCATGATGTGAAGCCATCCCACCGGCTTGCGGCGCGGAGCCGGTTGCGCCGCGCGCGGCGCGGCAGCCTGCGAGCGCCGGCGGAACGCTTCGCTCCTCGCCGGCACATGAGCTTTCGATTATAGCGACGCCCGCCGCCGCGCCTTGCGAACGCGGCGGCGGGGCGTACGAAAAAAAAGGCGCGTCTTGCGGCGCGCCTTCTCCTCCTCCCCGTGCCGGCAGGCGCCGGCTTGCCTCTTTATTCTTGCCGGACCGGCCTCTGCGGGCCGGTTACCGGTAGCTCCGCCGTCAGGCGGAAGTCTTCAACTGCGCCAGGATCGCCGGATTCTCGAGGGTCGACGTATCCTGGGTAATCTCCTCACCCTTCGCCAGCTGCCGCAGCAGGCGTCGCATGATCTTGCCCGAACGGGTCTTGGGCAGGTTCTCGCCAAAGCGGATGTCCTTCGGCTTGGCGATGGGGCCGATCTCGTGGCCGACCCAGTTCTGCAGTTCCTTGACCATGGCCTTGGCCTCGTCGCCGGTGGGGCGCGCGCCCTTCAGCACCACGAAGGCCACGATGGCTTCGCCGGACACGTCGTCCGGACGACCGACCACGGCGGCTTCGGCGACCTTCTCATGGGCCACCAGGGCGGATTCGATTTCCATCGTGCCCATGCGGTGGCCGGAGACGTTGAGCACGTCGTCGATACGGCCGGTGATGGTGAAGTAGCCGGTGTCCTTGTCGCGGATCGCGCCGTCGCCGGCGAGATACAGCTTGCCCTTGAAGTCGTCCGGGTAGTAGGACTTCTTGAAGCGCTCGTCGTCGCCCCACACGGTACGGATCATCGACGGCCACGGACGCTTGACCACCAGGATGCCGCCCTGGCCGTTGGGCACTTCAGTGCCGGTCTCGTCGACCACCGCGGCCATGATGCCCGGGAAGGGCAGCGTGCAGGAACCCGGCACCATCGGGGTGACGCCCGGCAGCGGGGTGATCATGTGGCCACCGGTCTCGGTCTGCCAGAAGGTATCGACGATCGGGCAGCGGCTGCCGCCGACGTTCTCGTAGTACCACTCCCAGGCCGCCGGGTTGATCGGTTCGCCCACCGAGCCGAGGATGCGCAGGCTGGTCAGGTCGTACTTGTTCGGATGCACGGCCGGGTTGTTGTCCGCGGCCTTGATCAGCGAACGGATCGCGGTCGGCGCGGTGTAGAACACGGTGGCCTTGTGGTCCTGGATCATCTTCCAGAAACGGCCGGCGTCCGGGTAGGTGGGCACGCCTTCGAAGACGATCTCGGTGGCGCCGCAGGCCAGCGGGCCATAGGTGATGTAGGTGTGGCCGGTGACCCAGCCGATGTCGGCGGTACACCAGAAGACATCGCTGGGCTTGATGTCGAAGGTGTACTTCATGGTCAGCACCGCATGCAGCAGGTAGCCGCCGGTGGAGTGCTGCACGCCCTTCGGCTTGCCGGTGGAGCCGGAGGTGTAGAGCAGGAACAGCGGGTGTTCGGCTTCGACCCACTCGGGTTCGCAGCTGTCGGACTGATTGGCCACCAGATCGGCGTACCACTGGTCGCGCCCGGCCACCATGGTGACCTCGCCGCCGGTGCGCTTGACAACCACGACATTCTTCACGGTTTCGCAGCCGCCCAGCGACAGCGCCTCGTCGGCGATCGCCTTCAGCGGCAGGGCCTTGCCGCCGCGGAATTGGCCGTCGGAGGTGATCAGCGCCACTGCCTGGGTGTCGCTGATGCGGTCACGCAGGGCCTGGGCGGAGAAGCCGCCGAACACCACCGAGTGGGTGGCGCCGATACGGGCGCAGGCCTGCATGGCGACGATGCCTTCGATGGACATCGGCAGGTAGATGACGACGCGGTCGCCCTTCTTGACGCCCATGCCGCGCAGCGCGTTGGCGAACTTGCAGACGCGGGAGAGCAGGTCCTTGTAGGTGACGCGGGTGACTTCACCGCCGTCAGCTTCGAAGATGATGGCGACCTTGTCGCCCAGGCCCTTCTCGACGTTGCGATCGAGACAGTTGTAGGAGGCGTTCAGCTTGCCGTCGGCGAACCACTTGAAGAACGGCGCATTGCTCTCGTCGAGCACCTGGTTGAACGGCACCTTCCAGTCCAGCAGCTCCCGCGCCTGGCGCGCCCAGTAGCCTTCGTAATCCTGCTCTGCTTCCTTGCACAGCGCCAGGTAGGCGTCCATGCCGGAGACCGCGGCATTCTTCACTGCCTCTTCCGAGGGTTGATACACGCGGAGTTGCTGCTCGTTGGACATACGTTCCTCTCCTAACTGTTCTATTAGGTTGAAGCTCACCCCGGGCGGGGCCGGCTGGCTGGGTCCAGCCTTTGAATCTTCTTCGCCAGGCAGCTGCGAACTGCCCGCTATTGAAGAATATCTATCTTACACACGACTTACAGGCGCGTCGTCAGGCTGCTACCCGGCGCGGGCGCCGCGCGGTGCTAGAATCCCGCGTTTGGATGCGCCCCGCCCCGGGGCCTGCCCGCCCCTCACTACGGAGAACCTCGCCATGACCGTGATTCGCGAAGAAGACCTGATCCAGTCCGTCGCGGATGCCTTCCAGTACATCAGCTACTACCACCCGCTCGACTACATCAAGGCACTGGGCGAGGCCTACGAGCGCGAGGAGAGCCCGGCCGCAAAGGACGCGATCGCGCAGATCCTGACCAACTCGCGCATGTGCGCCGAAGGCCACCGCCCCATCTGCCAGGATACCGGCATCGCCGTGGTGTTCCTGAAGGTCGGCATGGACGTACGCTGGGACGCGACGATGAGCGTGCAGGACATGGTCAACGAAGGCGTGCGCCGCGCCTACAACCACCCGGACAACAAGCTGCGCGCCTCGGTGCTGCTCGACCCGGCCGGCGCGCGCAAGAACTCCAAGGACAACACCCCGGCGGTGGTGCACTACGAGATCGTCCCCGGCCACCATGTGGAAGTGATCTGTGCCGCCAAGGGCGGCGGCTCGGAGAACAAGACCAAGATGGCCATGCTCAACCCGTCCGACTCCATCGTGGACTGGGTGATCAAGACCGTGCCCAGCATGGGCGCCGGCTGGTGTCCGCCGGGGATCCTCGGCATCGGCATCGGCGGCACGCCGGAGAAGGCCATG
>JAUVWV010000195.1 GCA_030603925.1 Thauera sp. | reverse complement strand
GCACCGGCCGCCTGATCACCATGGGCGAGATGGCCTCCACGCTGGCGCATGAACTCAACCAGCCGCTGTCGGCCATCGCCAACTACTGCATGGGCTGCGTGACCCGCATGCAGTCGGGCAACTGGAAGCAGGAAGACGTGCTCGCCGCCATGCAGAAGGCCAGCTTCCAGGCCGAGCGTGCCGGCAAGATCATCCGCCGGGTGCGCGAGTTCGTGAAGAAGAGCGAACCGCGGCGCAGCGCGGTGCCGATCGGCGAGGTGCTCGACGACGCCATCGGCTTTGCCGAGATCGACGCGCGCCGCATGGGTATCCGGGTGGAAGAGGACGTGCCCGAGGGCTTGCCCGCGGTGTATGCGGACCGCATCATGATCGAGCAGGTGGTGCTCAACCTGGTGAAGAACGGCCTCGATGCGATGCACGACAACCCGCCGGAGGACAGGCTGCTGCGCGTGCGCGCCCGCGCGCTCGGGCCGCTGAGCGTGGAAGTGGCGGTGATCGACCGCGGCCACGGCATCAGCGAGGAGGAGCGCAAGCGCCTGTTCACCCCCTTCTACACCACCAAGGCGGAAGGCATGGGGATGGGGCTCAACATCTGCCGCTCCATCATCGAGTTCCACGACGGCAGGCTGACGGTTGAAACCAACCCGGAAGGCGGTACCATCTTCTCTTTCACACTGCCCACGGAGGCTGCGAGTGAGCGCCTTGCCCGCAGAGCCTGACCAGATCATCTACATCATCGACGACGACGAGGCGCTGCGCGACTCGCTCGTCTGGCTGCTCGAATCGAGCGGCTACAAGGTCCTTGCGCTGGATTCCGCCGAAAGCTTCCTCGCCTGCTACGACGAGACGCTGACCGGTTGCCTGGTACTCGACGTGCGCATGCCGGGCATGAGCGGGCTGGACCTGTTCGAGGAACTCGGCCGGCGGCGCTGCACCCTGCCGGTGATCTTCATCACCGGCCACGGCGACGTGCCGATGGCTGTCTCCGCGCTCAAGAAGGGCGCGGTGGACTTCATCGAGAAACCCTTTTCCGATCGCGACATGCTCGGTCTGGTCGAGCAGTGCCTGGCCACCGAACGCGAGAACCGCCTCAAGCGCCGCCAGGAAGCCGATACCGCGCGCCGCCTGGAGCAGCTCACCCAGCGCGAACGCGAGGTGCTGGACCTGATCAGCGTCGGCAAGCTCAACAAGCAGATCGCCGACGTGCTCGGCATCAGCATCAAGACGGTGGAGGTGCATCGCGCGCGCGTCATGGAGAAGATGGGCGCGCATTCGCTGGCCGAACTGGTGCAGCACGTGGTCAGCGCGGAGCCCGCCGCGCCGCGCTGAACCGGCTGGTTCGCGGGCGGGCCGCCTGCGCCGCGATGCGAGCGGTTTTTTGCGTCCGTGCGACGGCGTTCCGCATCGTGGTACGCCGATCTTGTGGTGTAATCGGGGGCGATGACCTCGATCAACGGACTCCTCCTGCTCGGCGGCCTGCTGCTGTTCGTCAGCGTGATGGCCAGCACGCTCTCCGCGCGCCTCGGCCTGCCGCTGCTGCTGCTCTTCCTGGTGGTCGGCATGCTGGCCGGCGAGGAGGGCATCGGCGGCATCGTCTTCCACGATTTCAGCACCGCGATGCTGGTCGGCCAGCTCGCGCTGGCGGTCATCCTGCTCGACGGCGGCCTGCGCACCCGCATCGAAACTTTCCGGGTCGCCTTGTGGCCGGCGGCGGTGCTGGCCACCTGGGGGGTGATCGGTACCGCGCTGCTGCTGGGCCTGTTCGCCACCTGGCTGCTCGATGTGCACTGGAGCCTCGCGCTGCTGCTGGCGGCCATCGTCGGCTCCACCGATGCGGCGGCGGTGTTCTCCCTGCTGCGCAACAGCGGCGTGCGCCTCAACGACCGGGTCAAGGCCACGCTGGAGATCGAGTCCGGCGCCAACGACCCGATGGCCATCCTGCTGGTCACCGTGATGGTGGAGGTGCTGCTGCAGCCCGAGGCCGCCAGCGGCTGGCGCTTTGCCTTCCTGCTGGTCACCCAGATGGGCCTGGGGGCGCTCGCCGGGGTGGCCGGCGGCTGGGTGCTGGCCCGCCTGCTTGCGCGCCTGCGTCTGGCCGAAGGGCTGTACGCCCTGCTCATCGTTTCCGGCGGGCTGATGATCTTCGCCGCCACCAACGCCATCCAGGGCAGCGGCTTCCTGGCGGTGTACCTGGCCGGGCTGATCGTCGGCAACAAACGCTGCCATGCCACCGAACACGTGCTGCGGGTGATGGACGGGCTGGCCTGGCTGGCACAGGCCGGCATGTTCCTCATTCTCGGCCTGCTGGTCACGCCCTCGCATCTGTTCGAACATGGCTGGGCCGCGCTGCTGATGGCCTGCTTCCTGATGCTGGTCGCGCGTCCGCTGGCGGTATGGTCCGGGCTGCTGCCCTTCCACTTCTCGCGCCGCGAGGTGGCCTACATCTCCTGGGTGGGCCTGCGCGGCGCGGTGCCCATCGTGCTGGCCATCTACCCGGTGATGATGGGGGTGCCCAACTCGCTGCTGCTGTTCGACGTGGCCTTTGCGGTGGTGATCGTTTCCTTGCTGGTGCAGGGCGCCACCGTGCCGCACGCCGCGCGCGCCCTGGGCGTGGTGGTGCCGCCGCGCGACGAGCCGGTCGATCGGCTGGAAATATGGGTTGGCGAGACCGCCGCGCTGGACCTGATGGAGTACCGCGTGGCAACCGGTTCGCGCGCCGAAGGGCGCCATCCGGATGACCTGGTGGCCGAGGAGGCGGGCGACGCGGTGCGCTGCGTTGCAGTTGTGCGGCGTGGCAACCTGCTGCGCGCCAGCGCCGGCACGCGCCTGGCGCAGGGCGATTCGGTGTGGCTCGCCGCACCGGACGAAATGGCCGAGCGTCTTGCCAAGGCCTTTGCCGCCGGTGCCGGTCACGAACTGACCGCGCACGCCGGCTTCTTCGGCGAGTTCGTCGTCGATCCGCATTGCCCGGCAGGCGAACTGGCCAGTGCCTACGGCTTCGAGCTGCGCGATGAGGAGGGCGAACTGCCCTTGGCCACCATGTTCCGCCACCGCCTGGCCCGTCCGCCGGTGGTGGGCGACAAGGTCAGCATCGGCGCTTTCGTCCTCACCGTGCGCGAGATGGATCACGCCGGTCACATCACCCAGATGGGCCTCAAGTGCCCGTCGCTGCCGCGCCTGTTCTGATCCGCGCGCATCGCGCCGGGCAGCGACCGGGGCGGTAGGCCGATACCGTTCCCGCCCTGCCTGTCGCAGGACGGCCGCGGGTTCCGGCCTCGACCGCGCAGCGCGCTTTTCCCCTACGCAGTACAGGGTCAATCGCCCAGCCGTTGACCTCGATCAAGCGCGTATCTTTGACCGACCGGTAAGTTTGCGGTTTTGTCCGCACGACATTGGGGAGTCCGTCCATGGGAGCACCTTTGCCCGCACCGGCCGCCAGCCGGCTGTTTCTTTCGGGTAACGAAGCGGTCGCGCGCGCGGTGTGGGAGGCCGGCTGCAAGGTCGCCGCCGCCTATCCGGGCACGCCGTCCACCGAAATCCTGGAAGAGCTGGCGCACTATCCGGACCTGTACGCGGAATGGTCGGTGAATGAGAAGGTGTCGCTGGAAGTGGCGCTCGGCGCCTCGATGATGGGCGCGCGCGCTTTCTGCGCGATGAAGCATGTCGGCCTCAACGTAGCCTCCGACGCGCTGATGACCATGACCGTGACCGGTACCGAAGGCGGGCTGGTGATTGCCGTGGCCGACGACGTGGGCATGTCTTCCTCGCAGAACGAGCAGGACTCGCGCTACTGGGGCCGCTTCGCCCACCTGCCGGTGCTGGAACCGGCCGACGCGCAGGAAGCCTACGCGATGACCAAGGCGGCCTTCGAACTGGCCGAACGCCACCGCTGCCCGGTGATCGTGCGCATGACCACGCGCATCTGCCACGTCAAGGGCCGCGTCGAAGTCGGCGAGCGGGTGGCGGCGGAGCCGTCCGGTTTCACCAAGGACGCACGCCGCTGGGTGATGGTGCCGGGCAACGCCAAGCCGCGCCTGCCGTTGATGTTCGAACGCGAGGCGGCGCTGGCGGCCGAAGCCGAGACCTCCGGCCTCAATCCGCTGTACGACGGCAACGCCCTCTCGGTAGGCTTCGTCGCCTCCGGGCCGGCCTTCATGCATGTGCGCGAAGCCTTCCCGGATGCGCCGCTGCTCAAGCTCGGCCTGTCCTGTCCGCTGCCGCTGAAAAAGATCCGCGCGCTCGCCGAACGGGTGCAGCACCTGGTGGTGGTGGAAGAGACCGAGCCGCTGGTCGAATCCGAACTCAAGGCCGCCGGCATCGCCTGCCACGGCAAGGACATCCTGCCGCGCCTGGGCGAACTCGCGCCGGACGTGCTGCGCCCGGCCATCGCCCGCCTGCTGGGGGGCGAGGCCGCCGCCCCCGCCCATGTGCCGGCGCAGCAGGTCTTTCCGCGCCCGCCCACCATGTGCGTGGCCTGTCCGCACCTGGGCGTGTATTACACCCTGTCGCAGATGCGCAACCTCATCATCTCCGGCGACATCGGCTGCTACACCCTGGGCGCCGGCCACCCGTGGAACGCGCTGGACACCTGCATCTCCATGGGCGCCTCAATGGGCATGGCGCTGGGCATGGACAAGGGCAGGGGGGCGGCCGACGCCAACAAGAAGGTGGTCGCGGTGATCGGCGACTCCACCTTCCTGCACATGGGCATGCAGGGCCTGCTGGACATCACCTACAACCGCGGCAACGTCACCATCCTGCTGCTTGACAACCGTGCGGTGGGCATGACCGGCGGCCAGGACAACCCCGGCACCGGGCGCGACCTGCACGGCGAAGAAGCCCAGCGGGTGGATTTCGCCAAGCTGTGCGAGGCCCTGGGGGTGAAGCGCGAGCGCATCCGCGTGGTCGATCCCTACCAGCTGCCGGTGCTGTTCAAGGCGCTGCGCGAGGAAACCAAGATCGAGGAACCTTCGGTGATCATCACCGACCGCCCCTGCGTGCTGATCGACCACTACCAGCCCACCAAGCCCTACCTTGTGGTCGACGAGCGCTGCACCGGCTGCGGCAACTGCGTGGAGGTGGGCTGTCCGGCCATCCACGTCACCAGGCGCGAGACCGAGGTGAAGGCATCCGGCAAGGAAGTGGAGCTGTCCTTCGTGCGTATCGAAACCTCCGCCTGTACCGGCTGCGGCCTGTGCGTGCAGCCTTGCGCGCCGGAGGCCATCGTGCACGCCGAGCCGGTGCATCCGATCCAGTTCCTGCGCAAGCAATGAGAGTGGGGCCAGCATGACTGCAAGCAACAAGACGACCAACATCCTGGTGTGCGGTACCGGCGGCCAGGGCGTGATGACCGCCACCGAGATCCTCGCCGAGGCCGCGTTGTCGCTCGGCTTCGACGCCAAGAAGACCGAAGTGGCCGGCATGAGCCAGCGCAGCGGTGTGGTGACCTCGCACCTGCGCTTCGGCCAGCAGGTGCTGTCGCCGCAGATCGTGCCGGGCGAAGCGGACCTGCTGGTCGGCTTCGAGGCCGCCGAGGCGCTGCGCTGGGTGCACATGCTGCGCCCCGGCGCGGTGGTGCTGATGAATGTCGGCCGCCTGGTACCGCCGGTGGTGAACATCGGCCTGTTCGACTACCCGGACGACCCGGTCGCCGAGATCCGCGCACTGGGCCTGGACGTGCACGCCTTCGACGCCAGCGCGCTGGCGCTCGAACTGGGCAACATCCGCCTGGGCAACACCGTGATGCTGGGCGCCATGGCCGACCGCCTGCCTTTCCCCGCGGAAGTGCTGCGCGAGGCGGTTCTGGCACGCTTCGCCAGCCGCAAGCCGCAACTGGTGGACGTGAACCGCCAGGCCTTCGAACTGGGCCGGCGCGCGGTGGCCGAGGAAGCGCTGGCGGCGTAGCCCTTACCAAGGCCGCGCCGGGCGGATGGCCGCCGTCCGGCGTGTAGGAGCGGGCTTGCCCGCGATGCGGCCTTCGTCTTCCGCTCGATCGCATCGCGGCCAAGGCCGCTCCTACCGGGCGAGGTCCGTGCCCCGTTCGCACAAGCCCCTGATGCTGCGATAAAATCCCCGGTTTTTCCAAAGGCCATTCCCATGACGGCACGCATCATCGACGGCAAGGCCCTGGCGGAACAGGTGCGCGGCGAGATCGCCACCCGCGCGGCTGCGCTCGCGGCACGCGGCGAACAGCCCTGTCTCGCGGTCTTGCTGATCGGCGCGGACCCCGCTTCCGCAGTCTATGTGCGCAACAAGGTGGCCGGCTGCGAGAAGGCCGGCATCCGCTCGCTGCGCTTCGACTATTCCGCCGACGTCGCCCCGGACGTGGTGATGGCCAAGCTCGCCGAGCTCAATGCCGACCCGGCGGTGCACGGCATCCTGGTGCAGCTGCCGCTGCCGCCGCAGTTCGACGAAGCGGCGGTGCTGGAAGCGATCAGCGTGGAGAAGGACGTGGACGGCTTCCACGCCGAGAACGTCGGCCGCCTGTCGCAGAACCAGGAAGCCTTCATCCCCTGCACCCCGCACGG
>JAUVWV010000412.1 GCA_030603925.1 Thauera sp. | reverse complement strand
TTCCCTCTCGCTGCTGCTGGCTTGGTGGTCAAACGAGTGCGGCACGACTCGCGTGCTAGACCTCAACGTTCTGGAACTTCGCAAGCGGCGGACGAAGCTGCACAAAGGCCGCAAGCCCGCAACGGTCAATCGGTATTTCAGCGCCATGCGGAGCTGCTGGAATTGGGGGCGCTCGGCCGGCCTGGTCCCGCCGGATCGCGCCTGGCCTACCCGCCTCATGCTGCGCGAAGACAACGAGGTCCAGCGCTACCTCGACGACGCCGAGTTAAAGCGGCTGCTGGACGCCGCCGAGGCGCACTCCCCCGTCATGCACGCCGCTATCGTGCTGTCTCTCGCTACCGGTCTCCGCCAAGGTGAACTCTTGCGCCTTACATGGCGCGACGTGGACCTGGACGGCAAGCGCATCAGGATCATGCGCACGAAGACCGACAACCCGCGCGCGGTATTCCTCCCTGATGCCGCGGTCACGGCACTACGCACGCTCAAGCGGGGCGACGTGGTAAGCACGAAGGCGATCTTCCTGCACGAGAGCGGCGAGCCGCTGAATCGCGGCACGCTGCGGATCAGGTGGCTCGAGGTCCGCGACGCCGCGAAGCTGCGGAACTTCCGGTGGCATGACCTGCGGCACTCGTGCGCCAGTTTCCTCGCGCAGCAAGGCGCAACCCGACTGGAAATCGCCAGCGTCCTGGGGCATCGGTCGACGACCGTCACGAAGCGTTACGCGCATCTTGTGCAGGGGGCTCCCGTCACCGGACAAGAAGCCCTAGGCGCCAGGCTGGGGGGCAACAATGGTTAAGCGTGGCGCGAGGCCGCCCGCTGGCCCAAATAAGCCTCCTCGCCGATGGGCAGGGCCGGACATACCTGTTGTTGATGTTTCGCGCCTCCAAGTCAGCGAGGGACTGTTTACCGATGAAATTCTCGCGCAAGGCTCGGCAGCCGAGGTTCGGCGCGAGCTTGAGCTGCTTGGAACCGCAATCAAGCACGGTGCATGGAGTTCATCCGATGGCGACGGTCCGACAAAGGTGGCGGAGTGGCTTGGTGAGGCGTTGGAGGCGATTGGCCGAGGCGTCTCACCAAGCAGCGCATTGGGGCTTGCAGCCGCGTCTCGAAGGAAGCCGCTATCGCTAAAGCGCGCCCAGCAACAGGTTTTCGATGACCTCAGATCGCAGAACGTGCCGGTCAAGCGTGCGCATATGCTCATTGGATTGCTCCGCGAGGATGCCGAAGGCAATTTCTACTTCAAGAAGCTGTCCGCCGGCGGCCGTGAATCCGCCGCAGCCGCAGTCAAAACGCGCCTCGGCTTGGCCAAGAACAGGGAACAGTTAAAGCCCGTTAAGTATTCCTCGAAGTAGCGCACACACCAGCACACCATTGCCGCGAACCTTCACAGAGGCGCGGACAATGGCAATCCCCCATAGCTGGAACCTTAAGGGCTGGCCGCCCGAGGTTTATCCCAACTCACCGGACAAGGCGCGCTACCTCGCGCGCGCCAACCAGGACTCCCTCGCCCGCGAGGGGGCAATGGTTCGCGTCGGGCGCGAGCTCGTG
>JAUVWV010000060.1 GCA_030603925.1 Thauera sp. | reverse complement strand
CGCCGACTTGATCTTGAAGCGGCTGAAGGCGAACGGGTGTTCGAACCAGTTCAGGTCCAGGATCACGTACATGCCGACCCGGAGTTGATCCGTGGAGATGCGGGTGTCGTCGGGCATCGGGCGCTGGGGCTGTGAGTGGGCGGGGCGGCGCGGCGGGCCGCGCGCGGCTGGGCGCTTCCATTCTATACAGTCTTCGGCAGGCCGGCGCGCAGCAGGGCCGGTGCGTGCAATGCGGGCTAGAATCGGCGCTCGATCCCGCTGGTGCGCAGCCAGCCCTTACCCGGAGTTTCTCGCATGAACCTTCAGCACGTTGCCGGCCTGGTACTCGCCGGCGGCCAGGGCAGCCGGATGGGCGGCGCCGACAAGGGACTGGTCGTGCTCGACGGCCGCCCGATGGTCGCGCACGTGATCGAGCGTCTTGCCCCGCAGGTCGGCCGGCTGCTGATCAATGCCAACCGCAATGCCGCGGACTATGCAGGCTTCGGCGTACCGGTGCTGCCCGACCGCGTCGCCGGTTTCGTCGGTCCACTCGCCGGACTCGACGCCGGGCTGCATGCGATCGAGCCGCCCTTCGACTGGGTGGCCACCTGTCCGTGCGACTCGCCCTTCCTGCCGCATGATCTGGTCGCCCGCCTGTACGCCGCGGCCGAAGCCGGTGCGGCGGACGTGGCGATGGCGCGCGCGGACGGGCAGGAGCAGCCGGTCTTCCTGCTCGCCCACCGTCGTGCGGCACCGGCGCTGGCCGCCTATCTGGCAGGCGGCGGGCGCGGCGTGGGGCGCTGGGTGTCGCTGCAGGCGCACGTGATCGTCGATTTCGACGACTGTCCGCAGGCCTTCGTCAACATCAACACTCCGGAGGAGCTCGCGCGGCACGCGCGCGCAGCGGACGGCTGAGCTCGCCCGCCGCCGCCGCCTCGCGCAGGCGTGCGACATTTTGTCCATGGTCTGGACAGATTGTCCCGTCATGCGATGTCCTTTCTCGCAGCAAGGTCTTGTTTTATAGCTGTATTGACGTTCTGGTATGACCCTTGCAGGAAGGTGGTGTTTTGTTCACAACCACAAGCGAAGGGAGGAGAGACCATGCACGTCTCCAGACGCGGATTCTTCAAGGTCTGCGCCGCGGGTATGACGGGCTCCAGCCTCGCCACGATGGGTTTCGCACCCACTGCGGCGCTGGCCGAGGTCCGGCAGTACAAACTCGCACACGCGACCGAAACGCGCAGCATCTGTCCGTACTGCTCGGTCAGCTGCGGCACCCTGGTGTATTCGATGGGCGACAAGTCCAAGAACGCCAAGGCGCGCATCTTTCACATCGAAGGCGACCCGGACAACCCGGTCAACCGCGGCAGCCTCTGTCCCAAGGGCGCCGGCCTGCTCGACATGGTGCAGAGCCCGCTGCGCCTGACCCACCCGGAAGTGCGCGAGCCCGGCGCCACCGAGTGGAAGCGCATCTCCTGGGATGAGGCCTTCGAGCGTATCGCCAAGCACATGAAGGCCGACCGCGACGCCCACTTCGTCGAGAAGAACGACGCCGGCCTCACCGTGAACCGTTGGCCCACCACCGGTTTCCTGGCCAGTTCAGCCGCTTCGAACGAACCGTCCTACCTGTCGATCAAGGTGATGCGCGCGCTGGGCGTCATCGCCATCGACACCCAGGCACGCATCTGACACGCTCCCACGGTAGCCAGTCTGGCTCCGACGTTCGGGCGTGGCGCGATGACCAACCACTGGGTGGACATCAAGAACGCTGATCTGATCCTGATCATGGGCGGCAATGCCGCGGAAGCCCACACCTGTGGCTTCAAGTGGGTGCAGGAGGCCAAGCACGGCCGCCGCGCCAAGCTCGTGGTCGTGGACCCCCGCTTCACCCGCTCTGCCGCGGTGGCGGACTACTACGCGCCGATCCGCGCGGGTACCGACATCGCCTTCCTGGCCGGGGTAATCAACTATCTGCTGGAACACGACAAGCTCCAGCACGAGTACGTCAAGGCCTACACCAACGCCGCCTTCCTGATCGATCCCGGCTATGGCTTCGAGGACGGCCTGTTCACCGGCTACAACGCCGAAAAGCGCAGCTACGACAAGGCCACCTGGCGCTACCAGATGGGCGAAGACGGTTTCGCCATGGTCGACGAGACCCTGCAGGACCCCAACTGCGTCTTCCAGCTGATGAAGAAGCACTTCGCGCGTTACGACGCCGATACCGTCAGCTCGATCACCGGCACGCCGAAGGACGCCTTCCTCAAGGTCTGCGAGATGATCGCCGAGTGCGCGGCACCCGATCGCGTCATGACCATTCTCTACGCGCTGGGCTGGACGCAGCACTCGGTCGGCTCGCAGAACATCCGCACCATGGCCATGATCCAGCTGCTGCTGGGCAACATGGGCATGGCCGGCGGCGGCATCAACGCGCTGCGCGGCCACGCCAACGTGCAGGGTGTGACCGACATGTGCCCGTTCACCGCCAACCTGCCGGGCTACCTGTCCGCCCCGACCGAGCGCGACGTGGATGTGCAGACCTACGTCAGCAGCCGCACGCCCAAGGCCATCCGCCCCAACCAGATGAACTTCCCGCAGAACTTCCCGAAGTGGTGGGTGAGTCTGATGAAGGCCTGGTATGGCGACGCCGCCACCGCGGACAACGGCTGGGCCTACGACTGGCTGCCCAAGCCGGACGGCGCCTACGACGTACTGGCGATGTTCGAGCGCATGCACCAGGGCCGCATGAACGGCTTCTTCTGCCAGGGCTTCAACCCGCTGGCCTCGGTGGCGCACAAGGGCAAGGTCTCGGCCGCGCTGTCCAAGCTCAAGTACCTGGTGGTGATCGACCCGCTGGCCACCGACACCTCGGAGTTCTGGAAGAACCACGGCGAGTTCAACGACGTCGATCCGCGCCAGATCCAGACCGAAGTGTTCCGCCTGCCGGCCGAGCTGTTCGCCGAGCACGACGGCACCTTCACCAACTCCGGGCGCGTCATCCAGTGGCACTGGAAGGCGGCCGACGGTCCGGGCGAAACCCGCGGCGACCTGGAGATCATCGCCCAGCTGTACACCCGTCTGAAGGCGATGTACGCCAAGGATGGCGGTGCGCTGCCCGACCCGGTGCTGAACCTCACCTGGCCCTACCGCCAGCCGACCAAGCCGTCGTCCGACGAGGTGCTGCGCGAGATCAACGGCCGTGCGCTGCGCGATCTTACGGACGCCAACGGCAACGTGCTGGTGAAGGCCGGCGACCAGCTGGCGGGCTTTGCCCAGCTGCGCGACGACGGCTCCACCGCCTGCGGCAACTGGATCTACAGCGGCTGCTACTCGCAGGCCGGCAACCTCACCCAGCGGCGTGACAACGCCGACCCGTCCGGCCTTGGCCAGACGCTCAACTGGGGCTTCGCCTGGCCGGCCAACCGGCGCATCATCTACAACCGCGCCTCCTGCGACCCCTCCGGCAAGCCGTGGGACGCGAAGCGCACCCTGCTGCGCTGGACCGGCACCGCCTGGGCGGGCAACGACATTCCCGACATGCGGCCCAACGCCGCGCCGGAGGAGAACGTCGGCCCCTTCATCATGACCCAGGAAGGCGTCGCGCGCCTGTTCGCCCCGGGCATGGCCGAAGGCCCCTTCCCCGAGCACTACGAGCCGTTCGAGACCCCGCTGGGCAAGAACCCCATGCACCCGGACAAGCCGCAGGTCACCAGCAACCCGGCCGCGCGCGTCTACAAGGGCGACATGGAGCTGTTCGGCAAGGCCGACGAGTTCCCCTACGTGGCCACCACCTATCGCCTGGTGGAGCACTTCCACTTCTGGTCCAAGTACTCGAAGATCAACGCCATCCTCCAGCCGGAGCATTTCGTCGAGATCTCCGAGGAACTGGCCGCCGAGAAGGGCATCCGGAAGGGCGACATGGTGAAGGTGCGTTCCAACCGCGGCTATCTCAAGGCGGTGGCGGTGGTTACCAAGCGCATCCCGGTGCTCACCGTGGACGGGCGCAAGGTGCACACCGTGGGCATCCCGCTGCACTACGGCTTCAAGGGGGAAACCAAGCCCGGTTTCATCACCAATACCCTGACCCCGTTCGTGGGCGATGCCAACAGCCAGACGCCGGAATACAAGGCGTTCCTGGTCAACATCGAGAAGGCATAAGGGGAGGCTCGCATGGCACTGCAATCGCTCGACATCGCGCGGCGCTCGGCGACCACCACCGAGGCCCCGCAGGTGCGCAACACCACCGAAGTCGCCAAGCTCATCGACGTGTCCGCCTGTATCGGCTGCAAGGCCTGCCAGGCGGCATGCATGGAGTGGAACGACATCCGCCCCGAAGTGGGTAACAACGTCGGCATCTACGACAACCCCCAGGACCTGGACGACAAGACCTGGACCTTGATGCGCTTCTCCGAAGTGGAGGAGAACGGCAAGCTCGAATGGCTCATCCGCAAGGACGGCTGCATGCACTGCGCCGACCCCGGTTGCCTGAAGGCCTGCCCCTCGCCCGGCGCCATCATCCAGTACAGCAACGGCATCGTGGATTTCCACCAGGAAAACTGCATCGGCTGCGGCTACTGCGTGACCGGCTGTCCGTTCAACGTACCGCGCATCTCCAAGGCGGACAGCAAGGCCTACAAGTGCTCGCTGTGTTCGGACCGCGTCGCCGTCGGTCAGGCGCCGGCCTGCGCCAAGGCCTGCCCCACCGGCGCGATCAAGTTCGGCGCCAAGGAGGACATGGTGCATTACGCGCAAAGCCGCATCACCGACCTCAAGGAGCGTGGCTACCAGAACGCCGGTCTGTACGATCCGCAGGGCGTCGGCGGCACCCACGTGGTGTACGTGCTGCAACATGCCGACAAGCCGTCGCTGTATGCCGGCCTGCCGGCCGATCCGCAGATCAGCCCGCTGGTGTCGCTGTGGAAGGGCGTGGCCAAGCCGCTGGCGATGGTCGCGCTGGGCGCCACCGCGCTCGGCAGCCTGTTCCACTACGTCATGAAGGGTCCGAACGAGGTCTCCAAGGAGCTCGAAGAGGAAATGGAGAAGGAGGACGCCAAATGATCCGCAATCCGCGCGACCTGCAACGCTACACGGCGTCCGAGCGGGCCAACCACTGGGTGGTGGGCATCTGCTTCATCCTGCTGGGCCTGTCCGGCTTGGCCTTCTTCCACCCGGCCTTCTTCCCGCTGGTGCATCTGTTCGGCGGCGGGGTGTGGGCGCGCATCCTGCACCCGTGGATCGGCGTCGTCATGGCGCTGTTCTTCCTCATCATGTTCTTCCGCTTCGCGCGCCTGAACCTGATGGGCGCGGCCGACTGGGACTGGCTGTCCAAGGTGCGCAAGATGGTGGACGGCGACGACCACGACATGCCGGAACAGGGCAAGTACAACGGTGGCCAGAAGCTGCTGTTCTGGGGGCTCACCCTCAGCATGGTGCTGATCACCGTGTCCGGCGTGGTGATGTGGCGCAGCTGGTTCGACTTCCCGGTCGAACTGGTGCGCCTCGCCGTGGTCGTGCATGCCGCCGCCGCGGCGTTCATGATCGGCCTGATCTTCGTGCATGTGTATGCCGCCATCTGGACCCGCGGGACGATTCGCGCCATGCTCTACGGCACCGTCACCCGCGCCTGGGCCAAGCAGCACCACCGTGGCTGGTACCGCCAGATCACCGGCAAAAACTGAGGCCCCGCGTGTCGCCCTCCCCCGGAGGGGGAGGCTTGCCGCGCCTCCCCCCTTCAAGGGGGGGAGGCTGGGAGGGGGGATGGGTTTCCACCGGGCAGCAATAAACGTCTTACCGCCTCACCGAAACCCATCCCCACCCCAGCCCGAGAGGGCTGGCTTTGCACAGCCAGCCCGTTCGGGCGACGCGGAGCGTGCTCCGCGAAATCCCGCCCTCACCCCCTTGAATGGGAGGGAGTGGTTTTTTACCCGCACCACCGCAGAGAGCGCATGAACATCACCCCTCCCTCCAGCCCCGCCAGCACCCTCAACCCCGGCCTCGAGCCGCCGGCGGTGATCGCCCCGCAACTGGCCAGCCTGTTTGCCGACCGCGCCGCGCGCTTCGAGCGCCTCGCCGCCGGCCATGCCGCGGGTGACTGGCTGAGCTTCCTGGCCCGCCTCACGCAGGTCCAGCATGAACTCCTGCAGCGCCACCCCGTGGTGCCGCTGCCTGACGCTGCCGCGCTGGAACAGGCGCGGCGCCATGCCATGCCGCCGTTGCCGGCCAACGGCTGGGCGCGCGATGCGGTGTGGCAGCGTCACCTGGCCATTCTGGTGGACCGTCTGCTGCCGGCCGCACCGCCGGTGCTGCAATCCACCCTGACCACGCTGGCGGCGCTGCCGCCGGCCGAACTGGAGCGACTCGCCGACGCGGTGCTGCGCACCGAGTACGACCCCGCGCAGGCCGCCCGCCTGCCCTTCATCGCCGCTGCCCTGCAGGTGTACTGGACCTGGATGGCCGTCCAACCCGCCTTGGCCGACCTCGCCCGGCTGGACGTGCCGGGGGTGTGTCCGTGCTGCGGCAGCCTGCCGGTGGCCAGCGTCATCCAGAGCGGCCAGTACGCCGGCGCGCGCTACCTGCACTGCTCGCTGTGCAACACCGAATGGAACCTGGTGCGGGTCAATTGCAGCGCCTGCGGCGAGACCGACAAGGTCTCCTACCGCGTGCTGGAAGGCGAGGCCGGCCAGCATGAGCTGGTGCGTGCCGAAGTCTGCGACGACTGCCACAGCTACCTGAAGATCGTCCACCGTGACAAGGACGCCGCCGCCGACCCGGTGGCCGACGACCTCGCCACGCTGGCGCTCGACATCCTGGTGGATGAAGCCGGCTACGTGCGCAGTGGCCCCAATCCGCTGTTCGTCCCGGGCGAGGCGTAGCCCGGATGGAGGCCGCAGGCCGCAATCCGGGGCCGGCGGCGGAAAAACCCGACCCCGACCCCGACCCCGACCCGGATTCCGCTACGCTGCATCCAGGCTACGAACTGCACACTTCCCTGAACCTCACTGCCCGGTCCGGGCGTCGGCCATGAACACCAACACCCTCGCTTCCCTCCCCGCCGTGGACCGCCTGCTCGCCGAGCCCGCGCTCGCCGCGCAGGCGGCCACCCACGGCCGCCGCCTGGTCACCGACTGCGTGCGCGCCGAACTCGCCGCCGCACGCGAAGCCGTGCTGGGCGGTGCCACATTGCCGGATGTCGCCACCCTGCTGGCGGCCGTCGAAACCCGCCTTGCCGCTGACACGCGCGCCAGGCTGCGCCGCGTGTTCAACCTCACCGGCACCGTGCTGCACACCAATCTCGGCCGTGCCACTCTGCCGGAAGAGGCCATCGCCGCCATGGTGGAGGCCGCGCGCCACCCCTGCGCGCTGGAGTACGACATCGATTCCGGCGGGCGTGGCGACCGCGACGACCTGGTCAGCGACCTGCTCGCCGAACTCACCGGCGGCGAAGCCGCCACCGTGGTGAACAACAACGCCGCGGCGGTGTTCCTGCTGCTCAACACCCTGGCGCAACGCAAGGAGGTCATCGTCTCGCGCGGCGAACTGGTGGAGATCGGCGGCGCCTTCCGCGTGCCCGACATCATGAAGCGCGCCGGTGCGAAGCTGGTGGAGGTGGGGTGCACCAACCGCACCCACGCGCGCGACTTCGAAGAGGCCATCACCGCCCGCACCGCCATGCTGATGAAGATCCATACCAGCAACTACGCGGTGGAAGGCTTCACCAAGGCGGTGGCGCAGGCGGAACTGGCCGCCATCGCCCACGCCCGCGGCCTGCCCTTCGTCGAGGATCTCGGCTCCGGCACCCTCACCGGCCTGGAAGCCTGGGGGCTGCCGCACGAACCCACCCCGCGCGAGGCCATCGCCGCCGGCGCCGATCTGGTCAGCTTTTCCGGCGACAAGCTGCTCGGCGGCCCGCAGGCCGGCATCCTGGTCGGCCGCCGCGAACTGATCGCGAAGATCAAGAAAAACCCGCTCAAGCGTGCGTTGCGGGTGGGCAAGATCACCCTGGCCGGGCTGGAGGCGGTGCTGCGCCTGTACCGCGACCCCGAGCGCCTGCCCGAACGCCTGGAAACCCTGCGCCTGCTCACCCGCCCGCAGGGCGAAATCCTTGCCCAGGCCGAACGCCTGCAAGCCGCGCTGGCGCGCGCGCTGGCCGGCTGGCCGCTCAGCGTCGGGGTGGAGAGCATGCGCTCGCAGATCGGCTCCGGCAGCCTGCCGGTGGACCGCCTGCCTTCCGCCGGGCTGGTGTGCCGCCCGCACAAGAAGGGCGGCACCCTCAACCGCCTGGAGAAGGCCCTGCGCGCGCTGCCGGTGCCGGTCATCGGCCGCATCGCCGACAACGCCCTGTGGCTGGACCTGCGTTGCCTGCGCGCCGCGGACGAGGCAGACTTCGCCTCCCAGCTTGCCGTACTCGGCAAACGCTAGAAGAAACACGCGAAACACGAATGCGCCCCTCACCGGGCACCGGACACATACCCGCCGATCTGCGTATCGGCCGTCCGGAGAAACGGCGGTCTGCGTACCGCCACCACACCGCCCGGCCTTGCGCCGGGCAACTTAAACCCCGGCGCACCCGCACCGGGGTGGCTTGCCGCCATGGGGTTGCACATCCCGCGGCGCACACAATTCGGGAGCAACACATGCAACATCGAGGCACTGCCGCGCGCAGGGGATTCCTGCTGTCCGCCGCCGCCCTTGCGGTGGCCCCCACCCTTGGTCTGGGTGCGAACCCCGCGCTGGCCCAGCAGGCGCCAGCCAAGCTGATCATCACCGCCATTCCGGACGACGGCGACGCCGACCGCATGCGCGAGAACTTCGGCGCCCTGGCGCGCCACCTGGGCAAGGCCGTGGGCATTCCGGTCGAGTACATGCACGTCGAGAACTACGCCGCCAGCGTCACCGCGCTGGCCACCGGGCGCGCCCACATCGCCTGGCTGGGCGCGGTGACCACCGCGCAGGCGCGCATGCAGATGGGCACCCGGCTCACCCTCCTGGGCTGCCGCGACATCGACAAGGGCTTCGTCAGCTACTTCATCGCCAACCCCTCCACCGGTCTGGGCCCGGTCGCCAACCTCGGCGAACTGGCCAAGGCCGCGCAGGGCAAGGGCTGGAGCTTCACCTTCGGCAGCAAGAGCAGCACCTCCGGCCACATGATGCCGCGCAAGTACTTCATGGACCAGAGCGCCACCACCCCGGAAAAGGTCTTCCGCAGCGTGGCCTACTCCGGCAGCCACGACGTGGTGATGCAGATGGTGGCCGACGGCACCCATCAGGTCGGCGCGCTCAACTACGCCTCCTGGGACAAGGCCGCGGATGACCTGAAGGCGCGTGCGCCCATCGTCTACAAAACCCCGCCCTACACCAACTACGCGCTCACCGCGCGCGCCGACCTCGGCCCCGAACTGCTCGCCAAGCTGCGCGCGGCGCTGCTCTCCATCGACGGCAGCACGCCGGAAGGCGCCGCGGTGCTGAAGTACCTCAAGGCCGGCAAGTTCATCGAGGCCGACATCGCCGAATGGCAGGGTTACGTCGATCTGCTCGAATCGGGCATCGACATCGGCGGCTGAGGCCGCCGCGCTGGGTGCGTGCGCTGCTCCCGGATTGCGCTGCGCTCCATCCGGGCTACGGGTCGTAGCCTGGATGGAGGCCGAAGCGCCTGCCCTGAGCTTGTCGAAGGGCCGGAATCCGGGGCCGGCGCACGAAGCTTGAACCTACGTCCGGTCCTTCACGCTGACGATTCCCTCCCATGACTTCCTCCCCGACTGAAGCGGCACCCGCACCGGTGCTGATCGAAGGCGGCGCCGTGGCCTATGGCGGCACGCGCGTGCTCGACGGCATCGAGCTCCGCGTTGGCGCCGGCGAGCGCGTCGCCGTCATCGGCCCCTCCGGCGCCGGCAAGACCACGCTGTTCCGCCTCATCGCCGGGCTTGCCCGCCCGGCCGCCGGCCGCGTGCTGACGCTGGGCCAGGACACCGCGCACCTGTCCGGCCGCCGGCTGGCGCGCCTGCGCCGCGAGGTCGGTTACCTGCACCAGCAGGACAACCTGATCCCGCAACTGCGCGTGGTGCACAACGTGCTGATGGGGCGGCTGGGCCACTGGTGGCTGGCGCGCGCGCTGCTCTCGCTGCTGTGGCCGCAGGAGCTCGACCGCGCCCGTGCCGCGCTCGCCCGCGTGGAGCTGGAGGACAAGCTGTGGGCGCTGCCGGACGAACTCTCCGGCGGCCAGCAGCAGCGCGTTGCCGTCGCCCGCCTGGTGGTGCAGCAGCCCCGTCTGGTGCTCGCCGACGAGCCGGTCAGCGCGCTGGACCTGCGCCTGGGGCGCGAGATCATCGCCCTGCTGTGCGACCTCGCCCGAATCGACGGCGTCACCCTGCTGGTGAACCTCCACACCCTGGACCTGCTGCAGGGCCACTTCGACCGCGTCGTGGCGCTGCGTGCCGGACGCCTGTTCTGGCAGGGCAGGCCGGAAGAACTCAGCCAGCACCTGCTGCGCGAGCTCTACGGCGCCGAATACCGCGCCCTGCATCTGGACGAGATGGCGCTGCCGGCATGACCAGCCCCGCCTCACACCGCGACACCGTTCGGGCTGAGCGCAGTCGAAGCCCGTGCGATGGCACTGCCACACAACGCCGTTCGACGGGCTCAGGGCGAGCGGAAGCGGCGCAACGATGGGCGCTGCTGGAATGAGCAGTGTCGCCTTGCCGCTCACCGCGCGCTACGAAAAACGCCCGCTGGGCCATTTCGTCGCCCTGTTGGCCGTCCTCCTTGCCGTGCTGGCGGCCTTTGCCGCCGCCGAGTGGGACTGGGCGGCGCTCACCGATGCGGAGCGCCGCGCCCAGGCCGCGGCGCGCATCGGCGCCTGGCTGGCGGCCTTTGCCCGCCCCGACCTTTCCGCCGCCTTCGTCGCCCACGCCTGGGAGCTCACCCTGCAGACCCTCTCCGCGGCCATCCTCGGCACGGCGCTGGCGGTGTTGCTGGCCTGGCCGCTGGCGAGGGGGGCGAGCCGCGCGGTGTGCGTGGGCGAGGAGCGCGCGGCCGGGCGCAGCGCGCACTGGTGGCCGTGGTTGCGGCCGTGGTTGCGTCCGTGGTTGCGTCCGTGGTTGCGTCATTTCCCGCTGCGCTCCCCCAGCGCGCTGCTGTGCGCCGCCTGCCGCCTGCTGCAGGACATCCTGCGCGCGGTGCCGGACTTCGTCTGGGCCATCATCCTGGTGGCGATGATCGGCCTCGGCCCGCTCACCGGCGCGCTGGCGCTGGCGCTCAACATCACCGGCATCCTCGCCAAGGTGTACAGCGAACTGTGGGACGGCGTCGATGAATCGCGCTATGCCCAGGTGCGCAGCCTGGGCGGCGGGCGCATCGCCACCTTCCTCTACGGCATCCGCCCGCTGGCCTCGCGCAACGTGCTGTCCTTTACCCTGATGCGTGCCGAATGCGCCATCCGCAACGCCGCGGTGATCGGCGCGGTGGGCGGCGGCGGGCTGGGTGCGGAAATCTGGTACCAGGTGCGTTTCGGCGCCTGGGACAAGGTCGGCACGCTGATCCTGTTCACCCTGCTGCTCACCCTTGCCGCCGATCTGGCCAGCAACTATGTGCGCCGCCAGCTGCGCGGCGATGCCGCGCGCAGCGGCGCTGCGCCGGCCTCCTGCGGGGTGGTGGGAGACAGTACAGAGAAAGCACCCACCTCCGTTCGCCCCGAGCCCCCGGCAAACGCAACCCGCCCGCCGCGAAGCCCCTGGCTGGCCGCCGGCTTCGTCGCGCTGGCGCTGTCCTGGTCGCTGTGGTTCATGGGCTGGGGCAACCAGGCCGGCGAGGGTGGCGCGCCGCGCAACCACCTGGTTCCCGCGGCGGAGCTGTTCACCGGCCAGGCCTGGGAGAACCTGCGCTTCTTCGAGCGCCTGCTGAGCCCGGAACTGGATCTTGCCGCACTCGGCCTCGGCGATCCGGAGAAGGCCGCCGCCCGTGCCGCGCAGGGCAGGGCGGTGGAGCTCTTCGCCGACTACGGCGTGGCGGACTTCTGGCGCCCGGCGGCGTGGGCCGCCTGGCAGGCCGAGCTGCAGAAGTGGTTCGTCTGGCGGGTGGTGGAATCGGCCGCGGTGCCGCTGGCCCTCGCGGTGATCGGCACCCTGCTCGGGGTGGGCGGGGCGATTCTGCTCACCTACCCGCATTCGGCCAGCTTTCAGCTCCACGCCGCCCAATTTACCGGCGAAAGCCCGGCGCTCTGGCAGCGCCTGCTGCGCGCCATGCAACTGGCGGCGGCGCGTGCCAGCGCGGTGGTCGCGCGCGGCGTGCCGGAGGTGATGTGGGCCTTCCTCGCCATCGCCTTCTTCGGCCCCGGCCTGGTTGCCGGCACCCTGGCCATCGCGGTCCACACCCTGGGTGTGCTCACCCGGGTGTTCGGCGAGGCGGTGGACAACCAGCCGCTGGCGCGCTTCGAACCGGCCTGCGGCGCCTCGCGCGCCACCACCTATGCCGCCGTGGCGGTGCCGCGCGTATGGCGCGACTGGATGACCTACGCCTTCTTCCAGTTCGAAAGCAACGTGCGCGCCGCCGTGGTACTGGGCCTCATCGGCGTCGGCGGGCTGGGCTTCCAGTTCAGCTTCAACTTCGAATGGTTCCGCTTCGAACGCGCCGGCACCTATCTGATCATGATCATCCTGCTCACCGTGCTGATCGACCGCGGCGCCCGCCTGCTCAAGCTCTCGCGGGTGGGGCGCTGAGGGCGTGGTGCCGGCAGCGTTCGCCGGCCTTGCAGCCCGGTGTCCGGCCGAGGGCGCCGTGACGCTCCCTGGCACCTGCGCCAGGAAACCGTGTTCATCTCCATAAGCACTGTTCACAAACAATCGCACGCTTGTTAGAGTGTGCGTATGAAATCGAACGTCACCAAATCCTCGCTCTACGAACACGTCTCGCGCATCGGCAAGGCGCTCTCCAGCCCGAAGCGGCTGGAGCTCATCGAACTGCTCGCCCAGGGCGAGAAGACGGTCGAGACGCTTGCGCAGCAGGCACACATCGACATGCGCCTGGCCAGCGCCCATCTCAAGGCCCTGCGCGAAGCGCGCCTGGTCGAGAACCGGCGCGAGGGCAAGTTCATCCATTACCGGCTCAGCGGGCAGGACGTGGCGGAGCTGTGGCTCAACGTCCGCGACGTGGCCGAAGCGCACCTGCTCGAACTGCGTCTCGCGCTCGAGCAGATGAGTGCCGCGCCGGACCTGCTCAGCCCGGAGAGCCGGACTTCGCTGCTCGACAAGGCGCGCAGCGGGGAGATCCTGGTCATCGACGTGCGTCCAGAAGCCGAATACGCCGCGGGACACCTGCCGTTCGCGCGCTCGATGCCGCTGGGTGAGCTGGAAAGGCGGCTCGCCGAGTTGCCGCCCGGCAAGGAGGTGGTGGCCTACTGCCGTGGCCCCTTCTGCGTGATGTCCGACGAGGCGGTCGAATTGCTGCGCAAGCGTGGCTTCAGCGCCCACAAGATCACCGATGGCGTCGCCGAATGGCAGGCGGAGGGGCTGCCGGTCGAGCGCTGATCCATCCGCCCGCCGCAACGCGCGGCACCGCAACAAAGGGGAGACACCCGTGAAAAAGATCATCTTTACCCTGCTGGGCGCCGTGTTCAGCCTGTCCGCGGCTGCGGCCGATGTATCGATGGCCGTGCCCGGCGCACAGACCGCTGCCGGCCAGAAGGTGCTGACCTTCATCGCCAAGGATCCCCCCGGCCAGCGCTGCAACGGCAACCTGCAGGTTGCGGCCGAGCTTGCCAACACCTATCGCGTGCCCATCCAGTTGCTGCCGTCCAGCCTGGCCCAGGGGTTGCCTGCGCCGGCGGTGTTCTACGGCAACCAGTTGATCGTCGCGGACGGCAAGGCGCACAACGGCGCGGCCAGTTACCAGATCGTCGCCGATGTGCTCGATCTCGAAGGCGTGGCCAGGCAGGACAAGTCCGGCCTGCTGTTCAACGACACGGTGCGCCGCGATTTCGATGCCCTGAAGGCCACCATCAAGTCGGGCGGCAATTAAGCCCGGTATTTGCGAGGAGCCGATGATGAATACCCTCTTCATCCTCAACGACGCCCCCTACGGCAGCGAGCGCAGCTACAACGGCCTGCGTCTCGCGCGCGCCCTGGGCAGGCAGGACGGCGAGACGGTGCGCGTGTTCCTGATGGGGGATGCGGTGGCCTGCGCGAAGGCCGGGCAGACGGTGCCCGAGGGCTACTACAACGCCGGCGACATGGTGCGCATGGTCGGTGGGGAGGTCGCCCTGTGCGGCACCTGCATGGACGCGCGCGGTCACGCCGATGCGGACATGGTGCCCAACGTCCGCCGCAGCACACTCAAGGAACTGGCCGAATGGACGGCCGCCGCCGACAAGGTGCTGGTGTTCTGATCACCCGTGCAACACAAGCCATACATGAACGGAGACAACATGCCCATCAAGCTGATCCGCGCCACCGCCGTGGCGCTGGCGGTCATCGCCGCACCGGCCTTCGCCAACGAGCAGGCCGTCGACGAGATGGAGGCCTATCTCGATTTCGTCGAATACGGGGGCGGCGTCATCTTTGCCGAGCAGATCCCGCGCGAGGACTGGTCGCGTTTTCACGTCATCGACGCGCGCGATGCCGGCCAGTTCGCCAGGGAGCACATCCCCGGTGCGGTCAACCTGGAATGGCGCCGCGTGCTCGCCGAGCGCGCCGGCATTCCGCGCGACAAGCCGGTGCTGATCTACTGCAATACCGGCAGCCTGTCCGCCCAGGCCGGCTTCGCGCTGCGCGTCGCCGGCTATGAGAACGTGCGCATCCTGCAGGGCGGCTTCGAGGAGTGGAAGGCGAAGGGCGGCTTCGATGCGGCCGCCAAGGCGGCGGGCCAGGCCAGGCACTGACCGCCGCACGCGCGCCTGTCCTCCCGGAGGGTGTATGCCCTGAAAGGGCGGCGAGCGTTCCGCGCGCGGCTGTACCACGAGGCGCAGCTTCGGTGGCGCTGCCGATCAACGGCCCGTCCACGCTCGCGAACCACGCGATCGCCGGCTGGACGGGCGCTTCTCTGGGTGGCCACAGCACGCCATGAACGATGTGATCTATCTCGACTACAACGCCACGACGCCGGTCGCCGCCGAAGTAAGTGCGGCGATTCTGGACTGCCTGACCGAGGGCTTCGGCAATCCCTCCTCATCCTATCCGCTGGGGCGCCAGGCGCTTGCCACCGTGGACGCCGCGCGTGCCTCGGTGGCTGCGCTGATCGGCGCAGCGCCCGACGAGGTCCTGTTCACAGGCTGCGCCACCGAGGCCAACAACCTCGCGCTGCTGGGCGTGGCGCGCGCGCTCGGTCACGACAGGCGACACCTGGTGGTCAGCGCCATCGAGCATCCCGCGGTCATGG
>JAUVWV010000387.1 GCA_030603925.1 Thauera sp. | reverse complement strand
CGTCGGCCCGCCCCTCGACGACCGCCCGATAGCCCTCGTCGAGCGACTTCACCGGCACCGCCCGGTAGTCCACACCGCTGCCCGCCGCCAGCTGGGCGAGGAAGGACTGCTGGATGCCGCCGTCGAGGATGGCCACCCGCATGCCGGCGAGATCTTCCAGGGCCTGGATCACCCGGTCGGGATGCGCATAGACCTGCGACCAGCTGTTGGCCACCGACACCTGATGGAAGTCGAAACGCCGCGTGCGTTCCGAGGAGAAGGCCACGTCCGGCATCAGGTCCAGTTCGCCGGCCTCCAGGCGGCGCAGGCAGTCGACCCAGTCGCAGGGCACGTAGTTCAGCGTCCAGCCTTCGGCCTTCGCCACCGCCTCGATCAGCTCCACGAACAGGCCCGCGGGCTTGCCGCCTTCGGCGGTATACACCTTGGGGGCGTTCTCGTAGAGGCCGATGTTCACGCTGCGGCGTCCCGCCGGGCCGTCGCTGCCGCAACCGGCGGCAAGCAGCAAGCCCGCCAGGACCAGTGCAGCAAGGAAACCTCGATGTCCGTTCATGAGTTGCCCAACCTGGGTATCAGGCAGCGGCCAGCATGCCTTGGGAATGCACCGCTTCATCATACGCCCACTTTGGGCAAGCCTTCCATGCGCGCTTGGGCGCGAATCACCCCCTGCCGTTCATCCCCGCTCAGCCCTTCACGCACACCACCTGGCGCAGGGCGTGCACCACCTCCACCAGATCCGCCTGGTTGGCCATCACCCGGTCGATGTCCTTGTAAGCCCCCGGAATCTCATCCACCACGCCGGCATCCTTGCGGCACAGCACGCCGGCGGTCTGGCGTTCCAGGTCGGACGGCTTGAAGACCTTGCGCGCCTGGGTACGGCTCATCCGCCGCCCGGCACCATGCGCGCAGGAGCAGAAGCTCTCCGCGCTGCCCTTGCCGCGCACGATGTAGCTGCGCGTGCCCATGCTGCCCGGAATGATGCCCAGCTCGCCCTCCCCGGCGCGGATCGCCCCCTTGCGCGTGACCCACACCTCGGCGCCATAGTGGCGTTCGCGCGCCACATAGTTGTGGTGGCAGTTCACCGCGGCGGAAGTCAGCTCGAACGGCGGCAGATGGCGCGCCAGCGCGGCCAGCACCAGTTCCATCATCAGCCGGCGGTTCTCGCGCGCATAGCCCTGCGCCCAGTCCACCGCATCCACATAGTCGTCGAACAGCGGCGTGCCTTCGGCCAGCCAGGCCAGATCAGCGTCCGGCAGGTGGGCATCCTCGCGCAGCATGGCTTCACGCGCGCGGGCGATGAAGTAGTTGCCGATGCGGTTGCCGACCCCGCGGCTGCCCGAATGCAGCATCACCCAGACGCGGTCGGCCTCGTCCAGGCAGACCTCGATGAAATGGTTGCCGCCGCCCAGCGTGCCGAGTTGCGCGATCCAGTTGTCGAAACTGGCCACGCCCTTGCGCAGCGCCGGGTGGCGCTGGCAGATGCGCATCAGCCCGGCGGCAAAGGGCCGGGCGGCGGCCTCCGGCACGGCGCTGCCGCGGTGCTGTTCGCGCCCCACCGGCACATCGTGCGAGATCTGCCCGAACACCTTGCGCAGGCGGCGTTCATCCAGGTCGTCAGCGCGCAGGGTGGTGCGCGCGGCGATCATGCCGCAGCCGATATCCACCCCCACCGCGGCCGGAATGATGGCGCTGCGGGTGGCGATCACGCTGCCCACGGTGGCGCCGATGCCGGTGTGCACATCCGGCATGGCCGCCACATGGTGGTGCACGATGGGCAGCCGGGCGATGTTGGCAAGCTGCTGGCGCGCGCTGGCTTCGATGTCGCCGGTCCAGGCGTGTACCGGCACCCGGCCGCCGTGCAGGGTTTCGAGGATGGGCATGGCGGAAACCGTCCGTGTGTCTCGGGTCATCCGGAGTCCGGCCGGTCGCGCCGCCCGTCCCCG
>JAUVWV010000302.1 GCA_030603925.1 Thauera sp. | reverse complement strand
GCGACGCCGCGCCCGGCAGGCTGCGGCGGCAAGGTGGAATCGACCTGGGTGCTCATGGCTTCCATCCCGAATCGAGGCCACCCGGCGCATACTGCGGCGCCGCTTCGTCGCCGCCCCCCGGCGCTTCGCTACCCGGCCGCAGGCGGGTGTCGCCATAGGCCTGGCCTTCCATGCCGCGCACCGGCAGTTCCACCTGTTCGCCGATCAGCGAGCGGCCGTGCGCCTCGCGCTCCACCCAGCCCTTGCGGTAGTGCTCGGCGGTGGAGCCCTTGGCGAGTTGGATGGGCAGCACCTTGATGGCGGATTCGCCCGGCAGCACGCAGGCCTGCTCGCACTTGCCGCAGCCGGTGCAGTGCTCCGAATGCACGGTGGGCAGGAACATCGCGTGGCGGTCGGAGCGCGGGTTGTGGATCATCTCCAGAGTGATCGCCTTGTCGATCACCGGGCACACCCGGTAGCACACGTCGCAGCGCAGCCCGAGGTAGTTGAGGCAGGTTTCCTGGTCGATCAGCACTGCCAGACCCATGCGCGCGTTCTCGATCTCGGTGAGGTTGCGGTCGAGCGCGCCGGTCGGGCAGGCGACCACGCAGGGGATGTCCTCGCACATCTCGCAGGGGATGTGGCGGGCATTGAAATACGGGGTGCCGGTGGGCACGCCGTCGCCCAGTTCGGCGAGCTTCAGCGTGTCGTAGGGGCAGTCGCGCACGCACAGGCCGCAGCGCACGCAGGCGGCGAGGAAGTCGCTTTCCGCCAGCGCGCCCGGCGGGCGCAGCGCGGTGGCCGGCAGAGCGCTGGCCTGACGCGCGTAGAGGCCGACACCGAGCGACAACAGACCAGCGCCGCCGGCCACCCCGGCCGCTTCGCGCAGGAAGCGGCGACGGGCCGGCAGCGGGGCACTCCTGTCGTCGGTGTTGTCGGTGGCGTTCATGTCTGCAATCGTGTTCGTTGGCAGGTTCCTTCCCCTTCACGGAGAAGGACGGAATGGGGCGGATGGCGAATCGAATCGGGGCTGCCACCCCTCCCCACTCCGGCCCTTCCCTTGCGGGAAGGGCGCTGTCAGCGCCCCTTGCGGGGCTGCCGGCATCAGGCCTTGAGGACCTTCACCGGGCACTTCTTGAAGTCGGTTTCCTTCGAGATCGGGCAGGTGGCGTCCAGGATCAGCTTGTTCACCAACCGGCCTTCATCGAAGAAGGGCACGAAGATCAGGCCCTTGGGCGGTTTGTTGCGCCCGCGGGTTTCCAGCCGTGCGACGACCTCGCCGCGCTTGGATACGACCTTCACCGCCATGCCGCGCTGCAGGCCGCGCTGCGTGGCATCGTCCGGGTGCATGAAGACCTGCGCTTCCGGCACCGAGCGGTGCAGTTCGGGCACCCGGCGGGTCATGGTGCCGGTGTGCCAGTGTTCCAGCACGCGCCCGGTGCACAACCACATGTCGTATTCCTTGTCCGGCATCTCCGGGGGATCCTGGTAGGGCAGCGCGAAGATCACCGCCTTGCCGTCCTTGTGCCCGTAGAACTTCACGCCCTCGCCGGCCTGCACGTAGGGGTCATAGCCCTCGCGGAAGCGCCACAGGGTTTCCTTGCCCTCCACCACCGGCCAGCGCAGGCCGCGCGCCTTGTGATAGACGTCGAAGTCCGCCAGGTCGTGGGCGTGGCCGCGACCGAACTCGGCGTATTCCTCGAACAGGCCCTTCTGCAGGTAGTAGCCCAGTTCCTTGGACTCGTCGTTCATGTAGCCCTTCCAGGCGTGGCCGTTGGCCTTCTCCACGTCGGCGAGCGGGAACTTGTTCACCTGGCCGTTGGCGTACAGCACGTCGTACAGGGTCTTGCCCTTGAGTTCCGGCGCCGTGGCGATCAGGTCGGCGGGCCACACGTCCTCCACCTTGAAGCGCTTGGAGAACTCGATGTACTGCCACAGGTCGCTCTTCGCGTCGCCCGGCGCGGACACCTGCTGGCGCCAGAACTGGCCGCGGCGCTCGGCGTTGCCGTAGGCACCTTCCTTCTCCATCCACATCGCGGCGGGCAGGATCAGGTCGGCCGACAGCGCGGAGACGGTGGGATACACGTCCGACACCACCACGAAGGCTTCCGGATTGCGCCAGCCCGGGTACATCTCGTCGTTGATGTTCGGCCCGGCCTGCATGTTGTTGGTGGTGGTCGTCCAGTAGCACTTGACCTTGCCATCCTTCAGCGCGCGGCTCTGCGCCACGGCGTGCAGGCCGATCTTGTCCGGAATGGTGCCTTCCGGCAGCTTCCAGATCTTCTCGGTGATGGCGCGGTGCATCGGGTTGGTGACCACCATGTCGGCCGGCAGGCGGTGGGCGAAGGTGCCCACTTCACGCGCGGTACCGCAGGCCGAGGGTTGCCCGGTGAGCGAGAACGGGCTGTTGCCCGGTTCGGAGATCTTGCCCACCAGCAGGTGGACGTTGTAGATCATGTTGTTCACCCAGGTGCCGCGGGTGTGCTGGTTGAAGCCCATGGTCCAGAAGGACATCACCTTCTTGTTCGGGTCGGCATACACCTCGGCCATGCGCTGCAGGCGATCGACCGGCACGCCGGAGAGCTTGGAGACCTTCTCCGCGGTGTACTCGGACACGAACTTGGCGAACTCCTCGAAGCTGATGTCCTTGGCCGCACCCGGATTGCCCTTGGGCTTGCCTTCGGCGCCCGGGTAGCCGTTGTTGGTGGCCTTGGCTTCCAGCGGGTGGTTGGGGCGCAGGCCAAAGCCGATGTCGCCCTCGCCCAGCTTGAAGTTCACATGCTTGGCGACGAAGTCCTTGTTAACCTTGTTGTTCGAGATGATGTAGTGGCAGATGTAGTTGAGGATCGCCAGGTCGGTCTGCGGCTTGAAGATCATCGGGTTGTCGGCCAGCTCGTAGGAGCGGTGCTCGAAGGTCGACAACACATGCACCTGGCAGCCCTGGTGGGTCAGGCGGCGGTCGGTGATGCGGCTCCACAGGATGGGGTGCATCTCGGCCATGTTGCTGCCCCACAGCACGAAGGCATCGGCGTTCTCGATGTCGTCATAGCAGCCCATCGGCTCGTCGATGCCGAAGGTGCGCATGAAGCCGGCCACCGCGGAGGCCATGCAGTGGCGCGCGTTGGGGTCGATGTTGTTGGTGCGGAAGCCGGCCTTGTAGAGCTTGGCGGCGGCGTAGCCTTCCCACACCGTCCACTGGCCGGAGCCGAACATGGCGATGGAGTCGTTGCCATGCTCCTTGATGGCGCTCTTCCACTTCTCCTCCATGATGTCGAAGGCCTGCTTCCAGGTGATCGGGGTGAACTCGCCGTTCTTGTCGTACTTGCCGTTCTTCATGCGCAGCAGCGGCTTGGTGAGCCGGTCATTGCCGTACATGATCTTGGACAGGAAGTAGCCCTTGATGCAGTTCAGCCCGCGGTTGACCGGGGAGTCCGGATCGCCCTGGGTGGCCACCACGCGGCCGTTCTGCACGCCGACCAGCACCGCACAGCCCACGCCGCAGAAGCGGCATACGCCCTTGTCCCAGCGTACCCGGGTGTTGGGGGAGCCGTTGGCCTGCTGCGCCTGGGCCACCACCGGAATGCCGCCGATGCCCGCCGTTGCCGCCGCGGCCGCAACCGCATTGGACTTGATGAATGCGCGTCGATCCATGTTCGTCATGCCTCCTGTAATTCAAGACCTTCGTCGGTGTACTCGTAGGCGAGGGTCACGCTGAGCGCATGCTCGG
>JAUVWV010000030.1 GCA_030603925.1 Thauera sp. | reverse complement strand
GTGCTGCGGACAACTTCCGCGAGGCCGGCGAGTTGCTTGACCAGCTTGCCGAACTCGATGCCCGGGCCTGCGGCGCCCCGCGCATGGCGCTGGCCGCGCTGCTCGCACTGAGTCCGGCGCGGCTGGGCAATCTGCTGCGCTGGCAGATCCGCCTGCAAGCTGCGGAGGCGCCGTCGCGCGCGCGCCTCGCCGAGGCCGTGCGCCAAGTGCATGCGGCTGCGGCGCACGGGCCCTTGCGGCTTGCGCTGGGCGAGCTTGCCTGCTGTGCCTATCGTGGCGAGGTGTGGCTGGAGGATGCCAGCGCGCCGCTGCCGCAGGCCTGCGCCTGGCGGGGCGAGGCCTGCCTGCCGTGGGGCGGCGGGAGCGTTGCCCTGCAGCGCGTGGCGGGCGATGGCCTGAGCCTCGCCGCCCTGCATGCGGCGGGTGAGGTGGTGCTGCGCACCCGCTGGCCCGGCATGGGCATGCGTCTGCACGCCGGGGGGGCGCGGCGCAGCTTCAAGAAGCTCTGCCAGGAGGCCGGCGTGCCACCGTGGCTGCGTGAGCGCCTGCCGGTGCTCAGTGCGGATGGCGAGGCGGTGTGGATCGGCGGCATCGGCATGGCCGGGGGCTGGCGGGCCGCCGCGGGTGAGGCCGGCATCGCGCCGCAGTGGCGCACGGCCTGATCAGTAGCGGATGCCGGTGAGCATCTGCGCCAGTTCCACCGCCGAGCGTACCCCCATCTTGTCGAAGATCTTCGCGCGGTGGGCTTCCACGGTGCGCATCGAGATGTTCAGGTCGTCGGCGATCACCTTGTTGAACTTGCCTTCCAGGATCAGCGCCATGACCTCGCGCTCGCGTGCGGTGACCGTGGCGAGGCGGGCTTCGACCGTTTCGCGGTCGGCCGCGGCGCGCTGGCGTTCGGCGTCCGCGGCGAGGGCCTTTTCCACCACCGTGATGAGCTCGTTGTCGCTGAACGGTTTCTCGATGAAGTCGAAGGCGCCCTTCTTCAGCGCGCCGACCGCCATCGGCACGTCGCCGTGACCGGTGATGAAGATCACCGGCATGCGGCAGTCGCGCGCCAGCAGGGCGTCGAAGCATTCCAGGCCGCTCATGCCGCCCATGCGGATGTCGAGCACGATGCAGCCCTGCCATTCGGCCTGCCAGGCCGCGAGGAAGGCTTCCGCGCCGGGCCACAGCGTGCACGCGACGCCGCGCGTGCGGAACTGCCATTCCAGCGCGTCGCGGATGGCTTCGTCGTCGTCGATGATGTGGGCGCAGGCCTGGTTCATGCGGGCTCCACCGGTAGCGAAAGGATGAAGATGGTACCGCCTTCCGGGTTGGGTTCGAAACCGAGGCGGCCGCGATGCAGTTCGGCGATCGAGCGGCAGATGTTGAGGCCCATGCCCATGCCCTCCTGCTTGGTGGTGAAGAAGGGTTCGAACAGGCGGCGCGCGGTGTCCGGCGGGATGCCGCAGCCAAGATCGGCCACGCGGACCACCAGCAGGTCGTCTTCCTGGCGGGTCAGGATGTGCACGGTGCGCCGCGCGGGCGGGTTGTCGCGCATCGCGTCCATGCCGTTGCGCACCAGGTTGACGATGATCTGCTCGATCATCACCGGGTCCGCGTCGATCTCGGGCAGACGTGCGGCAAGTTCGGTGCTCACCCGCATGCGGCGCTTGCGCGCGTCGGCCTCGATCAGCTCGACGGCGTCGCGGATGATCGCGTTGATGTCCACCGGAATGCGCTTGGGCTCGGAGCGGCGCACGAAGTCGTGCACCCGGCGGATGATCTCGCCCGCGCGTTGCGCTTGCCGGCCGAGGCGGGCGTGCACCTCGCGCAGTTCCGCACGGTCGATCTCGCGTCCGCTCTCCAGGCGGTTGATGCAGCCGCTGTTGTAGCTCGCGATTGCGGCCAGCGGCTGGTTGAGCTCGTGGGCCAGGGTGGAGGCCATCTCGCCCATGGTGATCAGGCGGGAGGTGGCCTGCAGGCGCTCCTCCTGCTGGCGCGCCAGCTCCTGAGCACGCTTCTGCTCGGTGATGTCGAGCACCGAGCCCATCCAGCCGCTGTGCGCGCCCTGGCTGTCGATCAGCGGCGCTTCGAAGACCAGCGCGTCGAGGCGTTGGCCGTCCTTGCGCCGCAGGCGGACCTCGATGCCTTCCAGCGGGGTGCCGCCGGCCATGATCATCTCGTGCAGCTCCTGGGTGCGCTCGGCGTGCTCCGGATCCCAGTAGGGCATGGGCGGGGTGCGCCCCACCAGCTCGGCTGCGGTGTAGCCCACCATGCGGCAGAAGGCCGGATTGACGTAGGTGATGCGCCCGTTCAGGTCGCGCGCGCGCAGGCCGGTGAGCAGTGAGTCCTCCATCGCCTGGCGGAACGCTGACTCCTTCAGCAGGGCTTGTTCGGCGGCCTGGCGACGTGCGAGCTGGCGGCGCAGCTGCCACACGCTCCACACGATGATGCCGCTCAGCAGTACCAGCGAGGCGATCAGCAGCACCGGAATCCAGCGCGTCTCGCCGCGGTAGGCGGTGATGTGCATGCTCAGGCCGTGTCCGGGCGGGTCGAAGGCCATGCGGTACTCGTGCGCGCTCGACAGCGGGCCGACCTTCGACTTGGCAGCGATCTCGCGCCCGTCGGCGTCTTCCACGGCGACGCGGTAGCGCTCGGAGAACCACCACGGCAGCTCGCGTACCACCAGACTCTGCAGCGAGTACACGCCGACCGCCGCGCCGGTGAATGCGCCTTCGGCATACAGCGGCACGTGCACCTCGAAATGGTAGTCGCCGCCCGCCACCTCATAGGCCGGGCCGTACACCGGCCGGCCGATCGCGCGTCCGAGGCGGAACATCGAGTCGGACGGAACGCTGCCGCGTGACTCGCCGATCAGGTGGGCGTCCGACAGAGGAGGGACGGCGCCCTGGATGCGGCCTTCGGCATTCAGCCAGATGATGCGCGCGAGCCCGCTTTCGGCACGCAGCAACTGGCGCAGGCTGGCGTCGGTGCTGGGCTGGCGTTCGCCCTCGGCGAGCAGCTCGGGGCCGATCTGCGCGAGTTGCGCCGCGTTGCGGTCGAGATGGAAGCGCATGTTCTGCTCCATCCACAGCACGTCGCTGATCAGCGTGGTGCGCTGGTTCTCCTCGTCATAGCTGCGGGTCAGCCAGACCAGGGCGGCGATGGTGGCGAGGAACAGCACGAGACTGAGGTAGGGCAGGCGCAGTTGCCAGACGGCGGGTGCGGCAGCGGGTTTGTCCATCGGCGCAGGCTTTGCCTCGGCTCAAGGGGTTTCCGGGCGCGGCGCGCGCGGCCGGGGTAAACTCGGGGCCCGTCGCCGGGCTTGCGGTGGGTGCCGCCCGCCGCGGGGCGGTCTACGTTGCAGGGGTGAAGGGTAATGAAATTTCGCAGTCTCTGGGTCGCTATCTTGCTGTCGCTGTCCGCCTTCGGCGTGCGGGCCGACGATCCCATCGTGATCCGCTTCAGCCACGTGGTGGCGCCCGATACGCCGAAGGGCAAGGGGGCGGAATACTTCAAGCTGCGCGCCGAGGCCCTGACCGGCGCACGGGTGCGCGTGGAGGTGTATCCGAACAGCACGCTGTACAAGGACCGCGAGGAGATGGAGGCGCTGCAGCTGGGGGTGGTGCAGATGCTCGCACCCTCGCTCGCCAAGTTCTCGCCGCTCGGCCTGCGCGAGTTCGAGGTCTTCGATCTGCCCTATATCTTCGACGGCTACGCCGCGCTGCACAAGGTGACCACCGGGCGCATCGGCCGCGACCTGCTCGCCCTGCTCGAGCCGCGCGGCATCAAGGGCCTGGCGTTCTGGGACAATGGCTTCAAGTCCTTCTCGGCGAATACGCCGATCCGCAGTCCCGCGGATCTGGCCGGCAAGCGCATGCGCATCCAGTCCTCCAAGGTGCTGGAGGAGCAGATGCGCGCGCTGGGCGCCCAGCCTCAGGAGATGGCCTTCTCGGATGCCTATGACGCGCTGCGCTCGGGCTTCGTCGATGGCACCGAGAATCCGCATTCCAATCTCTACACGCAGCGCATGCACGAGGTGCAGAAGCATGTCGCGCTGACCGAGCACGGTTACCTCGGCTATGCGGTGATCACCAACCGGCGCTTCTGGGATGCCCTGCCGCGCGACATCCGCCGCCAGCTCGAGCGCGCCATGGAGGAGGCCACCGCCTACGCCAACCGTATCGCCAAGGAGGAAAACGATCGTGCGCTGGCGGCAATCCGCGCCTCGGGCCTGACTGAGGTGTACGAGCCCAGCGAGGATGAGCTGACCGCCTTCAAGCGTGCGCTGGTGCCGGTGCACGAGAAGATGGCCGGGCGTATCGACGAGGCGCTGATCCGCGCGATCTACCGCGAGACCGGGTTCGATCCCTCGCGTCTGTAAGCGTTCGCCGGGTGGCTTCACATCGGAGAAGGGGAAACCTGCTAAAATTCTCCGTTTTGTCAAACCCTGTCCGGAGTCCTCCATGGCCATCGAACGTACCCTCTCCATCATCAAGCCCGACGCCGTCGCCAAGAACGTGATCGGCAAGATCTACCAGCGCTTCGAAGACGCCGGCCTGAAGATCATCGCCGCCAAGATGGTCCACCTGTCCGAGCAGGAAGCCGGCCAGTTCTACGCAGTGCACAAGGAGCGTCCCTTCTTCAAGGACCTGGTGTCCTTCATGACCTCCGGTCCGGTGATGATCCAGTGCCTGGAAGGCGAGAACGCGATCGCCAAGAACCGTGAGCTGATGGGCGCCACCGACCCGAAGAAGGCCGACGCCGGCACCATCCGCGCCGACTTCGCCGAGTCCATCGATGCCAACGCCGTGCACGGTTCCGATGCGCCCGAGACGGCTGCCGTCGAAGTGGGCTTCTTCTTCCCCGGCATGAACGTCTACAGCGGCCGCTAAGGGAACCGGGGCGGGCGCACGGGGTCGAGACACTGCGGTTTGCCGCGACCCCGTCATCCCGCCCCTGCTGCAGAACACCATGGTCAACTTGCTTGATTTCGATGTCGACGGTCTCGTCGCCTGGTTCGCCGAGCGTGGCGAGAAGCCCTTTCGCGCCCGCCAGGTGATGCGCTGGATGCACCGCGAAGGCAGCGACGATTTCGAGCGCATGACCGACGTGGCCAAGAGCCTGCGCGCCAAGCTGCGCGAGCAGGCCTGCGTGCGTGCGCCCGAGCCGATCCGCGATTCGGTGTCGGCCGACGGCACGCGCAAGTGGCTGCTCGATGTCGGCAATGGCAATGCGGTGGAAACCGTGTTCATTCCGGAGACCAGCCGCGGCACGCTGTGCGTGTCCTCGCAAGCCGGCTGCGCACTGGACTGCGCCTTCTGCTCGACCGGCAAGCAGGGCTTCAACCGCAACCTCACCGCCGGCGAGATCATCGGCCAGCTGTGGCTCGCCAACCGGCTGCTGGGCGCCGCGCGCGAGGCCGCGCCCGAGCTGGAGGCCGGCGAGGCGGACAACGGGCGCATCATCAGCAACGTGGTGATGATGGGCATGGGCGAGCCGCTGGCCAATTTCGACAACGTGGTCACCGCGCTGCGCCTGATGCTCGACGACCACGCCTATGGCCTGTCGCGCCGCCGCGTCACGGTGTCCACCTCCGGCATCGTGCCGGCCATAGACCGCCTGCGCGACGAATGTCCGGTGGCGCTGGCCGTGTCGCTGCACGCCTCCAACGATGCGCTGCGCGACCGTCTGGTGCCGATCAACCAGAAGTATCCGCTGCACGAACTGATGGCGGCCTGCCGGCGCTACCTGGAGCGCGCGCCGCGCGACTTCATCACTTTCGAGTACGTCATGCTCGACGGGGTGAACGACCAGGACGCCCATGCCCGCGAGCTGCTCGCGCTGGTGCGCGACGTGCCCTGCAAGTTCAACCTGATCCCCTTCAACCCCTTCCCGAACTCCGAATTCCGCCGCTCCCCGACGGAGCGCATCCGGCGCTTTGCGGGTATTCTGAGCGATGCCGGCATCGTGACCACCACCCGCAAGACGCGCGGTGAGGATGTGGATGCAGCCTGCGGCCAGCTGGCCGGCCAGGTGCTGGACAAGACCCGGCGTACCGTAAGACTCGTGAAATCGATGGAGGGCCGTGCATGACACGTTTCACCGCGAAACTGATTCCCGCAGCGCTGTGCCTGATGCTCGCAGCCTGCGCCACGACACCGGGCGGGATGAGCGTTGCGCCCAGTGCCGCCCGGCCGGTGTCCGACCTTACCCCGCTCACCCCGGCCGAGGCGCGTGCCAAGGCCCACGTCGAGCTGGGCATGGCCTATCTGCAGGTGGGGCGGTTCGATGTCGCCCTCGACGAAGCCGGGGTTGCGCTGGAGGATGACCCGAACTATGCCCCGGCCTTCCATCTGCGCGGCATGGTCTATATGTTCGTCGAGGATTTCGCCAAGGCCGAGGAGAACTTCCTGCGCGCCTTGCGTCAGGCGCCCGGCGACCCGGAATTCAACAACACCTACGGCTGGTACCTGTGCTCACGCGGGCGCGAGGTCGAAGGCCTGGAGCGCCTGGCGCTGGCCGCGCGCAATCCGTACTACCGGACGCCGACGCGGCCGCACACCAACGCGGGCCTGTGCTACCTGCGCAAGGGCAACGACAGCGCCGCGACGCCGCATTTCCTGCGCGCCATCGAGGCCGATGCCGCCAATGCGCAGGCCCTGTTCCATCTTGCGGCGATCGCCTACCGCCAGGCCGACTACCCCGGTGCGCGGATCTATCTGGTGCGCCTCCATCAGCAGAGCGAACCGACGCCGGAAACCGCCTGGCTCGGGCTGCGTACCGAGCGCCGCCTGGGCAACCGCGACGCCGAGGCGAGTTACGCCGCACAGCTGCGCAGCCGCTTCGCCGATTCGGCGGAATATCAGTTGATGCTGCAGGGACAATACGAGTGAGCGAGGCAAGTCAGCACCCCATCGACACCGAACGCCAGGACATCCCGGCTGTAGGCGACCTGCTGCGCCAGGCGCGCGAGGCGCGCGGGCTGACCGTCGCCAATGTCGCGCAGATGCTCAAGCTCGGCGTGCGCCAGATCGAGGCAATGGAGGCCGGTCGTTTCGATCTGCTGCCGGGGCCCGCCTTCGTGCGCGGCTTCCTGCGCAACTATGCGCGCCTGCTGGGCATCGACGCCGATCCGCTGGTCGAGGCGGTGGCGCCCGAGTTGAGCGGCGCGCAGCGGGTCGAACTGTCGCCGGTGTCCAATGCGGACGGCGTGATGCCGGCATCGGGCGAACGGCGCATCTCCTCCACCCCGGTCGCACTGGTCGCCTTCGGGCTGCTGCTGGTGGTGCTCGCGGGGTGGTACTTCGACTGGTTCCGTACCCCCGATCCGGTGGAGATGCCGGTGCCCCTGGCGGTGCAGCCGGAGCCGTCGTCCGACAATGAGCCGCTCTTCCCGCCGGCTTCCGACGGTGACCCCGCGCCCGCCGGCGTGGCCGTCGAGCCCGTACTGCCGCCTTCCGAAGAAGCGGCGGCCGAGGAGCCGGCCGAGCCGTCTGTCGCAAGCCCCGTGCAGGCCGCGGGCAGCGCGGCGCCGGCAAGCCCCGCCGGCACGGGCGGCGCGCTGGAACTGCGCTTCGAGGGCGAGTCCTGGTTCGAGGTGCGCAATGCCGCCGGCGAGAGCGTCGCGACCGGGATCGGTCGCCCCGGCGAGGTGCGCAGCGTGCGTGGCACGCCGCCGTTCGCGCTGGTGATCGGCAACGCGCGCGACGTCCGGGTGACGCACAACGGCCGGGCGGTCGATCTCGCGCCGCATACCCGGGTCAGCGTTGACCGGCTGACCGTGCAATGAGAATACGATCATGATGAACAGCTCTTCTGCCTGCCCGTTCGGTGCCCGGCCGCGTCACCGCACGCGGCTCGTGCAGGTTGGCGGCGTGGCGGTCGGCGCGGCCGCACCGGTGGTGGTGCAGTCGATGACCAACACCGATACCGCCGACGTGCTCGGCACCGCGATGCAGGTTGCCGAACTGGCCCGTGCCGGTTCGGAGATCGTGCGCCTGACGGTCAACAACGAAGCGGCGGCGAAGGCCGTGCCGCACATCCGCGACCGCCTGCTGGCGCTCAATGTGGACGTGCCGCTGGTCGGCGACTTCCACTACAACGGCCACAAGCTGCTCACCGACTTCCCGGCCTGCGCCGAGGCACTGGCCAAGTTCCGCATCAACCCGGGCAACGTGGGCGCCGGCACCAAGCGCGACCCGCAGTTCGCCGCCATCGTCGAACTGGCCTGCCGCTACGACAAGCCGGTGCGCATCGGGGTAAACTGGGGCAGCCTGGACCAATCGGTGCTCGCCCGCATCATGGACGCCAACGCAAAGCTCGCCGAACCGCGCGACGCCGGCGCGGTGATGCGCGAGGCGCTGGTGGTCTCGGCGCTCGAGTCCGCCGCCAAGGCTGAGGAGTACGGCCTGGCGGGCGACCGCATCATCCTCTCGGCCAAGGTCTCCAGCGTGCAGGACCTGATCGCGGTGTACCGCGAACTGGCCGCGCGCAGCGACTACCCGCTGCACCTCGGGCTCACCGAGGCTGGCATGGGCTCCAAGGGCATCGTCGCCTCCACCGCGGCGCTCGCGGTGCTGCTGCAGGAAGGCATCGGCGACACCATCCGCATCTCGCTCACCCCGGAGCCGGGCGGCAGCCGCAGCCAGGAAGTGGTGGTCGCGCAGGAGATCCTGCAGACCATGGGCCTGCGTGCGTTTACGCCCATGGTCACCGCCTGCCCGGGCTGCGGGCGCACCACCAGCACCTTCTTCCAGGAACTGGCCGACGGCATTCAGCGCTATGTGCGCGAGCAGATGCCGGTGTGGCGCGAGCAATACGACGGCGTGGAGAACATGACGCTGGCGGTGATGGGCTGCGTGGTCAATGGGCCGGGCGAGAGCAAGCACGCCAACATCGGCATCTCCTTGCCCGGTACCGGCGAGACGCCCGCTGCGCCGGTGTTCGTCGACGGCGAGAAGACCGTCACCCTGCGCGGCGACAACATTGCCGCCGAGTTCAAGGCCATCGTCGACGACTACGTGGCCACCCGTTACACGAGGAAGGCGGGCTGAGCCCGCGGAAAACAACAACATGAGCAAGACCCTGCAGGCCGTGCGCGGGATGAACGACATCCTGCCCGATGACGCCGAAACCTGGGAGCACTTCGAGGACCTGGTGCGCGACTGGCTGAAGAGCTACGGCTACCGCCCGATCCGCATGCCCATCGTCGAGCCGACGCCGCTGTTCAAGCGTGCCATCGGCGAAGTCACCGACATCGTCGAGAAGGAGATGTACTCCTTCGAGGACGCGCTCAACGGCGAGCAGCTCACGCTGCGCCCGGAAGGCACGGCGTCCTGCGTGCGCGCGGCGATCCAGCACAACCTGGTGGCCGGCAGCGGGCCGCAGCGTCTCTACTACCACGGCCCGATGTTCCGTCACGAGCGTCCGCAGAAGGGGCGCTACCGCCAGTTCCACCAGATCGGCGTCGAGGCGCTCGGCTTCACCGGGCCGGACATCGATGCCGAGCACATCATGATGTGCGCGCGCCTGTGGGACGATCTCGGCCTCGAGGACGTCAATCTGGAGCTCAACTCGCTGGGTTCGGCCGAGGAGCGCGCGCAGCATCGTGCCGCGCTGATCGCCTACCTGGAGCAGCACCAGGCGCGCCTTGACGAGGATGGCAAGCGCAGGCTGTACACCAACCCCTTGCGCATCCTAGACACCAAGAACCCGGAACTGCAGGATCTGGTCGAGGCCGCGCCGCGCCTGGCCGACTATCTCGGCGACGAGTCGCGAGCGCATTTCCAGGCGGTGCAGGTCCTGCTCACGGATGCCGGCATCCCCTTCCGCATCAACCATCGCCTGGTGCGCGGGCTGGACTACTACAACCGCACGGTGTTCGAGTGGGTCACCACGCGTCTCGGCGCGCAGGGTACGGTGTGTGCGGGCGGGCGCTACGACGGCCTGGTCGAACAGCTCGGCGGCAAGCCGACGCCGGCCGCCGGCTTCGCGATGGGCGTGGAGCGCCTGCTCGCGCTGTGGCGCGAGTCGGGCGGCGAGTCCGACCGGGTGCGGCCGGACGTCTACGTCGCACACCTTGGCGAGCAGGCGCGCCGGCTGGCGTTCCGTGCGGCCGAAAGCCTGCGCACCCATGGTTTTGCGGTACTGCTGCACTGTGGCGAGGGCAGTTTCAAGTCGCAGATGAAGAAGGCCGATGCGAGCGGCGCCGCGGTGGCGCTGGTGATCGGCGAGGACGAGGCGGCGGCGGGCGAGATCGGCCTGAAGCCGTTGCGCGGCCCCGGCGGGCAGCAGCGCATTGCGCTGGAGGCCCTGCCCGAGGCAGTGGCTGGGCTCCTGTATACAGAGGAAGAGGACGACGATGGCAGTGTATGACCTGGAAGAGCAGGAACAGATTTCCGAGCTCAAGGCCTGGTGGGAACAGTATGGCAAGCTGGTGACCGCGCTGGCAGTCGCTGCGGCGGTCGCCGCGGTGGGCTGGCAGGGCTGGAAATGGCATCAGGGCAACCAGGCGGCCGAGGCCGGTGCGCTGTACTTTGCCGTCCAGCAGGCGGCCGAGTCGGGTGATACGCAGAAGGCGCGCGAGCTCACCGGCCAGCTGATCGGCAGCCACGGCGGCAGCGCCTATGCGCAGATGGCGGCGCTGCTCTCGGCGGGTGTCCAGTTCGACCGCGGCGACCTGGCGAACGCGCGCGCCCATCTCGAATGGGCTGCGGCCAACGGCAGCGATCCGGCGATGCGCGACATCGCGCGCCTGCGTCTGGCCACCGTGCTGCTGCAGGACGGCAAGCTCGACGAAGCCCTGGCGCAGCTCGACAAGCCCGCCGCAGCGCCGCTGCAGGCGCGTTTTGCCGACCTGCGCGGTGACGTGCTGGCCGCCCAAGGCAAGGCCGGCGAGGCGCGTAGCGCCTACCAGACGGCGCTCGAGCGTATCGCCGCGGGCTCGGAAGGGGCCAACACGCTGCGCGAGGTCGTGCGCATCAAACTCGAAGCGCTGGAGGGCTGAGTCATGCGCATCTCTCCCGTCCGCGCACTCATGCTGGGTTCGGCCCTGGTGCTGGCCGCCGGCTGCTCGTCCCTGAATCCCTTTGCCAGTTCGGGGCCCAAGCCGGCTGAACTGGTCGCCTTCCAGCCTGCTGCCGAGCTGCGCCCGCTGTGGTCCGCGCGCGTGGGCGGCTCGGGGCCCTACGTGTTCCAGCCCGAAGTAGTCGGCGGCAGCGTCTATGCCGCGGCGCACGGCGGCACCGTGGCACGCTACGAGAACGGCCGTACCCAGTGGTCGGTGAGTGTCGGCAAGCGCCTCTCCGCGGGCGTCGGCAGCGACGGCACGCTGGCCGTGGTGGTCACCACCGCCGGCGAGGCGATCGCTCTCGATGCGGCCACCGGGGCCGAGCGCTGGCGCGTGCCGGTGGGGGCCGAAGTGCTGGCGCAGCCCGCGGTGTCCGCCGAAGTGGTGCTGCTGCGCGCCTCCGACAGCCGCCTGATCGCGCTCTCCCCGGCCGACGGTGCGCGCCGCTGGGTGTACCAGCGCAGCACACCGCCGCTGGCCTTGCGCAACTTCGGTGGCGTGGCGCTGGAGAGCGGCGTGGCGCTGGCCGGTTTTCCGGGCGGCAAGCTGGCCGCGGTCAACCTCAACAACGGCGGCGAGATGTGGGAGCTGACCGTCGCCTCGCCGCGCGGCGCCACCGAGCTGGAGCGGGTCGCCGACGTGGCCGGCACGCCGGTGCTGGGGCGCCGGGAGATCTGCGCGGTGACCTACCAGGGGCGCGCCGGCTGCTTCGATGCGACCAACGGCAACCCGCTGTGGTCGCGCGAGTTTTCCTCCAGTGTCGGCATGGACCGCGACGTGCGTTTTGTCTACATCACCGATGAGGGCAATGCGGTACATGCGCTCGATGCCTTCAGTGGCGCCAGCGTGTGGAAGCAGGATGCGCTGCAGCGGCGGGCGGTGTCGCGCCCGCTGGCGGTCGGCAACCATGTCGCGGTCGGCGATCTGGCCGGCTACGTCCACCTGCTGCGCCGCGAGGACGGCCGCTTTGCCGCGCGCGAGCGCGTCGGCAGCGGCGCGATCGTGGCCGACATGCGCCGCCTCGGGGAGGGCTTCGTGGTCCAGACCCGCGACGGTGACCTGCAGGCCTTCGAAGTTCGTTAACCACCAAGGTATTGCGTGAATCCCACCATCGTTCTCGTCGGCCGGCCCAATGTGGGCAAGTCGACCCTGTTCAACCGCCTGACCAAGACGCGCGATGCCCTGGTCGCCGACCAGCCCGGCCTGACCCGCGATCGTCACTACGGCATCGGCCGGGTGGGGGAGCGCAAGTACCTGGTGGTCGATACCGCCGGTTTCGATCCCGTCGCCAAGGACGGGATCATGCACGAGATGGCGCGCCAGGCCGAGCAGGCCATCGCCGAAGCCGACGTGCTGCTGTTCCTCGTTGACGGCCGGGTGGGGCTCACGCCGCATGACGAGCAGATTGCGGCGAGCCTGCGGCGTGCCGGCCGGCCGGTTCATCTGGTGGTGAACAAGGCCGAGGGCATGGACCGCGCCATCGTCGGGGCAGATTTTCACGCCCTCGGGCTGGGCGATCCGCTGGCGGTCTCGGCGGCGCACGGCGACGGCGTGCGGCAGCTGGTCGATATCGCGCTGGCGCCCTTTCCGGACGAGACCGAGCGTGCCGAAGGGGCGGATGCGGGGCCCCGCGTGGCGATCGTCGGACGGCCCAACGTCGGCAAGTCCACCCTGGTCAATGCGCTGATCGGCGAGGAGCGGGTCATCGCCTTCGATATGCCCGGCACCACGCGCGACGCGATTTCCGTCCCGTTCGAACGCGACGGAAAGCACTACACCCTGATCGATACCGCCGGTTTGCGGCGGCGCGGCAAGGTCTTCGAGGCGATCGAGAAGTTCTCGGTGATCAAGACCCTGCAGGCCATCGAACAGTGCAACGGGGTGGTGCTGGTGCTCGATGCCTCGCAGGACATCTCCGAGCAGGACGCCCACATCGCCGGTTTCGTCCTCGATGCCGGACGCGCCCTGGTGGTGGCGGTCAACAAGTGGGACGACGTCGATGACTACCGGCGCGAACGCGTGAAGGTGGATATCGCGCGCAAATTGAACTTTCTCGGCTTTGCCCGCTTCCACTACATTTCCGCGCTCAAGTCCGCGGGCATCAGCACCCTGATGAAGTCGGTCGATGCCGCCTACGCCGCAGCCATGGTGAATCTGTCCACGCCGCGCCTGACCCGTACCCTGCAGGCCGCGCTGGCCAAGCAGGCGCCGCCGCGTCACGGGGTGTTCCGGCCCAAGCTGCGCTACGCCCACCAGGGCGGCAGCAATCCGCCGGTGGTGGTGATCCACGGTACCGCGCTCGACCACGTGCCGGCCTCGTATGTGCGCTTCCTCGAACACACCTTCATCGAAGCCTTCAAGCTGCAGGGCACGCCCTTGCGGATTCAGTTCCGCACCGCGCACAATCCGTTTGCCGACAAGACCTGAGTTTTCCACACCGTGATTTCCCTCGTCCGCTTATGTGGCGGTGCAGCAAGAAATCATTTACATTCTTAAAAACAAAATCATCGAGGTCCAAGCATGAGCAACAAAGGGCAACTTCTACAAGACCCGTTCCTGAACACCTTGCGCCGGGAGCATGTCCCGGTGTCGATCTATCTGGTCAACGGCATCAAGCTGCAGGGCCAGATCGAATCCTTCGACCAGTACGTGGTGCTGCTCAAGAACACCGTCACCCAGATGGTGTACAAGCACGCCATTTCCACCGTGGTGCCCGCCCGCCCGGTGTCGATCCAGCAGCAGGATGCGGGCGAGGGCAACAGCTGAAGATCACCGTCATGACCCCGGTCGCGACCGGCCGGGGGGGCTGAACCGACATGTTCGAACGTCCCGCCTCGGGCGAACGGGCGGTGCTGGTGCAGCTCGACCTGGGTCAGGGGGCGATCGACGAGCGCCTCTCCGAACTCCATCTGCTCGCAAGCAGCGCCGGCGCAACGGTCCAGGCCGTGGTGCGCGGGCGCCGTGCGGCGCCCGATCCCGCACTGTTCGCCGGGCGCGGCAAGGTCGAGGAGATCGCCGAAGCACTGCGTGTGCACGAGGGCGATCTGGTGATCTTCAATCACGCCCTGTCGCCCGGCCAGCAACGCAACCTGGAGCGCACCCTGCAGTGCAGGGTGGTCGACCGTACCGCGCTGATCCTCGACATCTTTGCGCTGCGCGCGCGCAGCCACGAGGGCAAGCTGCAGGTCGAACTCGCCCAGTTGCAGCATCTGTCCACCCGCCTGGTGCGCGGCTGGACCCACCTCGAGCGGCAGAAAGGCGGCATCGGCCTGCGCGGCCCGGGCGAAACCCAGCTCGAAACCGACCGCCGCCTGCTCGGCATCCGCGTCAAGGCACTCAAGTCGCGGCTCGCCCAGGTCAGCCGCCAGCGCCAGACCCGGCGCCGGCAGCGCGAGCGGCGCGACGTGCTGTCGGTCTCCCTGGTGGGCTACACCAACGCCGGCAAGTCCACGCTGTTCAACACCATGACCAAGGCCGGTGCCTATGCCGCGGACCAGTTGTTCGCCACGCTGGACACCACCTCGCGCAAGCTCTTCGTCGGCACGGGGAACGTTGTGCTGTCGGACACGGTCGGATTCATCCGTGACCTGCCGCATGCGCTGGTCGCAGCATTCGAGGCCACGCTGGAGGAGACGGCGGGTGCAGACCTGTTGCTGCACGTCGTCGATTCCGCCAGCGACGACCGCGATGCGCAGATCGAAGCGGTCGACCAGGTGCTGGGCGAGATCGGTGCAGGCGATGTTCCGCAGATTCTGGTGTGGAACAAGATCGACCTGACCCATGCCGCTCCGGCGGTCGAGCGGGACGACTGTGGTAGAATCAGGCGCGTTTTTTTGAGCGCCAGAACGGGCGACGGCCTCGACCTGCTGCGTGCAGCACTGGCCGAGGCGGCGCAATCCCATGGCGCGGAAGTCCCGGCCCAGGTGGCATCTTCCGCAACACTTCCAGATACTGAATCCATATAAAAAGTGATTACGGGCATACTCATGTCACTCAACGATCCACGCTGGGGCAACCAGGGGAACGATGACGACCGCGGGCAAGGCAACCGCGGCGGCAACCAGGGCCCTCCCGATCTCGAAGACATCTGGCGCGACTTCAACCAGAAGCTTTCCGGCTTGCTGGGCGGCAAGCGCGGCGGCGGTGGGCGTCGTCCATCCGGTGATGGCGGCGGTCCGCAACTGCCCAACGTGTCGTTCAAGCAGTTCGGCGGCGGCATCGGCGTGCTGCTGGTGCTGCTGCTCGTGGTCTGGCTGGCGAGCGGCTTCTACATCGTCAACGCCAACGAGCGCGGCGTGGTACTGCGTTTCGGCCAGTACGTGCAGACCACCGATCCCGGTCTGCGCTGGCGCCTGCCTTACCCGTTCGAGTCGCACGAAGTGGTCGACCTGACCGGCGTGCGTACCGTCGAGGTGGGTTACCGTGGCGCCGAACGCAACCGCGTGCTGCGCGAAGCGCTGATGCTCACCGACGATGCGAACATCATCAACATCCAGTTCGCCGTGCAGTACATCCTGAACAGCCCGGAAAACTACCTGTTCAACAACCGCTTCCCCGACGAGACCGTGGGGCAGGCGGCCGAGACGGCGATGCGCCAGATCGTCGGGCGCAGCAAGATGGACTTCGTGCTCTACGAAGGGCGCGAGGACATCGCCGCGTCTGCCCAGGCCTTGATGCAGGAAATCCTCGATCGCTACGAGACCGGCGTGCAGGTCAGCCGCGTCACCATGCAAAACGCCCAGCCGCCCGAGCAGGTGCAGTCCGCGTTCGACGATGCGGTGAAGGCCGGGCAGGACCGCGAACGCCAGAAGAACGAGGGCGAGGCCTACGCCAACAACGTGATCCCGCGTGCGCGTGGTACCGCCGACCGCCTGCTCGAAGAGGCGCGCGCCTACCGCGACCGCGTGGTGGCGTCCGCCGAAGGTGAGGCGAGCCGCTTCGAACAGATCCTCACCGAGTACACCCGCGCACCGGCCGTCACCCGCGAGCGCATGTACCTCGACACCATGCAGGAAGTGCTGGCCAATTCGAGCAAGGTCATGATCGACGCCAAGGGCAACGGCAACCTGCTGTTCCTGCCGCTCGACAAGCTGATGCAACAGGCTGGCGGCGCGGCGCCGGTGGCCGATGCGCCGGGCGCCCAGCCGCCGTCCGGGCTGCAGCCCGCGCCCGTTGGCCGTTTCGACAACACCCAGGACCCTCGCAGCCGCGACTTCGCGCGCATGCGTGAGCGGGGAGAGCGCTGATGCGTGACAAGATGCCGTTTTTCGCCGGCGGGCTGTTGCTCGCCATCCTGATCGCCTCGATGACGCTGTTCACCGTCGATCAGCGCCAGTTCGCCATCGTCTTCCAGCTCGGCGAAGTCAAGCAGGTCGTCCAGGAGCCCGGCCTGAAGTTCAAGTGGCCGCTGATCCAGAACGTGCGCTATTTCGATCGCCGCATCCTGACCATCGACACGCCCGAACCGGAGCGCTTCATCACCGCCGAGAAGCAGAACGTGCTGGTGGATCACTTCGTCAAGTGGCGCATCATCGACCCGCAGCTGTACTACGTGTCGGTGGCCGGCGACGAGATGCGCGCGCGCATCCGCCTGCTGCAGACGGTCAACGCCGGTCTGCGCGAGGAGTTCGGCCGCCGCACCGTGCATGACGTGGTGTCCGGCGAGCGCGACCGCATCATGGACCAGATGCGCGAGCGCGCCGACCGCGACGCGCGCACCATCGGCGTGCAGATCCTCGACGTGCGCCTGAAGCGGGTCGATCTGCCGGGCGAGGTGTCGGAAGCCGTGTACCGCCGGATGGAGGCTGAACGTACCCGGGTGGCCAACGAGCTGCGTTCGCTGGGTGCTGCCGAGGCCGAACGCATCCGCGCGGACGCCGACCGCCAGCGCGAAGTCATCGTCGCCGAAGCCTACCGCGACTCCCAGCGCCTGAAGGGTGAAGGCGATGCGCAGGCCACTGCGATCTACGCCCAGGCCTTCGGCAAGAACGCCGACTTCTATTCCTTCTGGCGCAGCCTGGAGGCCTATCGGGGCAGCTTCGCCGACAAGGGTGACGTGATGGTGGTCGACCCGAGTTCGGATTTCTTCAAGTTCATGAAGAGTTCCGGCGGGGCGCGCAAGAACTGACCCATGCTCAGCACCCTGCTGATGGCCTTCGCGCTGATGCTGGTGCTCGAAGGCATCCTGCCCTTCCTCGCGCCAGGCAGCTGGCGCGAGACTTTTTTGCGGTTGGCGCAACTCAATGACGGCCAGATCCGGTTCATCGGTCTGTCGTCGATGCTGCTGGGCCTGCTGTTGTTGATCATCTTCATCTGAATCCGTCCATGCGCTGGGTATTGCCCGATCACATCCAGGATGCGCTGCCGGCCGAAGCCGAGAAGCTCGAAGGCCTGCGCCGCAACCTGCTCGACGCCTTTCGCGCGCACGGCTACCAGCTCGTTGCGCCGCCGCTGCTCGAATATCTCGACTCGCTGACCACCGGCGCGGGGCAGGATCTCAAGCTGCGCACCTTCACCCTGGTCGACCAGCTCACCGGGCGCGCGATGGGTGTGCGCGCCGACACCACGCCGCAGGTCGCGCGCATCGACGCGCATCTGCTCAACCGCAGCGGCGTGACCCGGCTGTGCTACTGCGGCAGCGTGCTGCACACCTTGCCATCGACGCTCACCGCGACGCGCGAACCGCTGCAACTCGGTGCCGAGCTGTACGGTCATGCCGGCCTGGAGGCCGACATCGAGGTGATCCGCCTGCTCGCCGAGGTGCTGCGTCTGGCGCAGGTGCCGGCCAGCCGCATCGACATCGGCCACGTCGGCCTGTTCCATGCACTGGCGGCGCGTGCCGGCATGGTGCCGGAGCGCGAGGAGGCGCTGTTCGAACTGCTGCAGGCCAAGGACGTGCCGAGCCTGCGCGAGTTCGTCGCAGGCGTACCCGAGCCGGTCGCGTCGGCGCTGCTCGCGCTGACCGAACTGTACGGTGACGCCACGGTGCTGGACGAGGCCGCGCGCCGACTGCCGGACCTGCCCGAAGTGCGCGCGGCGCTCGCCGATCTGCGCGGTCTGGCGACGGCGCTCGATGACCTGCCGGTGAGTTTCGATCTGGGCGACCTGCGCGGTTACCACTATCACAGTGGTGTCGTGGTGGCGGCCTACGGCAACGGTTCGCCGGCCGCGCTGGCGCTGGGCGGGCGCTACGACCGTGTCGGCCAGGCCTTCGGGCGCGGCCGTCCGGCCACCGGTTTCAGCCTGGACCTGCGCGAGCTGGCGCTACGCCTGCCCGACGCGCCCGCGGGCGGCGCCATCCTGGCGCCGCTGCAGGGCGATGTCGAACTGGCAGGCGCGGTGGCCGCGCTGCGCGCCGCGGGCGAGATCGTCATGACGGCGCTGCCGGGGCATGAGGGAACATGGAAAGAGGCCGGTTGCGACCGGCAACTGATCAGGCGCGACGGCCGCTGGACGGTCGAGGCGCTTCAGGGAGAGTGAGGAAAGATGGCTAAGAACGTGGTGGTGGTGGGCACCCAGTGGGGTGACGAAGGCAAGGGCAAGATCGTCGACTGGCTCACCGATCACGCCAAGGGCGTGGTGCGCTTCCAGGGCGGGCACAATGCCGGTCACACCCTGGTGATCGGCCAGAACGAGTACAAGCTCAACCTGGTGCCTTCGGGCATCGTGCGCGAGGGCGTGGCCTGCTACATCGGCAACGGCGTGGTGCTCGACGCCCAGCACCTGCTGGAAGAGATCCGCAAGCTGGAAGCGGGCGGCATCCAGGTGCGCAACCGCCTGCGCATCAGCCCGGGCTGCCCGCTGATCCTGGGTTACCACGTCGCGCTGGACCATGCGCGCGAAGCCAAGCGTGCCGCTGCCAGCAAGATCGGCACCACCGGCAAGGGCATCGGCCCCACTTATGAAGACAAGGTGGCGCGTCGCGCGCTGCGGGTGTACGACCTGTTCGACCGCGAGCGTTTCGCCGAGAAGCTGAAGGCCAACCTGGAGTACCACAACTTCGTGCTCACCCAGCACCTGGGGGCGGCGCCCGTGGAGTTCGACAAGGTGTTCGCCCAGGCAATGGCCGATGCCGATGCGCTGCGTCCGATGGTGGCCGACGTCTCGGCCGAGCTGTACGCGATCAACAAGTCCGGCGGTTCGCTGCTGTTCGAGGGCGCGCAAGGCACCCTGCTCGACATCGACCACGGCACCTATCCCTTCGTCACCTCCAGCAACTGTGTGGCCGGCCAGGCCGCCGCCGGTTCCGGCGTCGGTCCGGGGCGCCTGCACTACGTGCAGGGCATCACCAAGGCCTACTGCACGCGCGTGGGCGGCGGGCCGTTCCCTACCGAGCTGGATATCGAAACCAAGGGCGTGCCCGGCGAGCAGATGTCCACCAAGGGGCGCGAGTTCGGCACCGTCACCGGGCGCAAGCGGCGCTGCGGCTGGCTGGACCTGGCTGCACTGAAGCGCTCGATCATCATCAACGGGGTGACCGGGCTGTGCATCACCAAGCTCGACGTGCTCGACGGTCTGGCGGAACTGAAGCTGTGCACCGGCTACATGCTGGACGGCCAGCGCATCGACCTGCTGCCGATGGGCTCCGAGGAGGTCGAGCGCTGCGAGCCGATCTACGAAACCATGGCGGGCTGGAGCGGCACCACCTACGGTGCGCAGAGCTGGGACGCGCTGCCGCAGGAGGCGCGTGCCTACCTGCACCGCATCGAGGAAATCTGCGAGATTCCGATCGACGTGATCTCCACCGGTCCCGAGCGTGACGAAACCATCCTGCGGCGCCATCCGTTTGGCGCCTGAGTCTGGGTGTTCCACCGCCGGCCTGCGGGCCGGCGGGGCGCTCGCCGCGGTAGCGGGCAACGGAAAAGCAAAAGGCCGACACAAGGTCGGCCTTTGCTTGAAACTGGTGCCCAGAAGAGGACTCGAACCTCCACACCTCGCGGTACTAGTACCTGAAACTAGCGCGTCTACCAATTCCGCCATCTGGGCGAGAGGGGCGATTATAGCCGTGTCGCGGTGCTTGTCAAACCCCTTGTCGGGGCGGGCGCATGAATGCGCTGGCACCCCCGGCCGGCAGCACGCGGTAGGAGCGGCCTTGGCCGCGATACGCGTGTGGCGGGACCGAGCAATCGCGGCCAAGGCCGCTCTTACAGAAGCAGCACCACAAACGAGCGCGGTAAACGGAAAAAGCCGGTCTTTCGACCGGCTCTTCCTTGAAACTGGTGCCCAGAAGAGGACTCGAACCTCCACGCCTCGCAGCGCTAGTACCTGAAACTAGTGCGTCTACCAATTCCGCCATCTGGGCAAGAGC
>JAUVWV010000344.1 GCA_030603925.1 Thauera sp. | reverse complement strand
GCATCCTGCGCAAGCTGGTCGCGGTGGGCGACGAGATCGCCGCCAGCGCGCTGGCGCCGTCCGGCAAGGATGCCAAGCTGCTGCTCGACGAGGCCGAGGCCAAAGTGTTCGAGATCGCCGAGGCCGGTGCGCGCCACAGCAGCGGTTTCGTCTCCATCCAGCCCATCCTCAAGCAGGTGGTCGATCGCGTCCAGGAGTTGTACGACCGCGACAACCCCAGTGATGTCACCGGCGTGCCGACCGGGCTCGTCGACCTCGACGGCATGACCTCCGGGCTGCAGCCCTCCGACATGATCGTGGTCGCCGGCCGTCCGGCGATGGGCAAGACCACCTTCGCGCTCAATGTCGCCGAGCACATCGCGGTCGAATGTCGTCTGCCGGTGGCGATCTTCTCGATGGAAATGCCCGGCACCCAGTTGGCCACCCGCTTCATCTCCTCGATCGGGCGCATCGACCAGAGCAAGATCCGCTCGGGGCGCCTGGGCGACGAGGATTGGCAGCGCCTCACCGCGGCGATGGGCAAACTCTACGATGCGCCGATCTTCATCGACGAAACCCCTGGTCTGAACCCCATTGACCTGCGCGCACGCTGCCGGCGCCTGGCGCGCCAGTGCGGCAAGCTCGGCCTGATCGTCATCGACTACCTGCAGCTGATGAGCAGCACGCGTGACAGCGACAACCGCGCCGCCGAACTGTCGGAGATCTCGCGCTCGGTGAAGTCGCTCGCCAAGGAGCTGCACGTGCCGATCATCGCCCTGTCGCAGCTCAACCGCAGTCTCGAACAGCGCCCCAACAAGCGCCCGGTGATGTCCGACCTGCGCGAATCGGGCGCCATCGAACAGGATGCCGACATCATCATGTTCATCTACCGCGACGAGGTCTACAACCCGGATTCGCCCGACAAGGGCACTGCGGAACTGATCATCGGCAAGCATCGTAACGGCCCCACCGGTACGGTGCGGATGACCTTCATCGGCGAAAGCACGCGCTTCGAGAACTACGCCGGCGGCGCCCCCGGGGGCTACTGAGGGCGAGCCGCGATCGCGCCCTCAGTCGGCCATCACGCAGCGCTCGGCGGCCCAGGCGCGCAGGGCGGCGATCTTCTCCTCCATCACCACCGACAGGGGGCGCGTGCGCCTGATCTCGGCGAGCAGCGTCGCGCTGTCGGGGTCGCGCCCGTCCGGCAGCGCTTCGTAAAGCGCGGCCACCACGGCCTGCTCGATCTCGGCACCGGAGAAGCCCGCGCTGGCGGCAACCAGTTCGGCAAGGTCGTAGTTCGCCGGGTTGAGGCGATGGCGGCCGAGGTGGATGCGGAAGATGGTGTCGCGTGCCGGTGCATCCGGCAGATCGACAAAGAACAGCTCGTCGAAGCGCCCCTTGCGCACCAGCTCCGGCGGCAGCGCCTGCACGTCGTTGGCCGTGGCGACGATGAAGATGCGCGCACGGCGCTCCGCCAGCCAGGTCAGCAGGGTGCCGAGCACACGCCGCGACACCCCGCCGTCGTTGTCGTCGGTGGCCACGGCCTTCTCGATCTCGTCGATCCACAGCACCAGCGGCTGCATGTTCTCCGCGCCCTGCAGCGCTTCGCGCAACTTGCGCTCGGTCTCGCCCTGAAACTTGTCGTACAGCGCGCCAATGTCCAGACGCAGCAACGGCAGCCCCCATGAAGCAGCGGTGGCCTTGGCGGTGAGGCTCTTGCCGGTGCCTTGCACACCCATGATCAGCACCCCGCGGGGTGTCGGCAGGCCCGGGCGCTCGACCTCGCCGAGAAAGATCGGCCGACGCTGCGCCAGCCAGCGCCGCAGGCGCAGCAGGCCGCCGATGGCATCGGGGGTATCGACCACACTTTCCAGGCTCAGGCCGGGCAGGGCGGTCTCCTTGTAGCGTGCGGCGCGTGCCAGGTCTTCGCGGGTGAGGGCGCCATCGTCGTGGATGGACTGGCGCAGCACATGACGCACGTCCTCCTCGCACAGGCCGCTGACGTAACGCACCATGGCGTCCTCGACGGCGCCATCGCGGCGTGCCGGTTTGCCCTGGCGCGCATAGAGGGCGAACTCCTCTTCCAGCAGCGCACGGATGCGCGCTTCGTCGGGCAAGGACAGGCGCACGCTGGCGGCGTGGCGGGCGAGTTTGGTGGGCAGTTCGAGGCGGGCGCTGATCAGTACCAGGGTCCGCCCGTCGATGGCGTGGTCGAGGGCGATCTCGCGCAGCAGGCGCAGCACCACCGGATCCTCCATATAGGGATGGATGTCGAGCAGCACGTAGATGCCCTTCTGTCCGCGCTTGTCGATGAAGTCGAGGGCCTGGCCAAGCTTGCGGGTGTCCTCTACGGCATGCTCCCGCCGCTCGTTGCCGGCGCTGCCCTGGTTGCGCGGATAGTCGCCGACAATGCCGAAACCACGCCCTTCCTGGCCGCCGCTGTCGCGTGGGCCGTAGCGAAAGTTCGCATGCACCAGTCCGCTTGCAGCGGACCAGCGGTAGAGGGGAATGTCCAGGCTGTTGCCGAGCTGCTCCAGGAGACGCAGCGCACGCAGCTCTTCCATGGTTTCGATGACGATGATCGGCGTGCGGGAGCGCAGCAGGGCGGCAAGGTCGCGTTGATCGTTCATGGTGCGGCCGCTCGTGAAGGATGACGAAAGGATTATCGTCGATCCTGCGCGCGCCTGTCGCGACGGTGGCGGACAAAGTACTTCGCGTTCCCTGTTGACACCCTTCAGCGAGTGTCTATAATTCGCCCCTCTTCGCGCTGCACAGCGCACTGCGGCAAGCGCCGCGGGGGCTGTGAAGTGAGCGTGGAAGCGGTTCTTCGGCAGATTGGCGGTAACGGAAAGATGCTGAAGGGGGTTGACG
>JAUVWV010000111.1 GCA_030603925.1 Thauera sp. | reverse complement strand
CGCTGGACCGCTGGCTGGGCGATTGCGGCGCGACCCCGCTGTTCGAGCGGATCGAAGTGGATCGCGCCGCGCCGGCCGCGCTGGAAACCTGGCGCCACCGCCTGGCGAGCGTCGCCGGCCTCGCCGAACCCGACAACCGCGCCGCACCGGCCTTCGCCTCGTGGCGGGTGCGCGCCAGCCGCCTGCTCAATCCCGGCAGCGCCGGCTGGCCGGTGCATCACGTCGAACTCGTGCCCGCGGACGCGCCGGAGCCGGTGCTGCCCTCCTGGGAAGCCGGCGATCTGCTGCAGATCGTGCCGCCCGCCGGGGATGCCCGGCCGCGCGACTACAGCATCGCCTCGCTGCCCGACGACGGCGCGGTGCACCTGCTGGTGCGCGCCATCCGCGCCGCGGACGGCAGTCCCGGGCTGATGTCCGCCCTGCTGACCGGGGCCGCCGCGCCGGGCATGGTACTGCGCGCGCGCATCCGCCCGCACCACAACTTCCGCCTGGGCGACAACGCCGCCCGCCCGCTGATCCTGATCGGCAACGGCACCGGCCTCGCCGGCCTGCTGGCCCTCCTGCGCCAGCGCGCGCGCCGCGGCGACGGCCGCAACTGGCTGCTGTTCGGCGAGCGCAACGCCGCGCTCGACGACTTCCATGGCGAGGAACTGCGCGCCCTGGAGGCCGCCGACCTGCTGGCGCGCTGCGACCGGGTGTACTCGCGCGATGCGCACGGCGAATACGTGCAGCACCGCCTGGCGCGCGCCGCCGACACCTTGCGCGACTGGGTGGAGGGCGGTGCGGCGATCTACGTCTGCGGCAACGCCGTGGGCATGGGGCCGGCGGTGCACGACACGCTGGCCGGCATTCTCGGCGCCGGGCGCCTGGCCGAACTCGCGCGCAGCGGGCGCTACCGGCGCGACATCTACTGAGGGCGGCCGGCACGCCGCCCTCGGGCACTCAAGCATCCTATGGAGAACACGTCATGCTGAACAAGACCCCCACCCTGATCGCCCTGGCCGCCGCCTGCGCCATGCTGGCGGCCCCGCTGCATGCGGCCGACCCGTCGCCGCCGCGCGTCGACCACTACCAGGCCAGGCAGGCCGACGGCATCACCGAGACGGTGGCCAACCTCAAGGAAGCCAACCGCAAGCTCGCCGAGCTGCTCGGCGGCGAGGTGGACGAGTACGCCATGCACGACATCCACAGCCTGAGCTACACCATCGAGGAATCCTTGCTGCGCCTGTCCGACGAACTGCGGCAGCTCCACGGCATTGCCGGCGACATGCACTTCGCCACCGAAGGGTTGAAGCGCGATGCGGTGATCGACTACGGCGAGGCCTATCTGTCCGGGGTGCGCAAGATCATCGATTGAATCGCGGGGCGTTGAATCGCGGCCGAAAACGGCTGCGAGCGTGTTGCCGCGTCCCGGTGCAGGTCGGGCGCCGGCGCGTCGGCGCCATCGCGCATCATCTGGCGCAGTCGCGCAAACAGCGCCACCGAGGCCCCGTCGAACAGGGCGCCGTGGTCACCTGGACGCGGTGAGGCCTTCATCGAGGCCGGGCGATGTCGAGCAGGGTCTCGAGCGCGCTCCGCGATGCCGCGATCGCCGGGTCGCTGTCGTAGCGTTCGAGATGGTCGAGCGCCAGCCGAGCCTGGCGCTCCGCCCGCGGACAACCGGATTCGACGAAGTGGTGCAGGTGCTGCACGGTGCTGTTCACCAGGGCCAGTGCGCTGCGCGTGTCGATGGGAGTCATCGCTCTGTCCTCCGCGGGCGGGTGGAGTGGTTCAGTTCGGCAAGGCGCTGTCGGGCAGCAAGGCCTCGTCGCACAGCGCGCCGAAAGCGTGCCAGTCGCCGATCAGCTTGTCGGCGGTCTCGCGCACGCATGCGGGCTGGCGCGGGTCGTCGCAGAGGATCTGCAGGTGGTCGACGATGGCGTCGGCCACCGCGCTGCTACGCGTGGCCGGAAAGCGCGACATCAGGTACAGCACCGCGGAGAGCGCCAGCTCGGGCCGGCTGGTGTACTGCGGGCCGTCCGCCGCGCGTTCGTCGTGGATCGCGCGCGCGCCCATCACAGCCGCACCGCGTAGTACTCGACCACGTGCTGCACCTCGATCGGGAAGGGTACTTCCGAGGCCTCGGGTACGCGGGTCACGGTGGCGCTGACGGCCTGCTCGTCGAAGGCGAGCCATTCGGGACGGGTCAGCGCGGGTTCGCTCAGGCATTCGACGGTGGCGGGGATGCGCCGGCCCTTCGCGGTCAGGGTGATGGTGTCGCCGGGCTTGATGCGGATCGACGGGATGTTCACCGCGCGCCCGTTGAGCAGCACGTGGCGGTGGTTCACCAGCTGGCGGGCGGCCCCCGCGGTGGGGGCGAAGCCGGCGCGGAAGACGAAGTTGTCCAGGCGGCGCTCGAGCAGTTCCAGCAGCTTGTCGCCGGTGGGTGCCTTCGACCCCTTGGCCTCGCGGAACAGGCGCTGGATCTGGCGTTCGCTCAGGCCGTAGTTGAAGCGCAGCTTCTGCTTTTCCATCAGGCGCAGGCCGTAGTCCGACTTGCGCTTCTGCTTCATGCCGTGCTGGCCGGGCGGGTAGTTGCGCTCGTCCGGGGATTTGCGGGACAGGCCGGGCAGCGCGGTGCCGAGGGCGCGCAGGACTTTCAGGCGAGGGCCGGTGTAGCGGGACAAGATTGCCTCCTGAGATGCAAATGAGAATCGCTTGCATTGTAGCGCGACCCGAATCGAGGTCAAGCGGGTTCGCTCGTCGGCATGACGGACTTGATACGAATCACTTACGAACGATTATCAATAACTAATGATTCGCCCCATTCCGCAACCCGGGCAAGCCAGCATCCCGCCAGCCAGCCTTTTCCGCGATCTGGAGATGGCTGTGATGAAGCTGCGCCCCCTTGTCCTGGCCTGCCTGAGCCTGGCCGTACCGCCCGCGCGGCGACGGGCAGGGCGCTTGCGCCGGCCTCCCTCCGGATGCAGACGAACCCAGCGTGGCGTAAACGCTGCACTGCAAAAACTTGTTTGCAAATGAGACTGGCTATTATTAACATTTACCAAGGCCGTATGACCACGCACCGGTCATGGTCTTGTGCGTGCCGCCCGGCCCGTATGAAGCGCGCCGCGATAAATGAACCCGCTTGGGCGCGATATTCATCCGGTCGCGCGCTTGTACATGACGAAAGAAAATTGCAGTGGGCGAAAGTGGATCAGCGCATCCCGCTGCGCAGTGCTTCACGCTCAAACGCCTTCTTCATCTCCTTTACAACATCAACTGTCGCCTGAATCGGGTATTGCCCGACACCGGGCACAACAAGATGCGCTGGCACCGAGTGCTCACCACTTGAGAGACCGGGGGAAAGGGAGGGTGAGCGCGCTGCGAGGCTGCTGCCGGTTGAACTGGCAACTCTCACCAGACCGCCGGACGCGAATCGCGGCAGCCGTGGCAGTTCGAGATTGTTCAACAGATCAAGAAGCCCGGTGCCGTAGTGACGTACCGCCACGGCGCGCACGACGAACTCACCGTTCGAAAGACGAGCAAGGATGCTGTCGCTCGTGCCCGTTCCTGGGCCACTTACAAAGCCGCCGTCCGCATAGCCATTCTGCTTCGAGTTCCACGCACTGACGGGGTCGGAGAAGGTCGGAGTTCCGTTCACGGAGATGGTCTTTACAACGATGACCTTCTCTTCGGGCAAAGCGTCGACGGCGTTCTGAACCTTCTGCAGCGCGTGCTCTGCCTGCGTGGAGTCTGCCTCAACGGACAGCGTGGCGTCCGAATCCCCGGACAAGCTTGGCGGCGGTACCCCGGCCGTGCTTTCCGGCTTCGGCTCGCCTCCACTACCCTTACCGTTCAACCGGTCAAGCTGCGTCTGCAGTTGCTTGATCTTCTGCTCGGCCGCAGTGATGTCCAACTCGATGGACACCGGCTTCGCAAGCTCCGCCTTCAACTCGCCGATGCGCACTTCCGCAGCCTGAATCTGCTGCTCGATGGCCTGCGCAACCGCTTCCTGGTCGTTGGCCTGCTGCTCGCGGATCTTCCCTTGGGCCTGCAGCGCTGCCTTCTCGGCCGATCCGATCTGTTTCAGGAGTTCCGCCGCGGTGCTGTTGTCACCGATGTTGCCGGCCACTTCAGCCGCTTCACGCGCCAGGCTCAATGCTTCTTCGGCATACCTTCTCGCCGCATCGGTTCGGCCGTCCAAGGCCGCATTTTGCGCAAAGGTGGCGGAGCGCGATGCTTCGTCAGCAAGTCCACGCGCCCCCCGAGTGTTCTTCGCCTCACGCTCCTCGTCCGTCAACCCACGGTCACGCCGATCCTGCGCCTGCCGGTTTCGCGAGGCCGCCGCCGCCGCGGCCTGCTGGAAGAAGGCCGCGGCCTCCTCCCGCGCGGTACGCGCGCCGTTGATGCTCTCCTGCCACGCGCCCTGAAGAGCCGAGCGCAGCCGCTCCGCCCCCTTCAGTTGCTCAGTGGTTGCCTCGCGGGCGTTATTGATGCGCTCCCGCTGGAGGGCTTTGTCATCCTTCAGGACATCGGCACTGGCCTTGCCGGCGGCGACTGCACGGAGCTTTTCAAGCTTCGCGATCTCATTCGCGAGGTCGGTCTCAATCTTCAGCCGCGCATCGGCGTTCGTCTTCGCCTGGCCAGTGCGCCGATGCTCCTCCGCCAGCGGCTCTAGCAGGATCTTCTCGACCTCATCGCCGATGGCCCGGTACGTAGTCAGGGCGCCGGTCAAGTCGCCCTTCAATGCCTGCTGAATGGCAAGGGTATAGCCCGCGATCCCTGTTGCAACGATGCGGAAAAGGCGGGATACCCCGTCGATAGCGTTGACCACGAAGTCGACAAAGGGCGCCAGCGTCTCCCCCGAGTCTGCAAGGTTCTCGATGCCTTCTGTCAAGAACACGATCGCGCGGGCCAGCGAAGACAGCGCGCCGCTCCCCTGGTCGGCACTACCGACGATCTCGGTGAGCTGGTTGTTCAGTAGCGTCGTCGCCTGACCTATGGTCAGCGGCAACTGCTTGAAGTCGGCATCGACCCGCCCCGCAACCCGCTCAAGCGCCTCCACCACCCTCTGCGCAGTTAGCTCGCCTTGCTCGCCCATCCTGCGCAACTCGCCGCGAGCAACCCCGAGTCCTTCCGCAATGGCATCGGCGAGACCCGGCGTCTGTTCGAGGATGGAGTTCAACTCATCGCCGCGCAGCACACCGCTTCCCAGCGCTTGGCCGAACTGCACCAAGGCGGCCTGGGATGCACCGCTCGAAGCGCCGGACAAGGCAATCGCCTTGTTCACGGTGGTGATGACGCCAACCGCCGCGCTCCCGGTACGGCCCAGCGTTACCAAGGATGGCGCCAGTCTGGCGTACAGCCCAACTGTTTCAGCCAAGGGCGCGCGGGTGTCCTCAGCCGCTTGGCGTAGCGCCGCCTGCACCTCGGCGAAGTCGCCCGTGTACTGCGTTGCCAACCGCAGCTGAGCGTTCATCTGCCCATACTGCCCGGCCATATCGATCAGGCGACTCACCCCGAAGCCGGCAAAGAGCGCCGTCACGGCCGCATTCAACGGGTTCAGGCGCGTCGCCAGCTGCTCGACTCCGCCCGTGGCGCGCGCAACCGACTCGGTAAACGGGTCGATCGACCGCGGCCCCGAGGCACCTATCTCGCGCAGGCTGTTCGAAACCTCCCGGACCGCCCTCTTTGCCCCGGTGCTGTCCCCATCGATCCGCAGCGCTGCAACGAGTTCCTTCATCACCTGGACGCCTGTAGAAGTGTCTCAAGCCGCTCGGCGAAGCCTTGGTACACCTTCGAATCGGCTTGCGATGCCCGCGCGATGCAAAGCTCGTTGATGCTGCGTTCGGCTGCCAGCCGTGCATGGCACTGGGCGAACAACCGCACCTGTGCCAACGTGTAGCCCCGAACAGCGGCAAGCGAATGCCCTGACTCCACCAGCATCGCAATCGCCGTCAGCGAGTCGGCCGGGTCGGCATCTTCCGATGGATCGCCATTCGGTGCCGTGCCATGCCCGAAGACCGGCGCATTGATGCGCTCGATCTCCTCGCGCAAGCGCGCCAGGTTATCGTCCGAGAGCGCCTCGATCTTCGCTGCGGCAAGTCCCGACGCCAAGGCGAGCAACTGGATGTCCGCCACCTGCCGCACCGCCGTGTCGTCCGACCTCGGTGCCTCCGCCGCCAGCATTGCCCGCACCCGCCGCATCGCCAGCAGTCGGTCTATCGTGATCGGCGCGATCCATTCCAGCACACCGTTGAGGTGAACCGGATACGGCTCACCGAACAGCCCCTCAAGCGTCTGACCCATTACCGCGCTTCCTTCTCGTGTGATCGGTATGCGGTCATGGCAGCCGTTCGGCCACCGCAGATCACGAGGTCAGCCGATAGGGTTCTCATTGCAGCGCATCCAGCTCACCCGCCAGCACCGCGCGTCGCTTGTCGAGGCTCTCATCCTCTTGCTCAAGCCGGGCAATTGCCGCCCGACGTTCCTCTACCGTCGGCAAATCGTTATTCCCCCAGCGCCCACCGCACCTCTCCGTGATCCGCTCCATCAGTACCGCATGGACCCGTTCCGGGAAAAGCGCACACAGCCCGCCGAAAGCCGACTCTCCGCCAAACGTCACGAGGCGATCGACGAGGGGAAACGCAGCGAAACTGCCATCTTCGCGTTCGAACTTATCCCAGCCGATTTCGTTTTGAGGTGTCTTGAACGAACCTCTGCTGAGAATCGCCGACGGCAATCGGCCCATCCAGTCCTTTCCCTGGTCCTCGATCTCGGCCTTCAGGTACTGGCCCCAATCATCAAACGAGATTGGCAAACCCCTCAGCCGGACGATCTCCGCCGCGATCTCGCCCTTTCTGCGTTGCATAGCGTCACGATCACGGGCAATTTCGGCGCGTTGCTGCTTGATGATTTCAACCGCTTGATTGAGTTCCATCTCTATCCTCGGTAGTGTCGGAAACTAGCGAATCACCGCATGGGCCGCATCGTTATACGACGTGCCGGGGTGCTGCTTCTGGTAAGCGAGAATCTTCCTATGCAGTTCGACCCGGTACGGATCGGCAGTCGCGAAACCGGCCATCCCGCTGCCGAACTCCCCTTCTCCGAACTGGAGCTCCGCGTCCACCAGGTGGGCGGCCTCGGCATAGCTCAAGCCCTGCTGTTGCTGCATTCGGTCCTGAATCCTTCTGTGCATGACCAGCCTCTCGGCGTCGCAGTTCTCGTGCTCCATGTCGTCCTCGCTTGGTTTCATATCGACAGTTAGCCCTTCGCCAAAGCAAACCGCTCCATGCTCGGAGAAGCGCATTTGCTGCAGCCCCTTGATTGCGGGCGGATTTGCGCCCAGCATTCCTACATGGCGTAGGTACCACGCACCAGGCGCCGGGTTATTCGGATCAGCCGGGGGAATGAAGGCGGCGGAAACCTTCCGGTAGGCCCCGACCCTTACTGCCTGAGCCATCCACGGCGAAAGCAAGACCTTCGCGTGAAGATCGCCATCCCGAGCGACCAGGCTGCTCACCGTCCCATGGGCCGGTTGGTCATCGGGCGGGTGTCCAAGGACAACTGGCGCTGGGCGCTTGCTCTCCTCGTAAGCCGCTGCCATCTGCTGGACATCCCTGGCCGAGAAAGCGCGCAAGGAGCCCCTGTGATCCGTATGCTGGCCCGCGCGAAAAATATGAATCGTTGCACTGACGCCCGGCATATCAACGCTCCCGCCGTACGCGCTGCGCAGCGATGATCTGGCGAACGCGCTCCTTCGTCAGCCCATATTCAAGGCCAAGCTCACCGGTATTTCTGCCGTTGAACCGCTTGAATATCTCCCGGTCCCGCTCAACGTTCCTCGTAGGGTCCATCCTCGGGATGTAGACGGCGCCACCACCAAACGCCGTGCGAACCTCCTCGGCACATTCCGCACCGATGCGGTACGCATCCTCAGCATCCAAGCCATGCTTTGCCGTCAGGCGGAGAGCAACGACCTTGGCACACAGCTCGATGAGGACGTCCGGCCTGTCGTCGACCGAGTATTTGGAAGTCGGCATCAGCTCCTCCGTATTGAATACGAAGGAAAGCTAAAACGTTTTGAACAAGTTCTACAGCAAAACATTTGGCAGGGGACGCGACCGCCGCATGAGCGGAAAACAGAAAGGCGGCGGGGTATGCCACCCCGCCGCCTTTGTTTGTAAAGCACCTGCCGGCCCTATGGCGGGCCGAACACGCCGTTACCCCTACCAACCCTATGCCGGGCCATCATGCCGCCTTGCGCGGCCGTTTTGCGCCACTGCCCTTCGCCCCGGCCGAGCGACCCGCTGCACGCGGCAGCGCCTCCGCCTCCTCGGCCGCGTCGCAAGACGCCTGCGCCTTCTCCTGTGCGCCCGCCGGAATCCGCTTCGCAACCTTGCGACGGATCAGATCCTCCGCTTCATCAGCATCCACCACGTGCGGCGCCTCGTCGACCAGCATGGTGACCATGATCACTTCCAAGCCACGCGCTGCCACCGAATCCACGAAGGCTTGGCAGTGCTCCTCCGTGGCCACGCCCGCTGCTTTATGGGCCCAAAGAATCTTCACCTGGGCGTCCAAGTCTGTCTTGCTGCTTCCAGACGCGGCGGCGACCGCAAGCGCGTTTGCCACCTCGACGAGCATCCTGATCTGCTGATAGGCGGAAACATCATACTGCTCGATCTCGACTTCCAGCTCTTCGAAACGACCGCACAGCGCCTCATAGGCCATCTCGGCCAGGTTCAGCGCATGCACGTCCGTATCAGTGCGCAGCTGCTCAAGCAGCATCGCCTTCACCGCAAAGAGCGCGGCGCGGCTCCGGCTGACCAGACAGCCAAGCTCGTTCAGCAGGTCGAGAAGGCTAGTGTCGCCGATGGCGCGACGCACCTGCTGAAAATGCCCGAACACATCGGGTTCCATCGGCTTGAACGGGGTAGTCATTGCGCACCCCCTTCGGCCGGCATGATCAAATGCCACGTCGACGCGGCATTTGCCTCGGCCTCCAGGGCGCGGGCGCGCTGCATGTGGTGCTTGTAACGGGAAAGGCGGGTGGCGGTGCTGGAGTTGGCGCGTAGCGCGGAAAACGCCATCGCGCGGTGGGCGGCGGCACGACGCCGACGTGCCCACGTGCTGAGTGCCTGAACTGGCTTCATGGTACGGCTCCTTTGCAGTTGAGCCGCCGTCCCTCGCTTCCAATCGAGGGGGTGGCGGACTGTACGCGGGTTGGAAGACCGGGGCAAAGGGACCCGGCGCACCCGAAGGTGCCCCGCGCACAGCCGCAATTGAAATGTTTCGTCGCCGAAACATTCAGAGCCGTAGGACGTAAAAAAAAAACGCCTCGGCGGGCGCTGATGCGCCTTTGCTTTCCGGGCTTCCAAACCCGGCGCGGGTTGTTTGACCGCGCAACGGCACTATGGCACGAGGGAGGGCTTCAGGCAAGTTGTTTTTGCACTTAAATGCAATCGGTAGACGTCGCGTCATTGCATTTAAGTGCAATGCGCCAATGCCGGCGCATTGCACCATAGTGCAAACGTGCGTTGATGCACGATTGCACATAGATGCAATATCTGCCGCGGCAGACTTTTTGAAGCGTTTTTCCGCCGTGCCATACGCCGCAAACCCAGTATCGGCACAAAAATGTACTATAGTGCAATTTCCGCACGGCAGACATTCAGGACGAATCCATGCGTTACTACATCCGCGCCAACGGCAAGCTCTCCTCGGTCACCATCAGCGACACGCTGAGCGACTACCTGATCGCAAAGACCGCCGCGAGCCTGGGCGACATGAAGCGCGCCAGGAAAGCCGCACAGAGCTGGATCAACGATCTGGCCGCCCGCTCGGTTGTTCCGGACAAGAACGTGAGCCAGTGGGTCCAGGCGAGGATCATCGACTTCATCGTCGACCCGGCCATCGTCGCGCGCCGCGTCGCGATGATCGAGAAGGCGGAAGCGCGCCGCCGGGAGATTGATGAACGGGCAAGGCGGCGGGCACTGGAGCGCGCGTAACGCTGCACGGTGCGGCACAATCCGTCGCCGTGGCGACGCCGTTTTCCGCCACTGGCGGAAGCCAATGAACTGGAAGCCCTTTGTTTTCGCGGCATCAGCTGCGTGCATGTTCCGCCGCGGAGGAAACCAAAAGCGTCGCCGTGGCGACGCCCCTACGTCGATTCCGCGCCCGCCTGTTCCAGGAAGCCACCCGACCCAAACCGTTTGGAGAAAACCCCGAACGGTTCGGACTTCCGATCACCGGGTCAAGGTGCTGATACGTCGGGGATCTCGACAACTCAAGATCTCCGTGCCCGCGTGATTGGTACCACGTTGCCAAAGTTGCCGACGTCGGCAACTTTGGCGCGCGCATCGATTTCTCTGCATCGCGCACGCGCCGCGTCGAGTTGGTCG
>JAUVWV010000150.1 GCA_030603925.1 Thauera sp. | reverse complement strand
CGCCGGCCACCATCGGCGCGGACGTCTCGCACATGAACCTGCACAAGACCTTCTGCATCCCGCACGGCGGCGGCGGCCCGGGCATGGGCCCGATCGGCCTGAAGGCCCATCTCGCCCCCTTCATGGCAGACCACGTGGTGTCACCCACCGGCGCTCCGAACCGCGCCAACAAGGGACAGGGCGCGGTTTCCGCCGCACCTTTCGGCTCGGCCAGCATCCTGCCGATCTCGTGGATGTACATCGCCATGATGGGCGGCGAAGGCCTCAAGCGCGCCACCGAGGTGGCCATCCTCAACGCCAACTACGTGGCGACGAGGCTCGCGCCGCACTTCCCGGTGCTGTACACCGGCGGCAAGGGCCGGGTGGCGCACGAGTGCATCCTCGACATCCGCCCGCTCAAGGCCGCCACCGGGATCAGTGAGGTGGACATCGCCAAACGCCTGATGGACTACGGCTTCCACGCCCCCACCATGTCCTTCCCGGTGCCCGGCACCATCATGGTGGAGCCGACCGAGTCGGAAGACCTGGCCGAGCTGGACCGCTTCATCGCTGCGATGGTGGCGATCCGCGAGGAAATCGCCCGCATCGAACGCGGCGAGCTGCCGGCCGAGGACAACCCGCTGAAGAACGCCCCGCACACCCAGTTCGAGGTCTCCGCCGCCGCGTGGAACCACGCATACAGCCGCGAGGAAGCCGCCTTCCCGCTGCCCTGGGTGGCGGAGAACAAGTTCTGGCCGAGCGTGGGACGCATCGACGACGTGTATGGCGACCGCAACCTGTTCTGCGCCTGCGTGCCGATGTCGGAGTATTGAGCGGAGCGCGGGCGCGACAGGGAACGGCTGTCGCATGCCGCGCCAATGCGGAGCACGGAGATGAGCCCGTGCTCCGGCTACCTACGCACTACGCCCTGATCGGCCGCACGCCGCGCCACGCTTGGCGGCGTAGCAGGCCATGTCGGCTGCGACCAGGATGTCGGCCGCAGAACGCCTGGCGCCGTCGATGCGGGCCAGACCGATGCTCGCGCCGATGTCGAACGACTGGCCGTTCCATTCGAAGCGGATGGCCCCGATCGACCTGCACAGCTCGTCGGCGATGCGGCGCGCCTCCTGCGGTTCACACGCGTACAGGATGAGCGCGAACTCGTCGCCGCCGATTCGACAGACAAGATCGTCGTCGCGCACCTCGTGGCGCAGCACCACGGCGACGCGTCGCAGCAGCTCGTCGCCCGCCGCATGCCCGCAACTGTCGTTGACCCGTTTGAAGCGGTCAAGATCGAGATAGCACAGCACATCGCGCTCGCCGGCGTGCCGGGAACTGGCGACGGACGCCTCAAGTGCCTGTTCGAAGGCGCGTCGATTCGGCAGTTCGGTGAGCGGATCGCGAAAGGCCTGGAAGGCCAGCCGGGCGGTGGCCTCCTCGACATGCGCCTGGAGCGTATTCTGGGCGCGCGCGATCGCCTGTGCCATGCTGTTGAAGCCTTGTTCAAGTTCGCGCAGCTCCGCCATTGCGCAACTCGACGGCACATAGGTATCGTAACGGCCTGCCGCCATCTGACTCACTGCGGCGCCGAGCCTCGACAAAGGCGCGGTGACCGAGCGGGCCAGCCGCGCAGCCAGCGCAGCCGTTACCGTCAGCCCGAGGACCACGGCGAGCAAAGCCTGAACCGCTCCGGCACGCCGGTTCGCTTGCACGGTCTGCGTCTCGAGCTCGACATGTACCCACCCGAGCGGCGTCGCCGTTTCCCCGCCCGCGGGAGCCCCCGCACCGTCGGCACGCAGTGGCGCGGCCAGCACCTGGGCGAAGAAAGCCATCCGCTCCGTTCCGCGTCCGAGCACGCCGCCGTCTGCGACCGCAGCGCGCAGATCCGGGGTCAGCGTCGGAACACCGACCCTGGATACGACAAACCCGTCCGCATCGTAGACGATGACAGCGGTCACGCCGCGTTGCGCCATCGCGGCCTGCAAGAGGGGCAAGAGCACCTGCTGGCTCGACGACGCCAACCCCCACTCGGCTGCAGGCGCGAGGAAGCGGACAATGGCCAGCCCCCGCTCGCGTAGCGCCTCCTCGAGCGCTCGCGCGTTGTGCAGCAAGAATAGCCACGCAACCCCGACCGCGAGGAGCGCGGCAGGCACGAGGACGGCCAACAGCAGGCGCTGGCGCAGCGTCAACGTCCCGAACGCCACACCGTCGGCCGCGAACCTGGAAGTATGCGCCGTCAGGCTGCCGTACCCGGACATATCAGCTCCTTGCTCCCCGCCAGTCCTTCCTGAACGCGATCCGGCACGGCGAACCATACCGGACCGCCCCTTCAGTACTTGCCGATGACGATGCGCCGCTGCGCGAGCAGTCGATTCTCCTCGCCCTCCTTGCGCGCCTTGTAGACCGCTTTCACGTCGGCCACATAGGTGTGGCCGCGGCCGCCGGAGCACGGCGGAAGATAGCCGGGGGAGGCGTACATGCCGGTCGAACGGGCACGCGCCTCGACAAAGCTGCCGTCCGGCAGTGTGGCGGTATCGCCCGGCACTGCGGGCAGTTCGACCGACGTGCCGCCGTTGTGCCAGAAGCCGATCTTTCCATGACCGCCTCCCGAAGAAAGGGGAGCAAAATCGAGGTCGTTGAACTCGACGATGATCGCATTCGCGCCGGCCGGGATGCTGCCCAGCCGCAGTGGCGGCGTCGCCCCCTTGCCGCCGAACAGCGAGCACTGCTGTCCTGCCGGCAGGGCACCACCGGTCCATTCCGGTGCGGCAAAGCCGACCTCCAGTTCCGGCAATTGAGCGGAGACGGGTTTGTAACCTCCCCCGGACACGCAGGCGGACAGCACCAGGCCGAGCGGGATGGCAACGAACAGTCTCTGAAACGGGATCATGGCGCTTCTCCTCCTCTTCGAAAACCTGCAGGGCATATGCCGCTGCGCCGAGGAGTAATCTACCGTCCAGACGGGATGACCGACGGTGCGCCATGCGATTCTGGCGCGAAAGTGACAACGATTGACGCAATAATGCGGCGCTTCCGGAGAACCGGAGATCCGCGCACGTACTCAGATTCGCCCTTGCGTCCCGCAGGCGCGCCCGTCATGGAGCACGGTTAGTGCGTGCTGGCCCGGACACGGGTCATCCGGTACTCGGAAGGCGTCATTCCGACTCTCCTGCGGAAGACCCGTCCCATGTACGACTGAGTCGAGAAGCCCGCTTCCAGTGCGGCCTGCTTTACGCTCATGCCCCGGTCCAGCGACTCCTTCACCTTTCTCAGCTGCAGATCCGCCACGTACTCGCTGAATCCGCAACCATACAGGGCCTGCAGCTTGCGCTGCAGCGTTCTGGCGCTCTGGCTCAGATCGGCGGCAATCGTTTCCAATTGGCACTCACCCCGCGTCAGGCGACCGAATACGGCTTCCTCCAGGCGGGCGACGTAGCGCGCATCCACCGCCGAGCGCTCGTCCGCAACGCCACCATCCGTCGAAGTCGTCCTGGATGCGCCCCCCGGTTCCAGCAGGTTCGAACGGGCCCAGTTCCGGATCAGCCTGCGGTTGCGAATATGGCTGTCGATACGCAGACGCAGGATCTCGGGCTGGAAAGGCTTGGCGACATAGTCGTCGGCCAGCGAGCGCCAGCCCTCCTGCTGGCTACCCGGTCCGGCGAGCGCGGTCAGGACCACCACCGGAATATGGCAGGTGTCCGGATGCTGCTTAAGTTGCTCGATCAGGCCAAGGCCGTCGCCATCGGGCAGCATGCGGTCGCATACCACGAGTTCCGGAAGATGCTCACGTGCCAGCGCCAGACCTTCACCCATGCTGGCGGCCAGGCGCAGACGGTAATGGCCGGCAAAGGCCGCAGCAAGCGCGATGCGAAGATCGGGATCGTCTTCGACGAACAACAGATCGACTTCCTCGTGCGCCGCAGCGCTCCCCTCCTGCTCCAGTTGCTGCGGCTGGTCCGCCGGATTCGCACTGGCCGTGCCACTCCAGGTACACGGCAAGTCCGCAATGAACAGGCACCCTTTCCCCGGTTCGCTGCAAACGACGATCTCGCCTCCGACGGCGCGCAGCCTCGATCTGCTGATATGCAGCCCGAGACCGTGTCCCCCCGGATCGCGTGCCATTGCATGAGCGGTCCGGTATCCACGTTCGAAGATCCGCTCGCGTTCGCCCGCGCTCAGACCGGGCCCGCTGTCGGACACGCCCAGACGCAGCATGCCCTGCTCCGGCAACAACTCCACCTGGACGCGCAACTCGCCGCTGACCGGTGTGTACTTGAGCGCATTACCCAGCAGGTTGTGCAGGACGTCCTCGAAGACCGCACGATGCACAGTAACCGCCACATCGGCGAGCGGGGCCAGCTGCAGCCGGATCCCGGCATCCATTGCCGCCTGGGCATAAAGCCCGACGAGCGGTTCGAGGAAGGCCCTGAGGCCGAAGGTCTGTCGCTCCGCACCCGTCTCCCGTCGATCGAGCGCCACTTCGGTCAACTGATCGACGAGTTGATCCAGGCGCTCGACACCCCGTGCAACGGTCGCGAGCGCATCGCGTGCGTCGTGCCGCGACTCGGCCAGGGTCTGGAGGCGGCTCAGCGGCAAGGTGATCAGGGTCAGCGGCGTCTTCAGTTCATGTGCAACGCGCCGGTAGAAGTCGGCCTGGTTGGCCAGCAGGCGCTGCAACTCATCCGCCTGCCGATTGAGTCGTTCGTTCTGCGCGGAAATCTCGCCGGTCTTTCGATCCACGTCGGCCTGCAGACTGGTCGCGCGCGCCCGCAGCGCACGGGTACGCAGCGTGGCAAGCAGCCACGCCAAGCCGACGAAGGCCAGCAAGGCGGCAAGCAGGACCCACGGTTGCATCCAGACCGGCCGCGGCACTCGGAAGGCGAGTTCGAGCGGCGGACCGCTTTCGACTTCGTTGGCGGCGAAGCCGACGACCTGGAAGCGGTACTCGCCAGGAGGCAGGTCGCTGTAGGTCACGCTGGCCTGCACGACCGAAGCGGTTGTCCAGTCCTGGTCGTACCCGAGCAGGCGGTAGCGGTAGCCATTGCGCCCGCTGTTCAGGTAGTGCAGAACGCGGGGCTCGAAGCTGACACTCCCGCCGGCCAGTTCAGTGAAGGCCGCGCTGCCCGCAGCGCCCGCAACGTAACGCCGCTCACCGCCGTTGCCGGAAACATACGCGAGCTGCAGCTTGGGGGGAGGAACGTCGCGCATCAGGCGCGAGGGATACATCAGATTGAACCCGGCTATCCCGCCCAGTAGCAGCTCGCCGCCGCTCAGCTTCAAGTGCGCGTTGAAGTTGAACTCGTTGCTCTGCAGCCCGTCGCCGTGGTCGAAACGCATCACCGCATGACTGTGACGGTCAAAACGCGTCAGCCCGCCGTTGGTCGTGATCCAGAGATGGGGACCGTCCGGAATCACGCTGTAGAGCGTGTTGTTGCTCAGTCCGTGCTTCTCGTAGAAGAAACGGGCCCGGCGGGTTTCCGGATCCAGGCGTGTGAGCCCGATACCGGTTGCCAGCCAGAGTATGCCCTCCTCATCCCGGTAGATGCCGCGTACGTCGTCATCGCTGAGCAGACCGTCCGCACGCGTGAAGGTAATGAAGCGGTCCGTTGCTGCGTCGAAACGGCTCAGCCCCCCGCTGCTTCCCACCCACAGAACGCCGTCCGCATCTTCGTAAAGGCTTCGAATGCGGTTGTGCGGCAGGCTGCCCTCCCGCCCGTCCGCGCGGTAGTGACGCATCCAGCCGCTTACCGGATCAAGCCTGTTCAAGCCGTTGTCCGTGCCGATCCAGAGCTCCCCCGCCGCATCACGCAGCAGCAGCCTCACGCGTGCACTGCTCAGTTGCTCGCGGTAGGACCGCCGCCCGCAGTTTTCGGGATCCAGCAGTACCAGCCCGCCATCGGCCAGACCAAGCCAGAGCTGCTCGCCTTCGGGCAACAGCGCACGCACGTCGACCCCGATGCCGAGGTCAGTGCATCGACCCTGTGCCAGATAGGCCGTTGCGTTGCCGCTGGCCCGATCGAAGCGGCTCAGACCGCGCCGCGTGCCTACCCAGATATCACCCGAAGGACTCTCGGCAAAGCTCCAGACCATGGAATGGATCAACCCATCGGGACGAACCGGGTCGTATGCATGATGCTCGAAGGCCCCATCGTAGGGCATCACCAGATTGACCCCGGCATCGAAGGTTCCTGCCCACAGAACCCCGCTATGATCGCGCATCAGACTGATTACCGTGTTGCTGCTCAGACTGCCCGGCAGCCCTCCCCGGTTCCGATAGGTCTCGATACGCCCGTCCAGCGGATCGATGCGGTTCACTCCGCCCGACCACGTGGCAAACCAGATCGCCCCTTGATCATCTTCCGCAATCGCGGTCACTTCGCGGTCGTACTCGCCCTCGACCGGCCGCAGCCGCTCGTCGGCAGGCTCCAGACGATACAGTCCGCTGTTCTCGGTTCCAACCCACAACCCGCCGTCACGGGATGTGTGCAAGGCGAGCACCACGTCGCCGGGCGACAGCGCAGCCCAGCGCGCCTTGCCGCCATGCGCACCATCCTTGCCCGCAGCAAGCCGGTACAGCCCGTTGCGCGCAGTGCCCAGCCAGATATCGCCATCTCGACTCTGGGAGATCGCGAGCACTTTTCCCAGCGGTTCGTCGTTGGCCGTCACGATATGCGAAAAACCGCCGGTGATCGGATCGAGCCGCGAAACCCCCGCTCCATGTCCGATCCACACACTACCGTCAGCCGCTCCGAAGAGCGTCTCCACATCCTCGCTCGGCAACTGTCCGGCCGGGTAGCGGACGAAAGCACCCGTTGCGGGAACGAAGCGGTTCAGCCCGCCCCCCAGCGTGCCAACCCACATACCACCGTCACTGGCGGCGAGCAGCGCACGCACGTAGTTGTCGCTCAAGCTGCCGGGGTCTTCGGGGTCGTGGCGCAGGTAGGTTATCCGCACCCCGTCGTACAGATTCAGACCGCTCTCGGTACCGATCCAGACCAGCCCTGCGGCATCCTGCGCGATCGTGCGTGCGGTCACCTGAGACAGCCCCTGTTCGGGACCGATCCGCCTGATGCTCAATGGGCGGGGCGCCGCCAGCACCTCGCAGAGCAGAAACAACTGGATCAGCAGCAACATTGCACGGAGCAGACCTGAAACCGGGTTGCCCGCCTCGCGGCGAGACGTCGCGATCACGGCAGGCGGGAGGCCGGAAGAGGTTGAGCGCATGCACAATGCAAAGTACTGGAGTGCCCGTAACGATATACCAGACGGGCACGCAAAGGGTCAGCAACAACAGATCGCAAAGGCATCGCCATTACCCGATTCGGGCAGCCTGCGGAAACACCGCACTGCCGTAACGGCGGCGGGTAGAATCCGCCCTTCCCGTTTGCGGCCAACCACCTTGCAGCCCACACCCCCCCTGTCCTGCGCGCGCATTCGCAGCCTGTCCGGCCTCAGCCTGCTCGCCCTCCTCGCCCTGCTCGGCTACCTCGCCTGGCAGATGCGTCCGGTCGCCATGCACGACCTCCACCTGGCGGAGGGCGAGAAGCTGCAGTGCGTCTCCTACGCGCCCTTCCGTTTGCCGGGCCAGACGCCTTTCGATCCGGATCTGCGCATCCCACGCAGCCAGATCGTCGAAGACCTCAGCGCACTGGCGCAGATCAGCGAATGCGTGCGGCTCTACTCGGTCGACCAGGGGCTGGAGCAGGTTCCCGCGGTCGCGCGCGAACTCGGCCTGCGGGTCCTGCTGGGGGCATGGATCGGTGCCGACGCGCGGCGCAACGAGGTCGAACTGGCGCGCGCCATCGATCTCGCAAACGCCTATCACGACGTGGTCGAGGCCCTGATCGTCGGCAACGAGGTCCTGCTGCGGCGCGAGCGCACCGCAGCCGAAATGCGCGAACTGCTCGCCCATGCGCGCAGCCGTGCGCGGGTACCGGTCACCTATGCCGACGTCTGGGAGTTCTGGCTGCAGAACCGGGAACTGGCGAAGGAGGTGGATCGCGTGACGGTGCACATCCTGCCGTTCTGGGAGGATCACCCCGTCCATATCGATGCCGCGGTGGCGCATGTCGCACAGGTGCTCGACGAGGTGCGCGCCGCCTTCGACAAGCCCGTGATGATCGGCGAGACCGGCTGGCCCAGTGCCGGGCGGCAGCGTGCCGAATCGCGTCCCTCCCAGGTCAACCAGGCGCGCTACGTGCGCGAATTCGTGCACCAGGCCCACGAACAGGGCTGGCGCTACAACCTGATCGAAGCCAT
>JAUVWV010000225.1 GCA_030603925.1 Thauera sp. | reverse complement strand
GAGGTCAAGGACGTGCTGCTGCTCGACGTCACCCCGCTGTCGCTGGGCATCGAGACCCTGGGCGGCGTGATGACCAAGCTGATCCAGAAGAACACCACCATCCCGACCAAGGCCAGCCAGGTGTTCTCCACCGCAGACGACAACCAGTCGGCCGTGACCATCCACGTGCTGCAGGGCGAGCGCGAGATGGCCGCCGGCAACAAGAGCCTGGGCCAGTTCAACCTCTCCGACATTCCGCCGGCGCCGCGCGGCATGCCGCAGATCGAGGTCACCTTCGACATCGACGCCAACGGCATCCTGCACGTATCCGCCAAGGACAAGGCCACCGGCAAGGAGAACAAGATCAAGATCCAGGCCAACTCCGGCCTGTCGGACGAGGAAGTCGAGCGCATGGTGCAGGACGCCGCCGCGCACGCCGAAGAGGACAAGAAGGCGCACGAGCTGGTGGATGCACGCAACCAGTGCGACGCGCTGATCCACTCGGTGAAGAAGGCGGTGGCCGAGCACGGCGACAAGCTCGACGAAGGCGAGAAGTCGGCGATCGAGTCCGCCATCAAGGAGGCCGAAGAGGCGCTGAAGAGCAACGACAAGGCCACCATCGACGCGAAGAGCGAGGCCCTTGCCAAGGCCAGCCAGAAACTGGGCGAGAAGATGTACGCCCAGTCGCAGGGCGAAGCCGGCGCGCAGCCGGGTGCCGCGGAAGCCGGACAGTCGGCCGGCGGCAAGGCAGCCGACGCCGATGTGGTGGACGCCGAGTTCACCGAGGTGAAGGACAGCAAGTAAGCGCCCGCCGGGCGGTAGCACCGCTGGCCGAGCCCCCGCCGGAGCGTCCCTCCGGTGCGGGCTCGGCCTTTGCATGAATCAGTGCCTGAGCGAGGAACCATGTCGAAACGGGATTACTACGAGGTTCTCGGCGTCAATCGCGACGCCGGCGACGACGAGATCAAGAAGGCCTACCGCAAGCTGGCCATGAAGTACCATCCGGACCGCAATCCGGACAACAAGGAGGCCGAGGACAAGTTCAAGGAGGCCAAGGAGGCCTACGAGATCCTCTCCGACGAACAGAAGAAGGCCGCCTACGACCGCTACGGCCATGCCGGCGTCGATCCGTCCATGGGCGCCGGCCCGGGCGGCGGACAGGGCTTCGACGGCTTCTCGGACGCCTTCTCCGACATCTTCGGCGAGATCTTCGGCGGCGGACGCGGCGGCGGCGGGCGCTCCAACGTCTATCGCGGCGCGGACCTGCGCTACAACCTGGAAATCTCGCTGGAAGAGGCGGCACGCGGCGCGGACAAGACCATCCGCATCCCCACCGTGGAAGAGTGCGACACCTGCCACGGCAGCGGCGCCAAACCCGGCACCCAGCCCAAGACCTGCCCGACCTGCGGCGGTGCCGGCCAGGTGCGCATCCAGCAGGGCTTCTTCTCCATCCAGCAGACCTGCCCGAAATGCCACGGCAGCGGACGCATCATCCCCGAGCCGTGCACCGCCTGTCACGGCGCCGGGCGCGTCAAGCGGCAGAAGACCCTGGAAGTGAAGATCCCCGCCGGCATCGATGAAGGCATGCGCCTGCGCCACGCCGGCCATGGCGAGCCGGGCGTCAACGGCGGCCCGCCGGGCGATCTCTACGTGGAGATCCACATCCGCAAGCACGCGGTGTTCGAGCGCGACCACGACGACCTGCACTGCGAGATGCCGATCAGCTTCACCACTGCGGCGCTCGGCGGCGAGATCGAGATTCCCACGCTGGACGGCATGGCGCGACTGAAGATTCCGGCCGAAACCCAGACCGGCAAGGTCTTCCGCCTGCGCGGCAAGGGCATCAAGAACGTGCGCTCGCACGCCCACGGGGACCTGCTCTGCCATGTGCTGGTGGAAACGCCGGTGGACCTCACCGAACGCCAGCGCGACCTGCTGCGCGAATTCGAGGAGCTGTCGCGCACCGACGTGGACCGCCACAACCCCAAGGCCAAGTCCTGGATGGACAAGGTCCGGGATTTCTTCACGCCCTGACGCCAGACCTTCCGGCGTAGCCCACCGTCACCGCGCTTGTTCGCCATGGGCCGGCGCGCCCCGCAACGGGGTGCGCCGGCCCATTCTTCTGGCATCGCCAGCAAACCACCTGCACACGTTCTTGGTTATACTCGCCGCAGGTGGAGACAGACAGACGGCGAACATGCCGCATCCCGGACGAATTGCCGGGCCAATCGCATTTCCGACGCCTTCGCGGGCGGCCGGAGGCCTCGCTCCGCCGCCTCACCGCAACGAGTAACGGAGAACGCATGAGCCTGCTGCGCACCCTCGCCTCCACTGCCCTGCTCGGCCTTGCCGCGCTGCTGCCGGTCGCCCCGGCCGCCGCACAACAGGGCGTCACCGCCGAAACCATCGTACTCGGCCACTCCGGCGCCCTGAGCGGCCCGCTGGCGGAACTCAACCGCGAGTACCTCTCCGGCGCGACGATGTACTTCGACGACCTCAACGCGCGCGGCGGCGTGAACGGGCGGCGCATCGCACTGCTCACCCTGGACGACGAGTACAACCCCGAGAAGGCCGCGGCCAACGTCGCCCAGCTGATCGAAGAGCAGGAGGTCTTCGCGCTGTTCGGCTGTTTCGGCACCGGCCCCAGCCTGCAGGCCATCCCGGTAGCCACCCGCGCACGCGTGCCGTTCTTCGCCCCGTACACCGGCGCCGACGTGCTGCGCGAGCCGCTCAATCCCTACGTGTTCCACCTGCGCGCCTCCTACGCCCAGGAAATCGAAGCCATGGTCGCCCACCTGGTGACCCTGGGCGTGCGCTCCATCGGCGTGGTGCACCATGCCGACCCCTTCGGCCAGGCCGGCCTGGACGCCGCCGAACAGGCGCTCGTGCGCCACAACCTGCGCCCCGCGGTGGTCTCGCCGATCGCCTCGAGCGGTGCCGATGCGGCGGAAAGCGCCCGCCGGGTGGCGGCCGCCAACCCGGCCGCGCTGATCCTGGTGACCGCGGGCAACAGCTCGGCCGCCTTCATGCGCGCGCTGCACGCCACCCAGGCGAAGCCGATGCTGTACGGCCTGTCGGTGATCAGCAGCCGCCAGCTGATCCGCGAGCTCGGCAAGGATGCCCATGGACTGGTGATCGCGCAGGTGGTGCCCTCGCCCTTCCGCCTCGACTTCTCGGTGGTGCGCGAATACCGCCGGCTCGCCGACCAGGCCCGCCAGCCCTACTCCTACACCGCGCTGGAAGGTTTCATCGCCGCCAAGACCTTCACCGAGGCGCTGCGCCGCGCCGGCCGCGACCTGACGCGCGAACGCCTGGTCGCAGCACTGCAGGGACTCGGCAACTGGGATGCCGGCGGCCTGCGCCTGCAGTTCTCGCCACGCCGCCATGTGGCCATGGACTATGTGGACCTCAGCGTCATCAGCCGCGGCAACTTCACCCGCTGACGGCGGCCCGCCCCACGCCGCGGCGTGGGGCGGGGGGCCTCAGGCACGGCGCCAGGTGGTGCCCTGCGCGGAATCCTCCAGCACGACGCCGCGCGCCAGCAATTCGGCGCGGATGCGGTCGGCCTCGGCATAGTTCTTCGCCTTCTTGGCCTCGATGCGCGCCGCGATCTGCGCCTCGATCGCCGCGCCATCGTCCGCGGCCACACCGGTGGCGCCCTGCAGGAAGGCCACCGGGTCTCGCCCGAGCAAGCCGAGCACGCCACCGAGCGCCTGCAGCTGACCTGCCAGCGCCGCATCCGCGCCGCGGTTGGCCTCGTTCGCCAGTTCGAACAACACCGCGACCGCCTCGGCGGTGTTGAAGTCGTCATCCATCGCCGCCTTGAAGCGCTGTGCGTGGGCCTCCTCCCAGTCGACCGCGCATACGGCCGGCGGCACGTTCTTCAGCGCGGTGTAGAGGCGGGTCAGCGCGTGTCGCGCATCCTCCAGATGGGCATCGGAATAGTTCAGCGGGCTGCGGTAGTGCGCACGCAGGATGAAGAAGCGCACCACCTCGGCGTCGTACTGCTTGAGGACGTCACGAATGGTGAAGAAGTTGCCCAGCGACTTGGACATCTTCTCGTCGTCCACCCGCACGAAGCCATTGTGCATCCAGTAATTGACGAAGGCATGGCCGTGCGCGCCCTCGGACTGCGCAATCTCGTTCTCGTGGTGGGGGAACTGCAGGTCCTGGCCGCCGCCGTGGATGTCGAAGTGGTCGCCAAGCAGCTGCGAACTCATTGCCGAGCACTCGATGTGCCAGCCCGGCCGCCCGCTGCCCCAGGGCGACGCCCACTTCACCTCGCCCGGCTCATCCTCGCGTGCGTGCTTCCACAGCACGAAGTCCAGCGGGTCCTGCTTGTCGCCGGAGACATCGACCCGTTCGCCGGCGCGCAACTCGTCGAGCGACTTGCCCGACAGCTTGCCGTAGCCGCGGAACTTGCGCACCGAATAGCACACGTCGCGGTTGGCGGCGACGTAGGCCAGGCCGTTCTTCTGCAGCTTCTCGATGATCTGCTGCATCTGCTCCACATACTCGGTGGCGCGCGGCTCGTGCTCCGGGCGCAGCACGCCGAGCGCATCGGCGTCCTCGTGCATGGCGGCGATGAAGCGGTCGGTCAGCGCACGGATGGACTCGCCGTTCTCACCCGCGCGGCGGATGATCTTGTCGTCGATGTCGGTGATGTTGCGCACATAGGTCACCTGGTAGCCGCTCGCGCGCAACCAGCGCGACACCATGTCGAACACCACCATCACGCGGGCATGCCCGAGGTGGCAATAGTCATATACAGTCATGCCACACACATACATGCGGACCTTGCCGGGTTCGATCGGGGTGAAGATTTCCTTCTTTCGCGTCAGGGAGTTGTGAATCTGTAGCATGACCTTGTCCGAATGACCGCCCCCGCACGGCACGCGGCGGCGCGCCCGGCGGGGAACCAACAGCAAAAAAGCGGGTTCGAAGCGAACCCGCCTTGGATGAACCGCGACCGCCGGGCGACCGTGGTCCGATTGTGGGATGTCCGGGGTTGTTGGTAGAATCGCCCGTTGAGTTGCAGGGACATCCCCCCGAAAATCAATGCATTATAGTACATGAGAATCCGTCCCTCTGCCGCCCTCGGCGCCCTGGCGCTGGTCCTGACCCTCGGCTCCGCCCCCCTTCACGCCTCCGATCCCGCCAAGGACATCCGCGCCCTGCTCAAGCAGGGCCAGCATGAACGCGCGCTGGCGGCATCCGATCGCCTGATCGCGGGCGACCCGCGCAACGCCGAAGGCCGCTTCCTGCGCGGCGTCGCACTGGCGGAACTGAACCGCACGGCTGAGGCGATCGCGGTATTCCAGAAGCTCGCCGAAGATTTTCCCAGCCTGCCCGAGCCGTACAACAACCTCGCCGTGCTGCACGCCCGCCAGCGCAACTACGACAAGGCGCGCGACGCGCTCGAACGCGCCATCCGCACCCATCCGAGCTACGCCACCGCGCACGCCAACCTCGGCGACCTATACGCCCAGCTGGCCAACGAGGCCTACGACCGCGCGCTGCAGCTCGACGCCGGCCGCGCCGCGCCGCGCCAGGCCACCCAGCAACCGCCCCTGGCCCTGATCCGCGACCTGGGTCCGGCCGCCGCCCCTCCGCTGGCGCTGGCCGCCGCCACGCCAGGCACAGCCGTCCAGCCGGCCGCCCAGCAGACTGCGCGCTCCGCGGCTCCCGCG